>NZ_OY735137.1:655866-983800 GCF_963457595.1 Candidatus Neptunochlamydia sp. REUL1
AGATCTTATTATTGACTGCCATTTTACAAATCATCCAGGTCCCACCGTTGGTTTCAAAATCAAAGCCCCCAATAAAACCATAGGATACATTACCGATAATGAGGTTCTCCTCGGATATCATGGACATCCTAACGAGATCCACCGCAAACATCCTCTTTTAGAACCTCATCTTGGACTGATTGATTTTCTCAAGGATTGCGACCTTGTCGTTCATGAAGCGCAGTACTTCCCTGAAGAATACTATCGAAAAACGGGATGGGGTCACTCTTCGATTCCCAATGCAACCGTCCTTCTTAAATATACCGGCGTAAATGAATGGCTCGTCACACACCATGATCCCAATCATAACGATTCCGATCTACAGATTAAGCTCCAACTCCACAACGATATTATCCAAGAATGTGGACTCAATATCAAAGTGGATATCGCCTACGATGGCCTTATGATTCCATTATAATTTGACTGACTTTTTCCTGATAAGCAATTGAAATGGAAAGTTCCCGCTGCACCCGTTCCTTCACCCGCTTCACTGCAAGCTCAGGGTTATTGCATTCAGCTGAAAGATGCGCCAAATAGACATGCTTCAATCCCTCATGATCAATCTCTCTTACAAGCTCTGCGCATGCATCATTTGACAAGTGTCCTTGCCGGCCAAGCACCCGTTGTTTGTAAACCATCGGCCGATTGCACGCATAAACCATCGACGGCTCATGATTCGCCTCGATATAGAGATAATCGCATTCCAAAAGATGGGCCCGCACAAGCGTTGTGACAAATCCAAGATCCGCACATATACCAATCTTGATCTCCCCAAAACGAATCGTAAATGCGACTGGATCAAGCGTGTCATGCTGCACACTGAAGGGATGAATTTCCATCTCGCCATACTCAAAGGCTTCCCCCGTCGAAAAGATCTTAAAGCGTGGACGCTCCTTCATTTCCCCAATTGCAGCCTTTGCCGTCTCGCTATTCGCAAAAACGGGAATTCCTAGCTTATTCGCCGTCTTTTCAAGCCCCCGAATATGGTCCCCATGCTCATGGGTGACAAGGACCGCATCGATTTCCCCTATATCGACATCGATCTCCCCTAACTTTTCACCGAGAGCCTTAAAACTAATTCCTGTATCGATTAAGAGTTTCGTCTCTCCTGTACCAATGTAAATGGCATTCCCTTTCGAACCCGATGCTAATGGACAAAACTTAAACATAACAGATCGGGTTTACCAGAAAATGAAAATTCTTTCCATAAAAATATCAACCTCTTACATGAATTCTATTAAACTAATATTGACATTTTTAATTCGCTATAATTATACAAAAAAATAACAAGGATTTTTATGAATCGGAGAAAAATACTAAATGAAATCGACGCGACATTAGATCAACTGATCAAAAATGCCGCAGCACTCAAAGAAGTTGCAGATGACACCCACCTTTCTGCCGCTCTTCATAAAACGCAAGAAAGCCTCCTGGCTCATCTCATCCATCTTGATGATTTTCTCGACAAACCACCCAAAGCCCAAACTGAAAAACGGGCACTTCTTACAGAGCTTTCTAAAAAGCCCACAACGCGCCGCAAGCGCACCAAACAAACCCTTTAATTCCCTGAGTTAAAAATGGAGTCGTAGTCTTTGAATGATTTCAAATGAGCCTATCCCGATAATGAGGCTGTTTAGAACCAAAGAGATTCAGAAGTTTCAGGATGTAAAACTTTTGAGTTCGAAAAAACAGGTGCTTTTTGATAGGTTTTGTAGTTTGTAAGTGTTTAGAAATGGAAAATTCCGTCCATTTGGACACACCTCTCCCTAGGAGAGACACAAATTTGGGGGATCTAGAACCGCAAGCCTCTTCAGATTGTAACAAATAGCTTGCATAAAACTTGAAAACTGATTTTTCGCGATTCCTCGGTACCGCACTCGTTTCTCTATTTGCGAAAAGACCCGCTCATGAGGGGCCCTCACGGAACTGTACCACCGATCCTGATCTTTATTTTTGCCCTTCATGTTATTCTTTTTGATAGCGCCTAGATGTACCCCCTTTGCCTTAGCTATTCTGGGCGCGGGACTTATACAATATCCTTTGTCCATATAGCTAGCTCCCTGCGAGGGACAGACGTGTTTGAAACCTGAGGCATCTGTGATATTAGCCGGAGTAATCGCAACCTTATTGATAAGACCTGTCTGCATGTCTACACTGGTATGCTGCTTATAACCATACCAGTATTTATTCTTCCCTTTACAACCAATCTTTGCTTGAACGTCTGCAGAAAATTGTGAGATGTTTTCGTTGTTCAGTTTCTCGTATTTTTCTGCAATCGCCTTATCTCTTTCCTCCCATAAGTTCGCTTTAGCAATTAAATGGGTTGCATCTACAAAGGTAAAAACTTCACTCATAAGTCCTTGATCTTTTAGCTGATCTCTTAGATCAGCTAAGATCTTGGACAAGATATTGGTCCCTATTTTTTTTCTAAGCTGACAAAAGACTGTGTGATCTGGGGTATTGTCTCTCAGGTTAAACCCACAAAACCATCGAGCTGCAGTGTTTTCTTGGATAAAGCGTTCTAATTCTCTATCGCTGCAGTTCTCCATAAACTGCAGCAATAAACACTTGAATATCCGCAGCAAGCCATGCCCTTTATGGGGATTGTCCTTTTCCAGTTTCCTGAGTCTTTTCTCCACAAAACTAAATGACCAAATCTTGGCAAATTTACGGTAATTGTGGCTTTCTGGAACTAAGTCTTCTAAGCAAATCATCTCAACTTGTTGCATGGGAATCCTCCATCTAAAAAGAGAAAGAGCTTAAATTATTTTAGAAAATTATGCCAGTTCTCAACAGTCCCATTATCGGGATAGGCTCATGGGGTAGTTATACATCTAACCTAGTCTAATCCTCATGCTTTGGTATTTTCAAAAAGAGTTTGTTATTGTATGTATGAAAAAATATAAAGGAACTAGTCGCTAGGGGGATGCCTCCATGCTTTTTCCAACCAAGAATGAGATACTTTCCATACTCTTAGAATCTTCAAGTCTTGATTTTCTTTTGGGAATAAGAGGGTATTAAATGCACGATTCTTGATCGTAGGCTGATCAGACCCAACTTCTAAGATCACCGCATCCTTTTTATTCTTTGCCCAAAATGCAGCTTTCCCTGCATTCCATTCCCAATTGGAATAAACATAAAAGTCTTTTTCATGCTGATCAAGCTTTCCTTTTTCTATTTGCTCTTTAATCCGATGTAACCGCGTCCCGTGTAACCCTGTATACCGACAATTGTGAGATAAATTTTCATAAATTAAGCTTCCTTTGACACGTGGTCCACACAAATAATTTTTAATAGCATTAAAACTTGAAGCCATATTTTTTCCGTATCATTCCGATCCTTTGAGGTGTTTTACTTCTTCTTTGGTTAACCCTGTATCTTCAATAGGACTCTCACATTTTAACATTCTGCTAGTAATTTCTATAGATTTACTTTTTTCTCCTTCCTCACGTCCTTTCTCTTCGTATTTCTTTAGGGTATTTACTTCGATTCTCAGCCACTTGAGCTTCCATTCATAGATCTCACGCTCTTCATCTGAAAAATTCATCACATTGAGAACGTTTATCGCCTTTTTCACTGGAGCATCATCTAAGGAAGCTTCCAATTTAACTTTGCTGAGGAGATCTCGTCGTATTAAAAATGCAGACCACAGATCTAGGGCATTTTGAATTTTGGATCCAATATCTTCAAATTCTTTTCCTAGGCGGTCGTTGAATTTCTTCAGTTCTATTGTATGAAGCTCAAGCTCTTTGAAATAATGGATCCCTGTTTCCTTTTCTGTAATATGGAAAGCATTGTGATACTTTTCAGAGTCTAAGATGGAGGTGAAGTTTAAGATATGGATTCCGATAACTTTTTCGAGGGTGCCATAGTCATCTCTTTCTTTAAGCTGCTCTGCGTAGAGCTTTGCCCAATAGTATAGAGCTCTTTTGTCGTAATCGGCTTCATCTGTAATTTGGATTTCAATGTTAAATTTTTTGCCGTGATCTCCCTCAGCTTTGATATCTAAGATGAAGAGCTTGTAGTTCTTAAAGTTCTTCTGATTGTAGGGATTGAGCAAGGTCACATCAACAACATGATCTTCTTCTCCTACAATAGAATTAATCAAGGAGATGAGGAGATCTTTATTTTCTTCTGTGCCAAATATTTTCTTAAAGGCTATATCGATCCCAGGGACTTTTCATAAAAAAGACTTTACAGAGATGTCGTTGATTAATATTCCAAGTAGTTTAATAAGATAGCTATCGTTCCACCCAGCTAGCCGCCGTCTCTTTGCTATCCCTTTTGTTCCCTTTGCATCTACCTGAAGTATCGACTGCGCCATTCGCCGAAAAACCGCAAAATTCTCAGGGGCATTACCCGTGCTTATACAACAGGCATCTTCTTTGAAAACTACGTCCATCATCCAATGAAGATGGTTCTCTATTCCCCAGTGCCCTCGCACTAGCTTTATCGCCTCCTGAGGAATTAAAGAAAGGCTTGAGATGTAGTGACGTTTTTCTACGCTAACTTTCCCCCTAACTTCTCGTCTTGAAGTTACTTCGATAAGAGTCTTTAAGTCTTGCCACTCTTCTCGACAGTCTAACCATTCTAGGTTACTGGCTACAGCAACTTCTCGCTCCTCGATTCTTCCATGAGCTTTTTCAATTTTCTTGGCCCTAGCACACTCTGCCCCTTCATATTCAACCTCCCTTGCCTGATCGAAGAAGTTTTGGGCTTCATCATGTAAAGTTCCTTGGTTGCCTTTTAGAGCTATCACGTAATCGCCTCCTGCCCTGCGAATGTCTTCCACAATTTTTTTCTGACAGCCTGCAGCGTCAATAGTGATAATTGATCCTTTGATATCTATGGCTTTTATCAATTCTGGAATGGCAGTAATTTCATTTGATTTTTCCTCTGTTTTGACTTGGCCTAGCAACAAACTTCGACCTGTTTCCCAAGCCGAGACAAGATGAACTGTTTGCTTGGATGCCCCATTGAGCCTTTTACCATCGATTGCGATAATTTGCTTTTTCACTTCAACAGGAAGAGCTTTCATCCATCGAATGAAAGTCTCTTGTAATTTTTGGGGGTTTAGCATAACGAGAAGCCACCAAAACACTGTATAGCTGGGAGGTTTTTTGATTCCAAGAAGCCGTTGGAATAAGCTGATTTTTGTACATGCATACTCATGAATATGGATGATAGCATTAGCCCCAGCTATGACCGCTGCTAAGATAATGACTAGTAGGGCAACCAACGGATACGACAAGTTATCTTTAGCACGTGGGTCTTGGATATCTTTGAATTCTATTTCTATGGACTCAATGAAGGCTTGCTGATCTAGGAGTTGATCTACTTCAGAATAGAACTTGGCCACTTGTTTCTTTGACATAAACACCTCTAAGTTAATCAGAAGTGTTATCTTCTGTTAAATCTTAGTCAATGTCAAAACTTTTTCATGAAAAGTCCCTGATATCGATCCGCGGATTAATTTTTTCCGGCATTAAAGGCTTCTCCATATCATCTGCAACTATTGTACTCCCTATAGAAAAACCCTTCAATAAATTCTTATTCAAGGAATTAGTAGTCGTAGTCTTTCCATGTCAGGAAATTGTCTCTTGTGGACATCACAAGCTCAAGCTCTGCTGTGTATTCATAGCTTGTTTTCTCACTATTCAGTCTGATATCAGCAGGATCGCCCGTTGCATCGACTGTTTCAAAAATTTTCTCTTCCCTGTCCATAGAGGGTTCTGTTGCAAAAACCTTTGTCTCCGAGCAGGGGCTTTTAATTTTCTAGAACTTTGGTGTCTAGGCGGCTAAGCCTCTAACCTCGAAAAGGTCTTCAATAAATATCTTTACGTCTTGGGCGTTTGCATCCGAGATCTCATCAATTTGTCCCTTGAAAATAATGTGCATGGCTTCAATGCCAGTAATTGTATTCCTTGCTGTCTTCAGACTCTTATATCCCATGGCAGAGCTATGTTGTCTTTTGATTGATCTGTGGTCTTGTTCCAATATATTATTAAGGTATTTGACCTGACGAAGTTTCATTTTTTTAGTGAATCCTTTGTTCCCTTTCATTTCGTTGAACGCGGGAGGATAGCAAGCATATTTATCAACATTAATTACTTTAGGATTACCAAAGCTAGATATTTGGCAAAAGAATGTCAATGCTGCGACCATATCGCGTTTATCGCTTAAGTAAAAATCGATTGTTTTTCCTGCTTGAATTTCAATAGGTTTAAGCATACACTTTAAGCGGTTTTTCATCGAAATCTCATTTTTTGCAACACTACCGTTCAGACGACTTGTTGTGGGTTGGGAAAGAAAATTAGATTACTGGAAAGGATTCTTGAATTTTAGCCTTATTAAATACTGGGTGGATAGATTATCGGGATAGGCTCTGATAAAAAACCTATCTACAACCGTGCATTTAACACTATATGTTTTCAAAGGGATACCAATATTACCATTTTAAAAATATGGGAAATTTCGGAAAAATGGAGGAAGGAATCTTGGAGAAAAGATTAACCCACTTGCTAATTAAGTGGGTTAAAAATTAAAAAAATATTGAGTGCTTTTTTATCCCATTTGCTGTTATTTAGGTAGTTGATTTGTTTCATTGATTAACTTTTCTATAGAGCGACTTAAACTTAATCCAACTCTTGCTGAGGTACTCATCTGCATGCTTGGATTGTTAACGTAGTTTAGCCACTCTTCTGACACTTTATAAGCAATTCTAATATAATTCCCGTTGGATGATGGTACATAGTAAGTATTAAAAATATCATTTCTAACGATGCCTGATTCTGATGCAATATCAAGTATAACAGATTCATTCCCATTTGCAGCAAAATGGGAAGCAATCTTTAGTCCATTTCTATTAAGAGGAACACCAAGATAAAGTTTTATACCTATATCAGCAACCTTTCCGGATTTAATTTGATCTTTCCATCGATCCAAGTTAGAGGCGTGATAGCCAAATGTTTTCCACTTCTCTTGAATATCTTTCGGATAATTATGTTTTGCAATTATTTCTCCGCGTGGGTCTGGTTCTCCAGTACTTTTCATTGTTGTCTGATAAGTATCTTTTGCTTTAGCGATAACTTCCTTTCTAATGGAAGATGGTTGTGCAATTAACATTGTAAAAGTATTTAATGTACTTAAGACTTTTGAAGTCATTTTTTAACCCAGGGACTTTTCATAAAAAAGACTTTACAGAGATGTCGTTGATTAATATTCCAAGTAGTTTAATAAGATAGCTATCGTTCCACCCAGCTAGGCGCCGTCTCTTTGCTATCCCTTTTGTTCCCTTTGCATCTACCTGAAGTATCGACTGCGCCATTCGCCGAAAAACCGCAAAATTCTCAGGGGCATTACCCGTGCTTATACAACAGGCATCTTCTTTGAAAACTACGTCCATCATCCAATGAAGATGGTTCTCTATTCCCCAGTGCCCTCGCACTAGCTTTATCGCCTCCTGAGGAATTAAAGAAAGGCTTGAGATGTAGTGACGTTTTTCTACGCTAACTTTCCCCCTAACTTCTCGTCTTGAAGTTACTTCGATAAGAGTCTTTAAGTCTTGCCACTCTTCTCGACAGTCTAACCATTCTAGGTTACTGGCTACAGCAACTTCTCGCTCCTCGATTCTTCCATGAGCTTTTTCAATTTTCTTGGCCCTAGCACACTCTGCCCCTTCATATTCAACCTCCCTTGCCTGATCGAAGAAGTTTTGGGCTTCATCATGTAAAGTTCCTTGGTTGCCTTTTAGAGCTATCACGTAATCGCCTCCTGCCCTGCGAATGTCTTCCACAATTTTTTTCTGACAGCCTGCAGCGTCAATAGTGATAATTGATCCTTTGATATCTATGGCTTTTATCAATTCTGGAATGGCAGTAATTTCATTTGATTTTTCCTCTGTTTTGACTTGGCCTAGCAACAAACTTCGACCTGTTTCCCAAGCCGAGACAAGATGAACTGTTTGCTTGGATGCCCCATTGAGCCTTTTACCATCGATTGCGATAATTTGCTTTTTCACTTCAACAGGAAGAGCTTTCATCCATCGAATGAAAGTCTCTTGTAATTTTTGGGGGTTTAGCATAACGAGAAGCCACCAAAACACTGTATAGCTGGGAGGTTTTTTGATTCCAAGAAGCCGTTGGAATAAGCTGATTTTTGTACATGCATACTCATGAATATGGATGATAGCATTAGCCCCAGCTATGACCGCTGCTAAGATAATGACTAGTAGGGCAACCAACGGATACGACAAGTTATCTTTAGCACGTGGATCTTGGATATCTTTGAATTCTATTTCTATGGACTCAATGAAGGCTTGCTGATCTAGGAGTTGATCTACTTCAGAATAGAACTTGGCCACTTGTTTCTTTGACATAAACACCTCTAAGTTAATCAGAAGTGTTATCTTCCGTTAAATCTTAGTCGATGTCAAAACTTTTTTATGAAAAGTCCCTGTTTTTTAACCCCCATTTAATTTGAATAATTATATTATAATATATATAAATATATTATTAAACATTTAAATTAAAATTAAATTATAAATTACTAAAAATAAGCGCTTTATAAAAAAAACAAAGCTAAGTCGTTGATAATATACAAACTGTGACCACTTGCCCCTGTGTTCCTGCTACAGCCATATCAGAAGAAAGTTTGAAGCTTTTCAAAGAGATGTTCTTCCCCTAGCAGATCACCTCCATCAAAAAATCAATCAGTCTTTGATGTCACTGTTCAAATTATTTGGCATGATTTTGGTCATAATAAATATTACGAATAAAAACTGTTGAAGAAATCAGAAGCAAAAGGATAAGCAATTAACTCTAAAGATGTTTATGAACCAAGCTGTTAAAGAAGAAAAAAGTCAAAATAAAGCAAAATCTAAGTCGACTAAGAAAATTAAAGCAACAATTTATCTCACTGAATAGGCTGAGCAGGCTTTTGCTGAGCTTTATGTAATACCATTCGTAAAAAATAACGTCATAAAATAGCCCACGGTCTTGAGCAGAGCCTTCTCACTCTGGTTGGAGTGTCAACAAATGCATTCCATGCATCGCAGCAGGCCATTGTAATCGCATCATAATCTTCATAACAGCGATTCGCTAGATGTTCATCTCGAAGCGTTTGCCATACTTGTTCTGTTGGATTCAACTCTGGAGAAACCGGAGGAAGCGGTAGAAGGCTTATGTTGCTAAACCTTTTAAGTCGCTTTGTTGTATGCCAAGCAGCTCTATCCAGCACAATAACTGCATGCCTTCCTTCAGGAATCTTCATGGAAATGTGCTCAAGATGCACAAGCATTGCCTCTGTATTTACAGCTGGCATTACAAGGCCTACAGCTTCATCTCTAACGGGGCAAATAGCTCCAAATATGTAAGCGTATTCAAATTGCTGCTGACGTGCGAGCCGAGGACGTGTTCCTTTATTGGCCCATGTACGGGTTACAGTGCCTCTTTGCCCCACTCTAGCCTCATCTTGGAACCAAATATCAACAGACTCTATTTCTACTCCTGCTGGCAATGCCTCAACTACTTTTTCTGAGAAGTTTTTTTAAAAGTCTCTTGGGCTTCTAAGTCTGCCTTGGGGTGAATTGATCGACCCGAGATCCAGACGAGGTCAGCCCTTTTCAATGTATTGTATACCGTCTTCAAAGATGGGTCGACTCCATATTTTGTTTTCATCAATTCCAAAATGTCCCTCCCTTTGATACGACCACCTACTTTCTTCTCTTGCAGCTCTAAAACAGCTTGCCTGAATGCAGCTTGATTTTCTAGAGGTATCAATGGCTTCTTACCTCTACCCGGCTTATCTTTTAACCCTTCGAAACCTTCCGTTCTAAATCTCTTGATCCACCTCATCAAAGACCTGAGTTTCACCCGTACAAAGGCTGCTGTTTCTGTAAACGTCTTCCCTTCTTGGAGATGGGCAAATGCCAGAAACCTCCTCCTTTCTCTTGGACTCCCCTCTGTTTTAGCAAGCTTATCGAAATCGTACTGATCAAGTCCTTTTATCTGAGCGGCCTTTCTTCCTCTCAACACTCACCTCCTGTTAAAGTCAAACAGCTTATATGAAAAGACCAATTAAATTTATGACTTTACTTTTTACGAATGGTATTACTTCAATGTGAGGCTCAGTAGCGATCGCCCTTGCTTGCTTGTTATCATAGGGGCACTTGCGGATGGAACAAAGGAAATGGTTGCGATTTACGACGGAGAAAGCAAGCTGTCTTGGAAAACAGTGCTGCAGGATCTTAAATCCAAAGGACTGAAACAGGGCCCAAAACTATCAGTTGGAGATGGGGCTCTCGGATTTTGGACTGCTTGAAAAGAGGAGTTTCCTGGATGTGCTCAGCAACGTTGCTGGGTACACAAAACTGCCAATATAGCTAAAGTGACTTAAATTAGTTATAGGCAGTGCTCCTTGAAAAGTTCGTCTATTCCACATTGATATTTTCTTCGCTTAGACTTTGCCTGTGCCCACTTGTGTTCAATAGGGTTTAGATCAGGGGAATAGGGAGGAAGATATTCCAAGGTATGGCCTGCAGCGTGGATCTTCTCTTGCATAGATTTGCTTTTATGGAATGAAGCATTATCCATAACCAGAATACTTTCAGAGGGAAGTTTCGGTAGCAAGTCCTCCTCTGCCCAAATGGAAAAGGCGTCTGTATTAATATTGCACTCGAATAACGCAAGTGTAAGGAGGCTTGTTCCAAGTAATGCCCCTATTGCATTTGTTCTTCCTTTTGCTCCCCAATCATGAGTACCAAAACATCGCTGTCCTATTTTGGAGTAACCGTGGGTGCGGGGCATATCATGGGCAAACCCGCTTTCATCAATATATACAATTGGCTTTCCCAAACGTTTATATTCTGCGATTTTTCCTTGAAAGATTTGTCTTTTTGTTTCGCAGGCCTTGGGATGGTTGAGAGTTTTTTTTATAGCTAATTCTTAACCTCTTCATGGCACACCGAATGCCTGAAGTGCTTACTTTGAGACGGTGTGCTCGTTCATAGTTGAAGGCATCAGGGTATTTCTTGATATCCTCCATCAAGATCTCTCTATCAATCTTTATTGCAGGTCTGATTTTAGTGCGCCTCGGCTCTAACCTCTTAGACCAGAGAAACACACTATTTACACTTACTCCAAAGCGTCTTGCTACTTGGGCAAAGCTTAATTTTTCTTTGCTTCGGATCGATAGAACTTTTTTTCTAAAATCTAGCGAATATGTCATTCAAAAAATTATAACTAAAACGAAATATTTTAGCTATATCCTCGATAAGATGCCAAAATCGGTTCAGGTTGATGCAAAGTCAATGATCCATGGTATGTATATGTCTCCAACAAAAGAGGAGGGAATAAAAGCAAAGCACCCAAAGGCATGTAAATGCTTGACGAAAGATGAGGATCAGCTCCTCACTTTCTATGACTATCCAGCCCAGCATTGGCAGCACATTAGGACGACAAACCCGATAGAATCAACCTTTGCAACGATTAGGCACCGGTCGAGACAAACAAAGGGATGTGGCTCCAGGATAGCGACGCTTTCAATGGTGTTTGACCTTGCCCCGATTTTGTGGACGGTTTTAATATAGGCTTTTTTGGCACTTTTCTTCAAATTTTGTTGGGCTTACGTATCCCAATGTTGAGTGTCTTCTTTTAGTATTGTAATAACACTCTATGTAGTTAAATATTTCATTTTCAGCATCTTTCACATCCTTGTAAATCTTGCCTCTTACACACTCTCTCTTCAAGGTGCTAAAGAAACTCTCCATTGCAGCATTGTCATAGCAGCTTCCTTTGCTGCTCATACTTCCTATGATTCCGTTGTGCTCAAGAAGCTTTTCAACTGATTGTGACCCATATTGTACTCCTTGGTCTGAATGAAAAATTAGTCCTTTTTTTGAACCTTTTCTTCTTACCATTGCTTGTTCTAATGCCTGAACAACAACCTCTTGTCTCATGTGTGATTTCACATTGTGACTTACGATTTTTCTGGAGTAAAGGTCCATGATCGCACACAAGTATGCCCATCCTTTCCCTGTGCGGATATAGGTGATATCGCTGACCCACTTATAGTTTTGTGATGAGGCATGAAAATCCTGCTTAAGAAGGTTGGGTTTCTTTTGATCCACAACTCTTTTTACTCCCTTCCATTTCTTAGGAACTTTTGCTGACAACCCCTTCTTTTTCATGATCTTAGCCACTCTTTTTCTGCCACATGCGTATCCTTTTTCTTTAAGATCTACCCATATTTTCGGGCTGCCTGCTCTTGATTTATGTTCATGAAAAAGTACTTCAATTTCTCCTTCTAAGATCTTTTCTTCTTGGGCTCTTTTACCATGGGAGGAAGTCAAAAAGCGGTAATAGCCGCTTTTTGACACCCTGAATACCTTGGACATCTTCTCTATGGAATGCTGGTTCCTTAGCTTTTTCATAATTCTGTATCTGCTTTTGACATTGATGAGAAGATGCCCATGGCTTTTTTTAGGATGTCTCTTTCCTCTTTTAAGATGCGATTCTCTTTTCTGAGTTTTCTCATATCTTCATCTTCTTTTTTTTGACTTGCCGTTTTGATAAGCTCTCCCTTTCGATTGAGTCCTAACCAGTAGCTAAGCGTTGATTTACCAATTCCTAAATCATGTGCCACGTCTTTGATTTTCATCCTTTCTTCTCTGACTAAACGAACTGCATTGGCTTTGAATTCTTCGTCAAATTTCTTCATTCTTTTAAACTCCTCATTTTCTTGAAAAGTCTATATCATATCCGTCCACTTTTTCGGGGCAAGGTCAGTGCTTTCTTTTCCCAGTTCTTGTCTAATCCCTGGCAATACATCGACAATGATTTCAGTCATAAAAGGGGTTTTAAGGAATTCCTCTAATTCTGGAATCGCTTTGATTTCACTTAGATATTTTTTAGGACTCCACAGCTCCTCGAGATATTTTTCTTCTCTTTGGAGGAATACAGGGTCAAAATGCTCTTTAATATCGGAAAGTTCAATGGGTGTTTCTATATTTAGCAGCTCAATGAGTATCTTCATATTTTTTTGATTGTACTTTTTTCCATCCCATCGTCTTTGAATGGATCGTAGATAGATTTGGTTGAAGTAATCATTCCTCTGATCTACGAAGGGGGCAATGCGTCTTTCCATGTAACGGCTTTGGGCATCATAATCTTCAAGGGCATCTGATATTTTAGGGTGAAAAAGAGAGTCGTACCCAGGATGGGATTCTAAATATTCAATTCTAGAGGTGATGATGACTTTTGGAAATCCCATAGAAACGGGGTTTCCCCACAGTTCTAAATCGTTACTGTCATAGAGGTTTTTGTATTGGTAGCGGGGGTTTATTTCATCATAACTGTCCAAGATAAAGACAATGTTATAGATTCCTTCTCTTGCTTTATCTTTTAGCTCTCGAATATTTCTTTCATCAAAACCATATTCTCGCTCTAATGTTTCTTGAACAAGGTCTGTTAAGGGTTGTTGAAGACGAGGTAAAGAGCAAACAATCGGAATGATTTTTTTAGACTCAGCTTTGCCTATATCTTTCCATGCAGCTTTTTTCTTTTCCCATAATTCATGTTCTAAATGACGCATAAAAGTCGATTTTCCAGCCCCCGGTTCTCCGGTAATGAGAAGGGTTGTTTTACCTTTGAATGCAGGTCGCTTTGAAACAGATCCTTTTCTAGTTTCCTTCTCTTTTGGATAAGTGATAAAGGTCAATACCTCATCCATGAGAGGTTTTTTCTCGTTGTTGTTTTCAACAGAATAGCAATCAATAGAAATATAGACTTTATTAAGAGCAGGGTTTTGAGCTGCCATCTCCTTGCGAAAGGAGAAAAGTTCATCAATTGGTTTTCCTACAAGAAATTCAACCCCTTTTTTAATTTCTTTTACATCTGCCTGGATCTCCTTCAGATCTTGTTGGATGGCAAATAGTTGAGATTTCATATCCCCAAGGAATTGAATGGCCAGCCCCATTTGATCTTGCATACCAGTGAGATTATCTAAAACAGCATTGAGCTCTTTCTGTTTTCCTTGGCAGTAGGCAATGATTTTTCTTTGCTTTTCTAAATTAGGTTCATGACTGATTTGATTTTGAACTTCTTGCAGTGTTTCAAACCGCTCTTTAATGTCCTCTTTAATTTTCTCTTGCTCTGTTTGCCAACACTCTTGAAGTACGACCGTCATATAGATCGCCCAATCAGGATTATTGATAAGAAGCCTGACTTTAGGGTGCGTTTCATAGATTTTTCTAAATAAAAGAGCCTTTTGCACCTCCTCAATAGGGAGCTCATTTTTAGCAAAGGTTTTTAGATGATATAAGGAAGAAAGAGCTTTTTCCCGAACGCGCCAAGCATCTCCTTCAAGAAGCTTGGTCATTTTAGAAAACCATTCACTTTTAACAGGAACAAAAAGATCTGAGATTGTATGAAGCGTATCAGATTTAGTAAGCTCTAATATTGTTTTAGATGTGTTGGTTATATTTTCTTGTTTTTCTTGTAGAATTTTTTCTAGACGCTGCTTTCCTTTTGTGAGAAGGTTAAGAGGATCCCTATTCCACTCCTTCTCCATTTGAACCAAAATCGGAGAAAGAAATTCATATTTCTGTTGATATTTCTCCTGGATAATGGTCAAAGAACCATCCATTTGCTCCTCTTTTTTTTCCAAAAGAGAAAAGTCATTGTTTTCTGGAAGAGAGGGGAGGTTCAATGTCTTCATCTCTTTTTCTTGAAAGTCCTGTGCAACAAGCTGATTTTTCAAACTTTCAAGTTCTTTAATAAAGGTTTTCAAAAAAATAGGATTGTCTTGATTAGAAATATCTTCTAATTCTTTTTGTAGAGCCTCTACTTTTACAGGAGATTCTTCTAAAAATCTCTTTACTTTTTCAAAACCTTCTTTTAGGCTTTTGTATTTTTCATAAGCATCTTGCCCTTCATCTCGAATGGTTGTGACGATTTTTTGTACTTCACTAAATCCTCTTTCTTGTTCTTCAAAGAAGGATAAAAGAGTTTTTTCAGAGCGGTCAAAAGCTTCCAGCCTTCTTTCAAATTGTGCCTGTCCTTTTGTTGCTATTTTAATCATGTCTGTGAGGTAAGTAGCAGCAGATAATAGTGTTTCTGAATCGGCTTGTTCTTTTCTAAGGATCGTTGTTAAAGTGGCAAGATCTTCATGAATTCTTCTGAAGATTGGCTCTCCCTGTCCTTGAGAGATTTTTATCTTTTCTTTAAAAGCTTGCACAGATGTCACAAGGAAAAATCGAAAAAAAGAGTGAATAATTTTGATCGGACCTAGAGTTTTTAAAAAGTCCTGAATGTCACTTTGAGAAGATAAAAGAGCAACCACTTTGTCAGCTCCTTCACTCAGAGGAATGGTTTCTTCTGTTCCAAAACAAAGGTACTTTTCGATTCCTTTAAAAGTTTCATCTCCACGATAGATGAATTCTGTTAATTCCCTAGGAGCTTTCTTGATGGCAAAATGACTAAGGGTTTGATAGAGCTCTTCTTCAGAAAAAGCTTTTTTTAGTGAGAGTTCTCTTAGATTTTCAGAAATTAAAAGAGCTCTCTCCCCTGAAAGAGGAAGGAGGATTTTTTTCTTGATAAGATCATTCCAAATATTTTCAATATTTTCTTTATTCACTAACTGAGAGCTAAGATCTGCCTTAGAAAAAGGTTGATTTTGCTGAGTAATTAAGTTAGTGAGAAGATTAATCCATGCGTAAGTGATTTGCCACTGATCAGATGAAACAACCACTTTGTCTTGGATATCTCTAAGAAAATTTTTAACCCCCTCTATGGGATTCAGGGTACTATTGATCCTTTTGATTGCTTCTTCAGGATTAAGAGAGTCGCTCTCAAGAATATCATTGATTTTACTAGCTTCTGAAGAGGTAGCGTTTTGAGTCGCAGCACGGATTTTTCTAATGGCCTTTGCAGGATCAGAGGCATTAGAAAGAATGGCTACGATTTTTTTTGCTAGCATAGAGGAAGAGACGTTCTCTTTTATATTACAAATAGTTTGTTTAAGATCTGCTTGGCACGATTCTAGATAAAGAATCGTCTTAAAAGCTTTTGCCTCATGTTCATGATAAAGCTTCTTTCCCAGATAAAGAGCCCCTTCTTTTAGTCCTTCAAAAAAAGATGGATCAATAGAAAAAGCCACCACTGACTTTAAAGCGCCTCCGACGATTTTCTCTAGGGCTTCTTTTCCTGTTTTTTTTGTATCTGCAAGAATATTCACTCCTCTTTTGATAATATCTATCTCATATGTAAGAGCATTGGTTGGCAGATGAGAGTGAGTTGTAATTTTTTTCTTTCCATGTTCAAGAATCTCTAGCCACTTCTCCTTTGCCTTTTCACTAATGCAATAAGAGGAATCTTTTTGGGTTGTTTCAAAAATTTTATTAAGGATTGCATGAGATAATTCTGCTAGAGCAGCCCCCACAAGATTTTCTTGAATGTCTAATACAATTTTTAAAGACTCAAGAAGATCGGAAAGACTTTCTTCTGCTTTTTTAGGTAATATGGCTTCAAGAGCATAGGGTTGGAAACGTGTTATCCATTGAATCGCTTGCATAACCTGGGCTCTAGAGTCGCTATCTCTCATAAATGAAGCGCTTTCTAAAAGTTGCTCTGCTTTCTCCTTGTATCTTTGTGTTGCGTCAGGTGTGTCTGGACTGACTAAGGAAGGTTTGTAGCTATTTGAGAGGTCTAAAAAAGGTGCTTCTTGAGATACTCCACACCCTCCTCCTAACAAGGCGATCTGCAGTGGGCTAAATCTTTCTCCGGTTAACGGATCAGTTACAATCGTATGAGTCTTGCAGCAGAGGGAATGTGATAACGAAGATAATATAACGTGTAAGCGAAAGAGGTTTTCTTCTGGCATTCCCTCTTCTTTTAAAGTTTCCAATTGGAATTTATACATTGCAATGCGAGCGATAAGTGCTTGTCGATCTTGCAATTGATGAGCTTTTTGCACAGGAAGAGAACAAGTTTCTGCCTGCATCAATTTTACTAAATCTTGGAGCTTTGGATTAAGGATATCGGGGGATCCTTCAGTTCTGCTCAGTTGGTTTAGTTGAAATTGATGATGAACTCTTAAGCTCATTTTGCACTCCTATTCACCACTTAAATTTGTCTTTTAATCATATGCATGAGCGTTGAACTTTCTTGAAAATCAGGCATACAATTACCTTTAAGGACTAGTCTAGAGGGAAAAACAGATGACGACATAAGAAAGAACCTCCTTTATCTAACCTCTAATAGCAAAGTCTTATGCTTGAAGCATTCTCTACCTGAGTTAAGATTGTGTCAAGATTTTTTTTTCACATGTCAAGGTTAAGTTAAAATGTCCTCCCCATCGTAAGCGTCAATTCTAGCCAGGTTTAAAAAGGTGCAGGAATGTTGCATGTTAGGTGGCAAAGATTTTTAAGAGGAGAAAATCGATGCCAAAGAGAAGCCTGTCCAAAAGAAAAGAATGGAAAAAGAAGTTGGAAGCTTGGCAAGCAAGTGGGATTAATGGGCCCAAGTAGTGCACAGAGAACAACGAAAACTATCCCCGGTTTCAGTATTAGAAGAGCGTTTTAAAAATAACGCGCCCTTGTTCTTCATTTAGAGAGCTCAAGGAAGAGTCTCCAGGGTAGTGTTGAAAGAACACCAAGTCCATCCAAGCAGAAGCTTTTTTCTCTCTTTTTGTCGTTAAGCTGCTAGTTCGTTCCCTTGAAATAAATTTTCAATAAATGTTTTTACGTCATAGGCATTTCCACCCGATATCACTTCAATTTGTCCTTTGAAAATCATATGCATCGACTCGATTCCGTCTATTGTATTCCTAGCCGTTTCTAGGCTGTGATATCCCATAGAAAAGTGATATTGCCTTTTCACATTTCTATGGTCTTGTTCCAAAAGGTTGTTGAGGTACTTGACTTTTCTGAGGTTTGTTTCCTTAAAAATACCTTCTTCTTGCATAGAGGAAAAAGCTGGAGGATAAGACGCATGCTTATCTACACTAATAACCCGCGGCTCTCCTGCTTTTGCTAATTTTTTGAAGATAGTGAGCGCTGCAGAGGCATCCCTTCTTTCGCTTAAGTAAAAATCGATTGTTTCTCCATTCGAATCTATTGCTCTATAGAGGTAGTGCCAAACTCCTTTGATCTTGATATAGGTTTCATCGACTCTCCATAAATCTGAACTCATCGATAAATCGTGGTGTGATCGACCTTCAATCCACGCTCATTCATCATTTCCTCCAAGTTTCTATAACTCAAACAGTAACGTAAGTACCATCTTACGCATAGCAAAATGATTTCCGATGAATAATGCCTCCATTTGAACGGATTTGTTGGGTTCATAAGGCCTCTCTTTAAAAATTCACTAGCCACAAATTTTATCTTTAAGAGGATTTTTGTTGCCAGATGGATGTTTTTTGCAACACTACCGCTTTAAGAGCATTTTATGTCTATTTGAGCGGGGGCAAACTTTTAGTAGGTGGCGAGAGTGCGGACAGCGCTCTCGAGATCTCCCTTTTGAGGAAGAACGGCATCTTCTAAGTGCTTGGCGTATGGAACGCAGGTGTTCTTGCCGCCAAGACGCCTCAGAGGCGCATCGAGAAGCTCAAAGGCTTGCTCTGAAATTTGTGCAGAAACTTCAGCACCAAACCCACATGTGACAGGAGCCTCATGCACAATCAAAGCTTTGCTTGTTTTCTCGATTGAAGTGAGAATGGTCTCTATATCTAAAGGTGCGATCGTGCGAAGGTCGATAATTTCAACAGAAATCCCTTCGTCTTCAAGTTTTTGCGCCACTTCCGAGGCCATATGAACCATGAGTCCCCAGGCGATAAGGGTGACATCGGTTCCTTCCCGAACAACAGTGGCTTTACCAAGCGGAATGATTTCATCTTTTGTCGGTTCAGGTTTTGCGGAGAATACGCGCTGGCGATAGAGAGCTTTGTGCTCAAGGAAAATGACAGGGTTGGGGTCTCGAATGGCGCTTTTTAAAAGCATCTTTGCATCAGCCGCATTGCTAGGCATTACAACTTTGAGGCCAGGGCAATGAGCCAAAAATGCTTCGATATTTTGGGAATGGTAGGGACCTCCCTGGATATATCCACCAGAGGGCATGCGGATCACGATGGGGCAGTTCCATTCACCATTTGCGCGGTAATGAAAGCTGGCAAGTTCATTGTAAAGTTGATTGAAACCCGTCCAGATATAGTCAGCAAATTGAATTTCTACAACAGGCTTAAAATGACTATGAACAGAAAGACCTATAGCTGTTCCAACAATCGTGGACTCTGCAAGCGGAGTGTTGAAACACCGCTCTTCACCATATTTATCTGTTAAACCACGGGTAATTCCAAAAACGCCTCCCTTCCCGCGAGCAACATCTTGCCCAAAAACAATGACGCCAGGATCTCTTTCCATTTCTTCATCTATGGCATGATTGATCGCATCCATAATTACGACGCTTTCACCCCTCTTGTCTGGGGTTTCACTAAACGTGGTGTCAACATCTTTGTAAATATGGTCAAGAACTCGCTCAGGATCTTGAAGAGGAAATCCCTCTCCTTCTATAGCTGCGGTTTCGATCTCTTCTTTAACTTTATCGCGAAGCGCTTCAACCTCTTCTTGAGTAAGTATGTTGTTTTTAAGCAAGTATTCTTCAAGGCGAGGAATCGGGTCACGGATGGCATCAGCTTCGAAATGATCGTCGGTTTTATACTTCTTTGGATCGTCACTGCTACTATGAGCACCAAGGCGGGGAACCTTTGCAACGATAAGAGTAGGTCCTTCTAGCCTGCGTCCTTTTTGAACAGCTGCGTGAAGCGCCTTTGATACCGCCTCGTAATCACACCCATCGATTTCATGAACAGTTAGGTTGGTGTAGCCCTTCGCCATGTGCGCAATAGAGCCCCCTGCTGTTTGATCTTCAACAGGAACAGAAATCGCCCATCCATTGTCTTGGATCACAAAGATCACCCCTAGCTTGTGAAGGCATGAATAGTTTAGAGCTTCATGGAAATCCCCTTGCGAGGTAGACCCGTCGCCACCAGACACATAAACAACCTCATCTGTTCCAGAAAGGCGGGAACCTTTAGCTACGCCAACTGCTTGCAAAAATTGAGAACCAACAACACTTGATTGGCACGGAATACGGAACTGCTTATGAGAGAAATGGTCGGGCATCATGCGTCCCCCCGAGTGATGGGGAACTTCGCGTGCTAAGAAAGCACCAAATATTTCACTAAGATCGCACCCCAAGCCAACGGCAAAGGCACGGTCACGGTAGTAGGGAAGGCCCCAGTCCTTTCCAGCGATAAGGGCCTGACCGGACATCACGCCAATAAGTTCATGACCACCCGTGTATAGATGGAAAGTTCCGCCCTTGTTCTGTCGAACAAGCTTTTGCATTTTCTCATCCATGAAGCGTGCACGATAGACCCCTTCAAGGGTCTTATAACACCTTTGATTAGAGGCGAGGTCAAGAAGTTCTTGTACGGGCGTGGTTGTAACCATCACTCCTCATCCTTCTCTTTCTTGCCCCTCTTAATCGGGGTCACCTGTTTGATCCCTGCTTGACGCTTTTTCTGCATCATCTCTTGGATCTCTCCCTTATCTTTAGGCTGCTTTCCCTTTTTCTTTGGAAGAAAGCCTTTTGCGATACTAGAGATTTTTGCTTTTTCAGGCTCTTTGCCTTGTTGGCTTATAGCTTGAATCATTTTCTCTTCCGACTCAATTCCTAGCCCAGAAGAGCCTTTGAGTCGATCTGACAAGTGACGGAGCGATTCAAGACGCTGAGATAAAGCTTCGAGTTTTGTATCAATTTTTACGCGTGAGCTTCCTCGAAGGCTTGCAATGAGCTGAGCTTCTGTATCGAATTTTGCAGAGAAGGTCACAGCAGTGCTGGTAAAGTCAGGGTTAAATTGAAAGGGGCGCACAGCAGGAGGAACTGTCATATAGATGTCAACGGTATACTGAGGTTCAAGCTCTACTTTTTGCGCTTGCTTTGGAGGACGTCCTCTCTTAGGTCGAGGGTTTAATGCCTCATTCGAATAATAGGTCTTTGATTTTGTGGTAATAGCATCACGAGCGCCTTGAATTTCTTTTGAAACTTTTACCTCAAAAAGATTTTGCTTCACTTTCTCCAAAGTTGGCTTGACGATATCAAGATCTTCTTCAAACGCAAAACGGATCTCTTCTTGACGGAGCCACTCGATAATACGGATTCGGGAACGTTCGTGATAATACTGCTGCCACTTTTCGAGTTCGGTTAGGTGATCATAAATAAATTCAAGGAAATTTTCCCTCGATTCTTTAGACCCAATGATATCAAGAAGTTTTTCCTTTGTGTCGATATCATAAACCTTTTCATTCACAAAGCCTTCCATAAACTTCTTGGTTTCATAGTAAGTCATCTTCGGAAGAAGGCGGTACCTCTCTTGGTTTTCCTGAAGCTCTTTTTCTAAGCGATCGAGCTCTTCAAAACTTTTGTCGAGATCTGCGAACACCAAGAACCCTTCTATAGTGTCGAGGTAAAAGTCTCTCTCATCATCGGACTTTGCAAAGGCATCCATGAGTCTATGGAACCGGAGGATAAGAGGATTTTGTGCTTCTTGTTTTTTCTGCTTTGCCATTGGAACTGCTCAATAAAACTTTAAATGAATGAAGAACCTATGGTATCAACAAATTTCCTATCTTTCAAGTAGGAAATGATGTATATCCTCTGAGGAAAGGAAATAGGCATGCTCGATATCAAACTCATCCGTGAAAATCCCACGGCAATCGAAAAAAAACTTCAAACAAAAGACCCTGAAGCAAGCTTAAAAAAAACCTTAAGCCTTGATGAAGAAATTCGCGCCCTTAAAGCTGAAAGTGAAGAGCTTAAAACGCGCCGTAATCAAAGCGCAAAAAAAGTTGGAGAGCGCAAAAGAAAGGGAGAGGACACTACCAATCTTTTGAAAACGATGGAAGGAGCAAAAGAAAAAATTTCAACCCTCGACCACAAGCTTTCTGAGCTTGAAGAGCAATTGAAATTTGAATTAGGATGTCTTCCCAACCTTCCGGCTGATGATATTAAAGCATCTCTTGACCCACAAGAAAATGTTTTAATTAAGTCTGTTGGCACAAAGCCCTCCTTCTCCTTTGAACCTAAAAATCACATGGAACTCAACAAAAAGCTCCAGCTGTTTGATTTCAAAAGAGGATCAAAAATTGGAGGAAGTGGCTGGCCTGCTTATCGCGGCATGGGTGCTCGCCTAGAATGGGCTCTCATTAACTTTATGATCGACACCCACGTTTCAAATGGTTTTGAGCAGTGGATGCTTCCCTTAGTAGGCCGCCCCGATATCTTATTTGGGTCCGCTCATCTTCCAAAGTTTGAAGATCAACTTTTTAAGCTCCAAGACAAAGACCATCATCTCTATATGATCCCCACCTCTGAGGCCGTTCTTAATGGAATTCACTACGACGAAATCCTTGATGCTGACACCCTCCCTCTCAAATACACCTCTTACTCCCCATGCTTCAGAAGGGAAGCCGGTGCTGCAGGCTCTCAAGAACGAGGCCTTATCCGCACGCACCAATTCAATAAGGTGGAAATGTTCTGCGTTACCCACCCTGAAGAAAGTGAAAAAATCTATGATCTGATGGTTCAAAGTGCTGAGGAAATTCTTCTGGCGCTAGGTGTTCACTACCGCTCCATGCTTCTTGTCACGGGTGACATGTCCTTCGCCTCTGCGAAAACAATTGATTTGGAAGTGTGGCTCCCTGGACAAGACCGTTACTATGAAGTCTCTTCAATTTCTAACTGCACCGATTTTCAGGCGCGCCGCTCGCACATGCGCTTCAAGAAAGGGAATGATAAACCTGAGTTTGTTCACACCTTGAATGGATCTGGTCTTGCTACTTCTCGTCTGATGGTTGCTCTTCTGGAGAACAACCAACAAGAGGACGGATCAGTAATCATTCCGACCGTCCTCCATAAGTACTTAGACGGGATGCATGCCTTAACTTAAGCTATAGACGCTCCTGCTCAGCTTGACCTACAAGCTGAAACAATGTGCCAATAAAAGAAACTTCAGAAACCAACTTCTGTAACTCTTGCTCATTTTTGGCTCCATCGATCATATTCCTCACAATGTCTCCCATGTCGCGGAAGGACCGAGTCTGGTCAGCAGAGGTCACCAGTCTAAATAGCGTACATTTTGCAAGTACTCGATCCGCTAAATTATCGGCATGCGTAAGAAATTCCTTTTTATCAATTTTATGTACTCCCTTTTTTTCAAAAAAGAAAAATTCTTCAAGAATTGCGTCTTTAGCTTGCCAAATCTGAAAAGTAAAGTAGGCAGAGCCCACTATTGCAGCATTGCAGATCCAACTAATGGGCCAGGGCATCACTTTCGACGCCAAATAAAAACCGATTGTAGCCGCCACCCCTGTGACTTCTAGAGTCTGTACAGGCTGCAGAATGGCAAGTACAATTTTTTTAATTTCTTTCGCTGTAGGGCCTTCTGATTCCTCATTATATTTCACAAGAACACTTTTCCCATGCAGTTTGAGGTCTTCTTGGGCTTTTTGAGAACTCGAATTTAGTGACTGCAATGCTTGAAAACTCTTATCTGTTATCCAACGAGTAAGACCCATTACATTTCTTGTCATACTTTCCATTGATTGTTCCTCTCATTTGGAATTAAAGCCGACACTGAGCAATTAGGATGAGGGAAGAACTGCGTGTTTTGAATTGTCAGTGGAATTATGAAAAGCGCAGTCATGTTTTTAAACATGAGGAACATTTTTTAGTTCACTGACGGTTAAAAGGCTGAGTTAATTCCCCATCCGAATTGCTCAATGTTGTCTGGAGAGGATCGATTTTAAATTTTCCTTAGATAAAAGAAAAGATTTTTGTACAATGCGGTTATATGACATATGACGCACTCAAGGACCTCCTCCGGTTTTTAGGAGATAGCCCCACAGCATGGCATGCAACTCTAGAAATTGGGAACCGCCTAGCGCAGCAGGACTACACTCCGCTTGACGAACAAGAAAAATGGGATCTCAAACCTGAGTACGCCTACTTTGTTGAAAGGGGTGGCTCAATCTGTGCATTTGTTTTGCCAAAACAAGCGCCAAAGAAAACAACTATCCTTGCTTCTCATACCGATAGTCCCGCGCTTAAACTGAAACCAAACCCTGTCTTTATTGATGAAGGACTCCCTTTCCTCCGGGTCGAAACTTATGGAAGTCCTATCCTGAGTACATGGATGAACCGCGACCTGGTGATTGCAGGAAGATTGCTTCTTTCTAAAGGTGACACCATTGATCAGCAGCTCGTCCTTCTTGACCACGCTCCTATGATGATTCCAAGCCTCGCAATCCATTTAGATCGTGATACGAATGAGAAACCGAAAAAAATCGATAAGCAACACCATCTATGCCCTCTTCTAGGAATCCATGGAAAACATCGAGAACCGGGAAAAATTTTTGAACAGCTCACTGGAGTTAAGCAGAGCAACCTATTAGGTGCGGATCTATACCTCGTTCCCGACGAAAAGCCCCGCCTCACGGGGATCACAAGCGAGTTGGTAAGCTCCTATCGCCTCGATAATCTGGCTAGCGCACATGCTTCTCTCCTAGCCCTTTTAGGGGCTGAAAAGCATCCAAAAGATACCATTCAAATGGCGATTTTCTGGAATCATGAGGAGATTGGATCTGGAACAGATGAAGGGGCAGGCTCTCCGTTCTTTATCGATATTCTCAAGCGGATTTCCCTCTCCTATAAAATGGGAGAAGAAGATTTCCTCAGGATGAAGCAAGGGTCCCATTTTGTATCGATTGATATGGCTCACGCTTTCCACCCTGGATACAAAAGTCGGTACGATAAGGAAAACGCTCCTGAAATTGGTGGTGGTGTCGTGATCAAGTACAATGCAAATCACCGCTATGCAACTTCAGGACTTACGGCAGCCCAAATTGTAAAACTCTGCCAAAAGAAAAACATCCCTCATCAATCGTTTGCCTCAGAGTCGAACCTTCCTTGTGGAAGCACTGTTGGAGCGATCTCTGCTGCCCAAACGGGAGTCCAAACAGTCGACATTGGCCTTGCCCAGTTTTCCATGCATGCTGCACGCGAGCTTATCTCTACATCCGACCATCTTGAACTCTGCAAACTCCTCAAAAACATTTTAGAGAACTAAATAGTGTCATCAAATAATCTTCGTTGGGATAGAGCTTTCTATGAGGGAAATTCAAGGCACATGATGGAAAGAGCCCTAGGTGGGCTCTTGAAGCAGTGCACCGCAGAAGTTTTTCATAAAAATGATCAAAAACAGCGGAGAGTATTTGATGACACTATTTAGATAGTGTCGCCAAAATTCACCGTTTGATAGAATGGTACCATGACATCAAAAACGCCAAAGCAATCCCACGAACATTTTGAAGGAAAAGATGTTGTTGAGCATTTGAAGGCTGCCCGAGAAAAAGGTGCCAAAGCAACAGAGGAAGCCCATGGAACGGAAACGCCGGGCCATATCTCTGCTGGAGCGGATAGTGCAAAAGAGACAGCAATCTTTCTTTTGGGAATGTGGATTTTATTCAGCGTATTTGGGATCCCTACCTCAAAAGCGCTGTGGATCCTAGGTCTTTTTGCTGCAGGCTGGCTTCTTTGGAAAATAGGAAGAAGCAGTTTACTTGGATGGGCCCGCTTGGAACGCTTGCACCGTTTGATTGAACAGGAGCAATGGGAAATCCAGCACCATCGAGCACAGGAAAAAGAAGAACTCACTGCCATGTATCGGCAGAAAGGACTGACAGGGAAACTTCTCGATCAGGTCATTGAAGTGCTTATGGCTGATGACAACCGTCTCCTTCGAGTCATGCTCGAAGAAGAGCTGGGCCTAACACTCGAATCTTACGAGCACCCTCTAAAACAAGCTGTTGGGGCCGGTATCGGTGTTATTGCCGCAACGCTTTGCGCTGCAATTGGGTATTTTTTCGGAGGATTTTTAGGAACAATTGTTGCTTTAGCAATTGTTTTTTCTACGGCCACTCTCCTTGCAAGCAAACTTGAAGGAAACCAACTCATTAAATCACTAGTTTGGAATTTGGCTGTGGGAATACTGGTGATTGGCAGTATTCATCTATGTGCAAAATGGATGGACCATGTCTTCCTTTGAATCCCCCTATATCTTTGATGAGTTCTTCACTTCGGGGCAGGAAGAAAGCATTAGTCCATTCTTAAAGAAGGGATCTCGCACTTGGGCAAGAAACCTGAGCCTAAAAAGCTCTTTGCTTGCCGGATTTTTCCTCTTGAGTTCTTTTGTTGCCAAGTTTTTTATGCCCGATCTTTCTCATCTCTTTTTACTTTTGGTCTATTTTTTGGTTGGAACTCCTGCATTACTTCACACGATTGAAGATATTAAAAACTTGGAAATTAACATCGATGTTTTAATGACGCTTGCCGCCTTCCTCTCTTTTTTAATCGGGAGTCAAATGGAGGGAGGACTCCTTCTTGTCCTCTTTGCATTTTCTGGAGCGCTAGAGGAGTCCGTCTCAAGACGCGCCAAGGGAGCTCTTATCAATTTAAACCATCTTTCTCCCACAGTCGGAATGGTTATTGGAGAAGATGGAACCCTATTTCAAAAATCGGTGCGAGAAATCGATGTAGGAACGTGCCTTCTTGTGCGCGCAGGTGAAGTTGTCCCTCTCGATGGAAATGTAATCGATGGCTCCTCCTTTGTAAATCTTACTCACCTCACGGGGGAAAGTGTTCCTGTTTCCAAGACCCCGGGCGACGCTGTGCAAGCAGGAAGCCGCAATCTTGATGGGACGTTGACAGTTGAGGTGATGAAAACCAGCGCTGAGTCCACCCTCTCCAAAATCATAAAATTGATTAATGAAGCGCAGGGGATGAAACCAAAACTCCAACGTTTTTTAGATAAGTTTGGAAAACGCTATGCGATTACCATTATCTCCCTCTTTTTTATTTTTGCTCTCACTCTTCCATGGATTTTTTCGATCCCCTTCTTAGGAATTGAAGGATCACTCTACCGCGCACTCACCTTCTTGATTGCAGCATCTCCTTGCGCTCTAATCATCGCAACACCAACGGCCTACCTCAGCTCCATTAGCGCATGCGCACGAAAAGGGGTTCTCTTAAAGGGAGGAGTGACGCTGGACGCCTTTGCCGCCTGCCATACCATTGCCTTTGATAAAACAGGAACACTCACAACAGGCAAACTCACCTGCACAGGGATCGAACCTATTGGCTCGGTTTCCTATTCTATTGATGTCGCCATTAGCGTTGCAAGTGCGCTAGAGCGCCATGTCACCCACCCTATGGCCGAGGCCATCTGCATCTACGCAGATGAAAAGAAAATCCAACCAGCAACCCTTACCCACTTTCAATCGGTTCCAGGGTTTGGCCTAAAAGGGCGTGCAACACTTGATGGAAAGGAGGTTGAAGTAAAGATCGGAAACGAAGCTTTTATCTCTCCAGATAAACCTCTAGATAAGAAGGAGGAAATGATCTCCTTCTTGCAGATGGGTGAATCTCTCTTTGATTTCCGCTTCTTTGATGCTCTGCGCCCAGAAGTAAAAGAGGTTCTTACCACTCTTAAGAAAAAAGACTTAGAAGTGACAATGCTCACTGGGGATCATGCAGAGAGTGCACATGCTGTAGCAAAAGAGCTTGGTATTGATCAGGTCTATGCCGATCTGCGTCCCGAACACAAGCTTGAGACCGTTTCAAAATTGTCTGCTGAGAAACATCTTGCGATGGTGGGAGATGGAATCAATGATGCGCCCGCTCTGACTCGCGCAAGCGTCGGGATCTCTATGGGGGAAATCGGCAGTGCCACTGCAATCGATGCTTCAGACATCGTTCTTCTCCAAGATGACCTTCTCCTCATCAGCTGGCTTCATCATAAAGCAAAGAAAACGATGCTTATCGTCCGAGAGAATCTCACTCTTGCACTCGGCGTCATTGTTCTTGCAACCACACCCGCTCTCCTGGGAATTATTCCTCTTTGGCTCGCCGTGATCCTCCATGAAGGAGGAACCGTTCTCGTCGGTCTCAACAGCCTTAGACTATTGCGCAAATAACTTTTCAAATATCCAATGGTCAATGAATAACAGTTTTCACATCGGAGACCGTTGCAATGTAAGTGCAGAGATCAAGGGCTTTTTGGTGCGTTTCACCATCAATAGCACCGCAGGCATCCGCAGCGATGGTCACTTGAAAATTCCGATCATGGGCATCTCGGGCCGTCGACTGAACAACCATATCGGTAGAACATCCACAAAGGATCAGATGCTTAGCCTCTTGCGCATGCAAAAAGGTGAAAGCTTTGTTCCGTAAAAAGCCCTAACTCGATGTTTTGTAATCACAACATCGGCAGGTTGAACATCTAAATTGTCCACAAAAGCTGTTCCTCACTCCCCAAATTGCAATGCTTTGAATTCAGGTGCTTTTCCAAAAACAGGAGATGTGAGCGGACATTCAGGATATCCCTGGATAAAACCTACAGTCACAAATCCTATAGGGATATTTTCCCTGCGAGTCCAAGTAATCAGGGTATTTGCCTTCTCAATAACTTCGTGCTCTTTGACATACGTGCTTGATCTAGCAATTTTCCCATTGGGGTTCACAAGATCATTGATAAAATCCATAACTAAGAGGAGTCGATTCATTGCATTTCTCCGTTCTTTATCTACTTTATTTATTTATCATTCTTGTGGGTTTTGAAAAAAGAAAGGAAATTGTATGGTGAGGCTATGGGGGCGTTTGAATCTCGAAACCGCCCCTGTATCCTGTTGATGATAAATGAGGTGGGATGAAAAGACCGGATAAACAAGACAAGCTGTCCAAAGAAAAGGCAGTGCAATTTGAAAGCAAGCAGTTCGAAGAGTACTACGTTTGGCTTCAAGAGCATATGCCCGATGGGTTTTTTGAAGAGCTTGAGCCTGATCAGTATATGCTCATTGCCCACTACCTAATGGGCTTTCCTCTTTTAGATTATTATTGTCAGATCACCTTGAAGAACGAAGCCTTTGTCTTAATTCTTGACTCCCCCGATGTCGACATGAAAGTCCTCAAAAACTTTAACCTACATGGGATCAAAAATTATCATACCTTTATTTCTGATAAGCCCCCCCCTTTCCCTGGAATTAAAAAACGCCTACTCATTGCGCGGGTGTTTTTCACCTCTTATGAAGATCGAAAAACAAAAAAAGTCTCAGATCTATTAAGCAAAGAGCGGAGGAGTGAAATCTATTCCTCTCTAAATGAAATCGATGCAAGTATCTCAGAAAAAGAATATGAGGAACTTGTCAGCTCAATCGACCCTCTTTTCTTGCGTTCTTTATCCAATGACCGCCTTGTTTTAGCACTTCACATGTTTCATAGAGCGCGCACGCGAGACTACTGTCAATATGAAGTCCGCTATAATGAAGAATGGAAGAAACAAAAGGGAGAAACCCCCTCCTTACAGATTGTAATTGCATGGAGAAACACCCCCAAGCATCGATTTCTGTACCGACTAGCTAAAACAATCTTTCGACACAAATTAAAAATCATGCGAGTAACGGCTTCGTATGCCGATCCGTATAGCGATAACAGTATCCTAGTTATGTCACTAGGACTCCATGGAATTAAGGGGAAAGCAGCATGGGACGAAGCAGACGTCGACGATTTTCTCAAGGAGCTGGTCACTCTAAAGTACTTTCCGGACGGGGACGAAATCGAAAAAGTGTTCGTACAGCCCGGTCTTCTGAGGGGAAACATCGGGAATCTTTTAAGAGCCACGGCCAGCTTTGTGCATCAAACACTCGTTCACGCAAACCTCAACCTCTACACGCTGAGCAATGTTCTGGAAGCTCTGTGCCGGCACCCAGAGCTGACAGTTCAGATCTGCAAAGCGTTTGAGCAAAAATTCCATCCCGAGCAAACAAATCAAGATGAGTACCGTCGCTCTAGAGAGAAGTTCATGATGCTCGTTAACCATCTAGACACAGGAAATGAACTCTATGATACTAGGCGAAAAAACATCCTGAAACAGGCAATGCATTTTGTCGACTATTGTCTTAAGCACAACTTCTATCGAAATAACAAAAGTGCCCTTTGCTTTCGCTTGGACCCAAAATATCTTAACTATGTTCCCTATAACCGGCGGGAAAAATTCCCAGAACTCCCCTATGGAATTTTCTTTATGCAAGGAATGCATTTCATTGGGTTTCACATCCGATTTAAGGACCTTTCAAGAGGAGGTCTACGCACGGTATTTCCTCAACGATATGAACAGATGATCACCGAAAGAAACAACGTCTTTTTGGAATGCTATAACCTTGCCCTTACACAACAGAAAAAAAATAAAGATATTCCCGAAGGAGGATCTAAAGGAGTTGTTTTCCTTGAACCCTACGACCAGCTCCTCACCGAAGTTCAAATCTATCGAAAAGAATTGAAGGCTGCAGGACTTGAAGAAGGAGAGATCGAGGAAACAATCAAAATCTACAAGACAGAGCAAAAGGTTGAGTATCTCTACCAAACACAACGATCCTTTGTTCATAGTTTTCTGACCGTAGTGAATTGCCTTGAAGACGGAACGCTAAAAGCTAAGCACATCGTCGACTACTGGAAAAAACCTGAGTATATTTATCTTGGTCCAGATGAGAATATGCATAATATCATGATTGATTGGATCGCCAGCACTAGCAAGCGGTGTGGCTACAAGCCGGGAATTGCCTTCATCTCTAGTAAACCAAGCGTAGGAATCAATCATAAAGAATATGGTGTCACCTCTCTTGGGGTCAATGTCTACATGCGAGAAGTGCTTCGCTACATGGAAATCGATCCCACCAATGATCCTTTCACCGTTAAAATCTCAGGAGGCCCTGACGGAGATGTTGCAGGGAACCAGATTCTCAACCTCTATAAGCATTTCCCAAGCACAGCCAAACTTCTTGCAATTACCGATGTTTCAGGAACCATCTTTGATCCAAAAGGACTCGACCTATCAATCCTTGCTGACTTGTTTAAAGAGGTCAAACCCCTTGCTGCATATCCTCCAAAAAAACTCAATGATGGGGGCTTCCTCCTTGATCTACAAACAAAAAAAGAACAAACCGCCTTTGCACAAAAGACCCTCTGCTGGAAAAAACAGCGCGGCAAGCTCGTTGAAAGTTGGCTTCCAGGAAGTGATATGAACCACCTCTTCCGCCACAACTTGCATCAAGTTGAAACTGATATTTTCATCCCCGCAGGAGGGCGACCCAGAACCCTTAACGAAACCAACTACCAAGACTTTCTTGTAAAAGGCAAACCTTCTTCAAAAGCCATCGTCGAAGGAGCCAACCTTTATCTCACTCCAAATGCACGTCGAGAACTCGAAAAATTGGGTGTCATTATTATCAAAGACAGCTCAGCAAACAAAGGAGGGGTCATCTGCTCCTCAATGGAGATCCTAGCAGGGCTTACAACAACAGAAGAAGAGTTCCTTCTAGAAAAAAATGAACTCATGCCACAAATATTGGGGATTATCGAAGAAAAAGCCCGCGACGAGGCAGAACTTCTTCTCAAGTCTCGAGATGAAACAGGAGAATTCCTTACCGATCTCTCTGATAAAATTTCAGAGAGAATTAACACTTACACCTATGAGCTCCTTGACTATCTAGAGAGTCTTCCGCTCGCCTCTCATCCTGATGATCCACTCGTCAAAGCGCTTCTGAATTTCTGCCCTGTCCTCCTTTCAGATAAATACCGTGAACGAGTCATTCAAGACATTCCAGAGATCCACAAAAAAGCAATCATTGCCTGCTTCTTCGCGTCCCGCCTTGTTTATAAAAAAGGACTCAGATGGTCTCCCTCAATCGTCGACGTACTCCCCTTAATCGCATCAGACCCAAAAATCACCTCTTCCTCCTTGCAAAATCATAACTTCCAAATCCTTGACTAGTTCTTATTTGTTAAGAATCTTATATTAAAAAACTTAAGTAATAAAGTAAGCACTCGATCTTGCTGAGTGCTAGTTTTTAGTTGCCAGCTGGACCCCCTTATGCTATATTGGCAGTAAGATAAGGAGATTGCTACTGCATGGCAGCAAAACGAAAGCAAAGAGCTGAAAGAGAGAGAGACGTCCTACTAGGTCTCGTCAAACTCTACCTTTTGACAGGGAAACCTGTGGGTTCGAATACCCTCAAGGAAAATGGCTTTGAAAATATCAGCTCCGCCACGATCCGAAACTACTTTGCCAGTCTCGAGAAAGAAGGTTACTTGATGCAGCAACACTCATCAGGCGGCCGCATTCCAACCACTTTGGCCTACAAGCTCTATGCAAACTTCCATATCAATAGCAGCCAAATCGACCCCAAGGAGTTGGCTCTTTTGCAGAAGGAGTTAAATCAAGATACATGGGAGATTGCCGGCTACCTGCAGAATGGAGCGGAACTTCTTAGCAATCTTACGCAAGGGGCCGTGTTTTTATCAGCGCCTCGCTTTGATCAAGACATCATTATCGACATCAAGCTAGTTGGAATTGATGCAAAACGCTGCCTCATTGTGGCCATCACCAACTTTGGGCTTGTTCATACCGAAATCCTTTACACTCCAAAAAAGCTCAGCAACTTCTCCCTAAAAAGAATTGAAAGTTACTTTCACTTCCGTCTTACAGGACTCGACCGACCCAAGATAAATCAGGAAGAAGAGGACCTCGCCTCCAATTTTTATAATGAAATTATGATGCGTCATATCGTTGGCTATTCGAATTTCAGCGCCATTGATATTTACAAAACGGGATTTTCTAAACTCATCCGTTTCCCTGAATTTCAAGATGCTACTGTTCTAGCAACAGGATTATCGATTTTTGAAAACACCTCTTTTATGCGCAAACTTTTGGGACGGTGCACAAGAGAGGGAGATCTAAAAGTATGGATCGGAGATGACATCCACCATCCTTCTGCATCCATTGCACAAAGCAGTATCATCGCCATCCCCTACTATATCCATGGGAAAGCGGTTGGAGCCATTGCTCTTCTTGGTCCTATCCGTATGCCTTACCCAAAATTATTTGGAATTCTCCGCACTTTTTCGCAAATTTTGAGCGAAGTGCTGACACGTAATCTTTATAAGTATAAAATCACCTACCGACAACCAAAATCTGAACAAGTTGAGATGCAAACTGCGCCTCCAAAATTGATCGAGCAGGATGACCCGCTGCAACTTGAAGATAAAACCTAGGAGCCCAAACGTTGGAAGATAAATCGCAAGAAGAGTCGCAAGAACCAGAGGACAGGATTGAAGCAACCGAAGAAGTCGTTGAAGAACTTGATGAAACGGAAGGATTGAAGCAACAGATTAAAGAAGAGCAGGAAAAATATCTCCGCTCTCTTGCAGATATGGAAAACTCGCGAAAGCGCATGCAAAAAGAGAAGCATGACTCCACCCGCTTTGCAGTAGAAAATGTCATTGGAGAATTTCTTTCCCCTCTAGATAATTTCGAGAATGCTTTAAGCTTTGTCCACCAAGCTTCCGAAGAAACGCAAACATGGGCAAAGGGATTTGAAATGATCCTTACCCAATTTAAAGATGTATTATCAGGTCATAAAGTGACCCCCTATACTTCTGAGGGAGCGCTATTCGACCCTCACCTCCATGAAGTATTGGAACTCGAAGAAACCGACAAACATAAGGATGGACTGATCCTCCAAGAGTTCGTTAAGGGGTATAAATGTGGCGATCGTATCCTCCGTCCAGCGCGGGTCAAAGTTGCCAAAGCGCCGAAGAAAGAGAATATTGAAGAAGAATCAGAAGAAAACAACAATCAGGGAGATAACTAATATGGCTAAGAAAAGGAAAGTCATCGGAATTGACCTCGGAACCACGAACTCCTGCGTCGCTGTGATGGAGGGGGGGTCAGCAAAGGTCATTGCAAACGCTGAAGGAACACGAACAACACCATCTATCGTTTCATACAAGGATGAGGAAAGACTTGTTGGAGTTCCAGCAAAAAGGCAAGCGGTCACCAATCCAGAAAAAACCCTTTACTCTACGAAGCGGTTTATTGGACGAAAGTTCACAGAGGTTGAATCTGAAATCAAAACCGTACCCTATAAAGTAGTCGCCAGCAGCAATGGTGATGCTATCTTTGAAGTCGATGGGGAAAATCTTACACCCGAAGAAGTGGGTGCTCAGGTTCTTAAAAAAATGAAGGAAACAGCCGAAGAATACCTTGGAGAAACCGTTGATGAAGCAGTCATTACCGTTCCTGCTTACTTTAACGATTCCCAACGTCAGTCAACAAAAGATGCGGGTAAAATTGCAGGACTCGATGTCAAGCGTATCATTCCTGAGCCAACCGCGGCAGCTCTTTCCTACGGTCTAGATAAAGAAGGTGGCGATAAAAAGATTGCTGTCTTTGACCTTGGTGGAGGAACCTTTGATATCTCAATTCTTGAAATTGGAGATGGTGTCTTCGAAGTCCTTGCAACCAATGGAGATACTCACCTTGGTGGAGATGACTTCGACAACGTGATCATCGATTGGATGCTCGAGGAGTTCAAGAAAGAAAATGGCATTGATCTTTCCAAAGACAAAATGGCTCTTCAAAGAATTAAAGATGCAGCAGAGAAAGCTAAGATTGAGCTTTCTGGAACACACCAAACAGAAATCAATCAACCGTTCATCACTATGGATGCAAGTGGACCTAAACACTTAGCACTGACACTCTCTCGCTCTAAATTTGAAAACTTAGCGTCAAACTTGGTTGAAAGATGCATTCAGCCTTGCATAGATGCTTTGAAAGACTCTGGCATTTCTAAAGAAGCGGTCGATGATGTCCTTCTAGTCGGAGGAATGAGCCGGATGCCTGCAGTGCAAACAAAGGTTAAGGAAATCTTCGGAAGAGAGCCTCATAAAGGGGTCAACCCTGACGAGGTTGTTGCAACAGGTGCGGCAATTCAAGGTGGAGTCCTTGCTGGTGATGTGAAAGACGTCCTCCTTCTTGATGTTATTCCTCTGACGCTTGGAATTGAAACACTCGGAGGAGTTTTGACTCCCCTTGTTGAAAGAAACACCACGATTCCCACCCAAAAGAAACAGGTCTTCTCAACAGCGATGGATAATCAACCTGCTGTGACGATTGTAGTTCTTCAGGGAGAGCGAAAAATGGCCAAAGACAACAAGGAAATCGGACGGTTTGACCTGACCGAAATTCCTCCTGCAGCACGTGGAACCCCACAAATTGAAGTCGCCTTTGACATTGATGCTGACGGAATTCTTCATGTCTCTGCAAAAGATCTTGGCTCTGGTAAAGAACAAAAGATCAAGATCGAAGCGAAATCAGGGCTCGATGAGTCTGAAATCGAGCGTATGGTGAAAGATGCAGAAGAACATGCTGAAGAAGACAAGCAGAAAAAAGAAGAAGTTGAAACCCGCAACAAAGGGGATAGCCTTGTCTTCCAAGCTGAAAAATCTCTTGCCGATTACAAAGATAAGCTCCCCGAACATCTCACAAAAGAGATTCAAACGCGGATCGATGCTTTGAAAAAGGCCCTTGAGGGAACCGATACAGGCGCTATTTCCACTGCAACTGAAGAGCTCAACACCTATATCCAGAAAATTGGTGAAGAGCTTCAAAAGCAAGGCGCCGCCCAGCCTGGAGCGGAAGGCGGAGCCCCTCCTCCTCCAGAGGGAGCGCAGCAACAGGAAGCCCCGAAAGACAAAGAACCTGAGATAGAAGAGGCTGAAGTCGAGATCCTCGATGATGACGACAAATAAATCTTAGGATTTGTCCTTAAAAGGCTCGCCCAAAAGGCGGGCCCTTTTTTTGCAAAGCATCCAGACCTAAAAATGTGAGATAATAAGTAGAGGTAGCGTGGTTTTTTAAAAAACATCCCCGCTTCAACATCTTGCTCGATATACTCCCGAACGCGTTCCGCAGAAATGCCCCAGCACCTCGCAATCTCTTCGTCCGAAAAGGTCACCTTGTACCCTTCTTGAAACATCTTATGCAGTAAAAATTGAGTATTTGACACAGTGTATAGCTAAAATATTTCGTTTTAGTTATAATTTTTTGAATGACATATTCGCTAGATTTTAGAAAAAAAGTTCTATCGATCCGAAGCAAAGAAAAATTAAGCTTTGCCCAAGTAGCAAGACGCTTTGGAGTAAGTGTAAATAGTGTGTTTCTCTGGTCTAAAATGGCAAAATGAAAAACCACTCCGCTGATATGCATATGGAGCATGCATTTTAATTGAGGCTCATCGATTTGATGAGGTTGATGGCATCGGGATGGTGTAGCTCGCTCATTAAGCTTTCTGAAAACTCGGTAACTCTATTTTCATGGAGGCCGAGCTTTTCTTTTGCCTGAAGAACTTTTAAAACATGAGGATCTAACACCTCCTGAGGAACCTGCATTAAAGCTTCAACCACACACGGAACCAGCTCGGTTAAGATGACATGCACATCATCATAACGATGCGCGCCATAAAGGAGAAGATCGTGCCCTGCAAGGAGCGCTTTGACAGCGATTTCTCCGGTAGAATAATGCTCACTGAGCGCTTTCATATTCAGAGCATCAGTCACGACAAGTCCTTGAAAGCCCCATTCTTTTTGTAGAAGGTCCGTAACGATGGGGATAGAAAGTGTTGCGAGAGACTCGGGATCAAGTGCAGGAAGCATAAGGTGCCCTGTCATGATCGCATCTACGCCTGAATCAATGGCTTTTTTAAAGGGAACAAACTCGATTTTTTCTAAATGATCACGAGAATGGGGAATCCGCGGAAGCCCTTTATGGGAATCAACGTCGGTGTCGCCATGTCCAGGAAAATGTTTTGCACAGGTCAAAACACCGCCTTTATGCATCCCTTTGATCATGGAAATGCTGCAAGAGGCAACAGCTTCGGGATCTGCACCGAATGAGCGCACTCCGATGATAGGATTGTCGGAATTATTGTTGACATCGACAACAGGAGCAAAATTTAGATGAATCCCTACTTGATGACATTGCTTTCCAATCCAGGCTCCGACTTCTTCGATTTTTTCGGGATGAAGGCCAAGGATCCCATTTTTAGGAAAAGAGAGGGTATCTTCCATCCGCATCCCTAGCCCCCACTCGGCATCACCGGTGCATAGAAGAGGGATTTTTGCCTCACTTTGAAGGGTATTGAGGAAAGGAATTTGTTGAAGCGGGTGCCCCTGTTTCACTAAAATTCCCCCAATGTGGTAGCTCTGAAGTGTTTTACGAAGGGTCTCGCTTTCATAGCGAGGACAGGCTGGAACAACGATCAATTGACCAATTTTTTCTTGAATTGAAAGCTCAGACAGAGTCTTTTCTGCCCATCCTCCGTAGAGAGAGGCGAAAAAAAATGCGAACAAAATAAAAACTTTATACATAATAAATCCCTATATCAGGTATACTGCTTGGCAAATCGAGCCTAAAAATACCAAACATTAAGGAAAAATATCAAATGGAAGCACTTACCCCTCTTCCACAGATTGTTGCCAAACGCCAGGATATTGCCCAGGTTAAACCCGGAGCCGTTAAAGAAGGAGTTTTTGACATTTTTAATTATCTTGGGAGCTTTTTCTTTGCCCAAGAGCCGAAACAACTCTACAACAAGGCAACCCATCTTCATACCGCTGCAACAGTCGAAACATTTGTTCAATACATCGGAAATCTACAAGTTGAACTTAATGAAGCTTCTGCTCTTACCCCCGATCGCGTTGAAGTGCGCACAGACTGCATGCGTAGACTCAGCGCAATGGGTGTCATGGAAGATCATGCTAGAGAGTGGATGAAAGAACATAGTACATATGAATTCGAAGCTGTAACGCTAACCTTTCAACAGGTGAAGGCCCTACGTAAAAGGGTTATGGATGCCGTCCCAAATGTCGGCGGGTATACCGTCCCTGATGCTCCCCCTTTAGATCCCTCATCGAGCATTTCCAAAGTCTCTCCAGGAATAACGAATGGAGGGAACAACTGCTACCTAATCTCCCTTCTGCAAGGAATCATTGGAGATCCTATTACTAGGCAATGGATTATCGAGGCTGAATTTCTTTACGATTCTCCCCTGCTTGAAGACTCCGAAAGAAAGATTCGCAATTTTGTTCGAGTATTGAAGGAATGCACCTTCGAGTTTGAAGAAGCCCAAAGACTTGGAAGAAAAGATCCTCTGCCATTTATTATAAAACTACGTACTGCCCTTGACCCCATTGTGACATCGATAAATCTATCAAGAGGAGGGCAAGAAGATCCTTCTGAGATTCTTGTCGCCCTCCTCTCTTACCTAAACCCTGAAGGGAATCCTTTGTTCAACGTCGTCACCGAAAAACTGGTGTTTGACGTGAAACAAGAAGCAGGTGAAAAACTCAATGATGGAGCTAGAAAACTTGCAGCTTTCAGTGTCCAAATCGCGACACTCAAAAATCAAACGGCTGATGAATCAGAAGTTAAAGCCGGACTCATGGATTATTTGAACTACCTTCATCCAACAGGAGACTACGCAAAATTTGCTGGGGATATCCCTGAAATTCTTAAAGCCATTCTTCTAAAACTTAATGAAAGAACTGAGGAAAGCTTCTCAAATACAAGATCGAAAGAACTTCACGAAACCAAAATTGCAGAAATTGTCTCTGAAGAGAGTCGTCCCAAACTTATTGCAAAAGTTGAAGAATTAATCGCCAACCTTCAAAGCATGCCAGCGCAAGTTGATACAGAATGGACAAAAGCTAAACCGACAGCAAGAGAAGGGCTCCGAACCCTCAAAGTCAATGGTCATACGCAATCAAATGCCTTTGAATCTTTTATTGATGCTGCCTTCCACGAAAAGTTTACCGCAGATAAAACAGGAGCTCTTTCTTCTGTTCAATACCTTGACAAGACCCCTGACGAAGTGAGGCTCGAGGTTACACATAGTAAGTATGCTTTTCAAACAACGCCTCAGCAGGTTTTCTTTGCCCTTAATCGGAATGCTCACTCAGGAAACAGATCGAACTCTGGATCCTTCAAGGAAATAAAAAAAGTTCATCTTGGAGAAACATTCTTTTTGCACCCCAAGTTTACCGAAGATAAAAAAGGGGGGCAGTACCAGGTCAGGTGGTGTTGTGTCCATCAAGGCGGAGGAGACGAAAGCGGACATTATGTCAACTACAGGCTGACAGAAAAAGGCTGGTTTTGTTTGGACGATGGCCGCTCTACGCCTGCTGATGCCAAAACCGTTGAAACTGCACTTCAAAATTGCTGCTTAATCTTTGCTTCTCGAATGGATCAAGATTTATCGGAATCAGAAATTCAGACAGAGATCGAGGCTGCTATCGAGGCCTCGCACGGAAAAGACAACGAACAGCGATACACAGATATTGAAAGATCTCAAAGTAGCGAGGCAAAAGAATTTAGCCTTCTTCATCTTTTCAGCAGCGAACTTTCACGCGAAGTACCTAAGCTGGAATTGCTCAAAACCATTTTTGCTGCCCTTGAAGAAACCGAATTCCCAGGCTTTGTTAGAGATATGCTGACCCTAACCCAACACCCTGAACAGCCTCCGATCAAAGATCAGCTTCTACAGCTAAAAGAAATTCGGAATCAGTGGTTTATGCCTGGTCTCGACGATCACATTGTTGCGCAGTATGTTGCAGTGCGTGAACGGCGTCGCCAACATACGCTAGACACAATAGCTCTTAAGGAAATCACAGAGGATTCATTAAGAGCCGCTGAAGAAAGAGCTAAAAAGATCCATACTGCCCTTACTTATGAAAACACCTGCATTGAGTATCTTCTTGCTCAGAAAAATCTCAAGGAAGGATCCTCTCTTTTCCTTTTAAGAACCCTATCTCCCGCGCTCAATAAAAAATACGAAGCACTTATGAAGAGTTCTGAGAAAAAGCCCTCTATTTTTGGATGTCTCGAAGAGCTTTCAAGACGCAATCTCCCTCATATTGAATCTTCAGAACAACTTCTAGAAACTATTCGCAAGTTAGACTATGAGATTACAGTTAAAGCAAACAAGTTGATCAACGCTGTAAAAACGGGGGCTCCCGTACGACAACCTCGCAGAGAGGTTCGAAAAGAACGTAAAAGAGCCAAAACTCCTCCACCTACAAGAAAGAGGGAAACACTTACTTCCCCCAAAGTTGTCGGGAGAGAGCGTAGAAACTCACTGCCTTTGAGTTTTTGCTGACGGACCAAGGATTACCTTCAACTAAACCCTCTTACCTCTATCGAAGCACCCTCCAAGAGGGTGCTCCGAGATATTGGTCGAGTAACGCAAGGGAACTTCCCCCTCACGTCGTCACAGATCCGTACGTGAACCTCTCGATTCATACGGCTCCTATCTCATCTTTTGAATTGCTTTATAAACTCTTCTACTTCACTTTCAATCGCTTGATGAAGCATCTTTCTCGCTCCCTCGCGCATTATCTCTTCTAGGCCTTGTTGAAATCCTGGTAATTCATCATACTTTTCCATGAGCGTATCTCCTTATTTATGGAAATTTTATTTAACCTTCCAAAGGTACGCTCATTTATTCTCAGACACAACATTTGACAATATCTCGATAACGGTTTTCTCTGCACCAAGCAGAGCCACTTAATCCACTTGTTTCCCATTCTTCAAGCTTCTCCTACCAAAATCTTCTGATGGTTTTTGATCTTTTAACTTCTTCTCTCATAGATACGGACCTCCTGTAATTGAAGTGAGATCCGTCATTTTATCAGGAAGATTTACCCTTGAATAGCTGGTCTGTTTTGACGCTTACCTTCTTAAAAAGAGCTGCTATTTTAAAATCATGGTCCTGCATTTCGTAGCCCAGGAACACAACATGAGCAAAAGTCTCGAATAACTAATCTTCAAAATAAGCGTATTTGAAATCAACAGACTGTAAGCTAGAAACTTTTTCACCCTTAAGCTTTTGATTCTTCGCATATCTTTTATTGAGAGAGCACACAGGAATAATGGGCATTTCTTCCATAAGAATTTCTTCAGCATCTATTAAAAAACGCCTTCTTTGTATGTCACCTAATGCATGCTCAGATGCATTGAAAAGTTTTTTAAATTCTGGATGTTCCCAGTTGGTTTTGTTGATGTTGTTTGAGCGTTCTTTAAAAGCATTTAGAAAGAACACAGGATCAAATACAAATGTTTGAAGAGGAGAAATGCACATCTGGTACTGGCCTTTGACCGTTGTGCTTGCAAATAGATTTTGTTCCATTGGTCTTATGGAAATGTTTTCCAGACCTAAAACTCTTCTCCACTGGTCTTCTATAGCTTGTGTCATTCTTTTTAAAAGCTCCACATCTCCAATATAGAGAAGCTCTAGCTCTGGAAGATCTTCTTTTTTTATGCTTAGCTCTTCAAGAGCTTGATTAAGGTGCTTTTGTGCTTTTTGGGGAGCATTATCTTCAAAATATCCGTTCGATTGTAGTCTCATACAGTGGGGAAGCATTGCTGTACTTGCGGCCCCAGTATGATGAAAAATATTTTCTACAATTGATTGCCTGTCGAGAGAATAGGCAAGAGCTTTTCTAAAATTTTTATTATTTAGAGGGTATTCTTCGATATTAAGAGAGATCCAACACCCTGCAGAATCTGAACCTCCTTCTATAAGCACATCTTTTGAAATATCATAAGACAGTCGATAAAAAGGACTTCCTATCCAATCAAGTTCCCCCTTTCGAAACATATTTAGCGCTGTTGTTCCATCGGGAATAATATAAAAATAGACCTTTTCGAGTTTGACATTTTCAGCATTCCAGTAAGAGGGGTTTTTCTTAAATCTAAGTTCTGACTCATGCTTCCAAGAAGATAAACAAAAGGGACCATTGCAGATGATACCAGATTTTTCTGCCCAGTGAGGATCTACTTCTGCTATATGCTCTGGTGCAGGATAAAATAGAGGAGAAGAGACTAAATCCAGAAAATAGGCTGCGGGATATTCTAGCTCAACTACAAGAGTTTTATCATCAGGACAGGTGATGCCAATTTCTGATTCTTCGCACTCTCCCAAAATATATTGTTCTGCATTTTTTATAGAATGATAATAAAAGGGAGAGACTGTTAATGACTTAGACTTTGGGTTCATACACATTTTCCATGCATAGGCAAAATCTGAAGATTTTATAGGATTTCCATCACTCCAATAACACTCTCTTAAGTAGAAGGCATATACGCGCTTATTTGGGGAGACTGTGTACCTTTCTGCAATGGCAGGCTCTATAACATCATGCTCTCCCAGCTTTGTAAGTCCTTCAAAAAGCATACTAATACCATGGGCTGCATTGATTTTAGATCCCTTAGAAGAAGAAGCAAAGTGTAGGGTAGAGATATCTGCATTAAGAGCAATTCTAAGCGTATCTTGTTTCTGCTGCAGATTGATATTTTCCGTGTTCATTACTGTATTTATACCAATAACCATGATAATCACAACTATCGCTGTGGTGAAAATTTTATACTTGATACTGCCCATTTATCACTATTAAAAAATTTCGTTGTTAAAAAGATAATCCTAAAGAAAATTTTTGTCTATGATATATAGCTTCAAAGTTTTTCTATAAAACCCACCTAGGGTCTTTATTTCAGCCTATTACCCATTTTTCGAAGAGGCTGTTAAGCATACCCTTGGAAAAGTTCTTAAAAATCATTATAAGTTAATTCTAAATTTATTTTGTAAAAGAAAAGGGAAGATGTGGATATTTGAAAATATAACCACATGCCTTAATTTTTTCATTTGAAACAATTGCATTATTTCTACCAATAGAATCTAAATTGCCCCTCCAAACTGGTGGAGGAATTTTCAGTTCTGAAGAAATCTGTTCGTAAAGCATTTGACGGCTCGGATGATCATCACCTATGAGATTATATATTCCATTGAGCCTATTATTCACACAAAACTGAATCGCATGTGTAATATCCTCAAGATGAATATGGTTTGTGACTGCTGCACCCAACCCACTAAGGTTTTTATTAGACATCTTTCTAGCTCTTTTCTCCAAGGTACGCATCGGACCATAGATACCTCCTAATCTAAGAATACAAACTTCGATATTAGAGCTATGACAAGAGAAAAAAATGTCTTCGACTTTAGATAGAAGCTCACTATTTTTAGATAAGGGCTTTCTAACAGATGTTTCATCAACAACTACCCCGTCATGATTTCCGTAAACCGAGGTACTACTTGTATACAATAAAAAAAGAGGATCAGTTCTGCTTTTTAGCGCCTTACTAATTGCTATAGCACTAGCAAGATAGGTTTCTTCATAATTTGAATCATTTTTTGGAGCAATTGTAATTATAACAGCATCACATTCGTCAAAAGCAAACTTTAGATTTGTTGTTTCAGTAATTTTTATGAGATGGGCTTTCTCTACACTAGATTGCTCCTGAATTTCTTGAAGCTTAGCTTCTGTAGTTGTTGTAGCAACAAAACAATCTTCCCCCTCCTTCCATGACGCAAGCAACGCCATTCCAACATACCCAGATCCAATTAGAAGAACACGCATATAGACTCCACAGAAATCAGCAGATTGCTTGATAAAAAGAAAAACAAAAGAGGCCAAAGAATGCTCGGGGCGGGACTCGAACCCGCACGGCCGCAAGGCCAAGGGATTTTAAGTCCCTTGTGTCTACCAATTCCACCACCCGAGCATAGATGCCACGACGATTAGATCATGGCATTGTACTCATTAGAATGTTTAGAATCAAGACTCGTCGTTTTCGGGAACGTGTGCTTCCTCGTTGATATCAACGATTTTTTCCTCAGGCTGCTCTACTTCGGGCCGTTTTGCAAGCTCCTCTTCAGCAGCTTTTTCACCTTCCGTGATATCTTCAGGAACAAGTGCTCCCTGTTCAACAAGATAGTTTTTGTACCGATCAATTTGATCTGAAATAAGACTTGTTGGAGGAGGAAGAAGGGTGCGACGAGGTACAGATGGTTCCCCTTTTTCAGTTGGCGTGGCCACTACTTCGCCTTCCATAGCTACAACTGTCTCTTCTTTTTCTGCCTTTGAAGGACGCCTTTTGCGAGTTCTTTTCTTCTCACGCTTAGGTTCGTCCTTTGGAGCTTCTTCTTTTTTCTTCTCAGCTTTAGGGGTCGATTTTTTACCACCACCTATCTTTATCGATTTATCGATTTGAGGTTTCTTAAGAACGGTGCGTGTTTCTCTTGCTTCAACGACTTCATATTCGGTCATTGGAAGAAGAAATGCCTTAGGCTTTTCTAAAGATCGAAAAAAGAAACAGTTCCCAAAGGCAACCACTTCAACGGCTCCAACGGAATATTCTTCATCTGAGTTTCCGCTGCTTGCCCGGATGACAAGTTTAAAACCCTCTTTAGGGGTAATGACTGTTTCTACTAGAGGTTCTCGTGTAAAATCCACTAATCTGTTCCATGTTAAAGGTTATTCTTTTTAAACAGTGGGAGCGAATAATGCAATTCTGAGAGAATTTTCGGTTTTTTTCAGGTTCAACAAAACAAAATGTCTACATACTTTAATAAAGTAGGAGGCATTTTTTCTCGTTAGAGATGGGAAAAAAGAAAAATTCAAACAGGTTTGCATCCATTACTCTCACTGTTTCGTGTCTATGTAGCGGATCAAGTCAAGCAAACGGCAGGAATATCCAATTTCGTTATCATACCAGGAGATCAGTTTGAAAAAGTTATCGTTTAGGGCAATCCCGGCATTAGCATCGAAGATAGACGAATGAGTGTCTCCGATGAAATCAGAGGAAACGACGTCTTCTTCGGTGTAACAAAGTATTCCCTTTAAATTTGAATTTGCTTCCGACTTCATCTTGGCACACAGTGTATCATAATTGGTCGATTTCGTCAGCTTAACTGTTAAATCGACAACGGAGACGTCGGCAACAGGAACGCGAAATGCCATCCCTGTAAGTTTTCCCTTAACATCAGGGAGACACAAAGCAACAGCTTTAGCAGCTCCGGTAGAAGCAGGGATAATGTTTAGGGAGGCGCTACGCCCTCCTCTTAAGTCTTTCTTTGAAGGTGCGTCATGCACTGGCTGCGTAGCCGTCATCGCATGAACGGTTGTCATAAGCCCTTCTTTAATCCCAAAATGGTCTAAAAGAACTTTTGTAATCGGTGCCAAACAGTTTGTCGTACAAGAGGCGTTAGAAACAATTGAGTCTGTCTCTGGATTGTATTTTTCATGGTTGACTCCCATGACAAAGGTAGGAACCTCTCCTTTTGCAGGAGCAGAAATAATTACGCGCTGAGCTCCCGCCTGCAAATGCATTTCAGCCTTCTCTTTCTGAGTAAAAAGCCCTGTTGATTCAATGACATAGTCAACATTAAGATCTTTCCATGGAAGTTTTGTCGGATCTTTTTCGGCAAGTACATGAACAGTATGGGAATCATCAATGATAAATGCTTCGTCATTCGCCGTAACACTGCGCGAAAAACGTCCATGAACTGAATCGTATTTTAAAAGGTAGGCGAGGTTAGGAGCAGGAACAAGATCGTTAATCGCAACAATCTCAATATCATCATACTTTTCAAAAGCGAGCCTTAAGACAGACCGACCAATCCTACCGAACCCATTGATTCCTACACGAATACCCATTCAAGCACCTCAATTAAATTTTGTTTTGATGTTACCGTATCGAAAGGAAAAGAGCAATCTTTACTAAGGATTCATTTAAGAATACGTTGGCTATTTAGACTGGCTGCGCCTTCGAAAGCAGCAAAGCAAAAAACCGCACCTTTTTAACAACAGAAAAGGAGTACCCGATAGGGTACTCACTATTATTGGACATACTCAATTAAGCAAAGAGGACAGCCATCACCCTGACGATTCTCCTTACGGATGATCCGGGTATAGCCACCTTGTCGCGAAACAAAGCGAGTTGAAAGTTCATCGAAAAGCTTCCCCATGACCTTACGGTCTGTGTTGTAAGAAGAGGTGTTTCCCTTCTTTACATCACGTCTATCTTTAGAAGAAAGTGGGTTAAAACTAATCATCATCTTTGCAAGCGCTGCTCTGCGAGAAGCAAGGGTATTCTTCTTCGCTAAAGTAATTAGGCGATCCGCGTGTCGACGAAGTTCCTTTGCTTTAGGAACAGTTGTCTCGATGCGCTCGTGTTCTACTAGGGCTTTCAGCATATTCGCCATCATGCAACGACGATGAGGAGCATTGCGATTGAGTTTTACTGTGCGTTTCTGGTGTCTCATGTTGATTCCTGTCCTGATTTTTCTTGCAAATACTCGTCAATGATCTGTCTCACGTTGTCACGGGTGATGCCATAACGTGCAAGATCCATACCAAGGTGAAGTCCCATATCTTCGAGTTTAGCTTTAATCTCGTTAAGAGACTTCTTACCGAAGTTTCTAAATTTAAGCATTTCTGGCTCCGGCATAATCACAAGCTCAGCAATCGTGTCGATATTAGCTTGGGCAAGGCAATTAGTAGAGCGGACAGAAAGCTCGATTTCATTAATACGAAGAGCTAGCTTCGCAAGAAGCTCATCACGATCCGTATCAGATTCTAACTCATCATCATCGTATGAAAGTTCTTGGAATTTCAATGTGTCAAACACTCCAAGGTGAAGAACCCCAATCTGCGTAGCAAATGTAAGCGCTTCCTGTGGAGTTACTCTCCCATCAGTTGTCACATCAAGAATAAGTCTGTCGTAATCAGTATCTTGTCCAACCCTGGTGTTTTCAACAAAGTAATTCACAAGACGTACTGGAGAAAAAGCTGAATCGATAACAATCTCATCAACCACTTTATCCTGAACATCATGTCTCTCAGAAGGGACGTATCCTCTTCCAATTGCAACTTTCAGATCCACACGCTTTTTCATCGGCTGAGTCACTGTGAAAAGATGATGGTCAGGATTGACAATCTCAAAGTCAGACTCTCCCATTAGATCCTTAAAGGTCACAGCAACCTGTCCCCCATTGCTATCAAGCATATCTTGCGTGATATCAATCGTTTTAGAGATCAGTTTTGGCCCACGAGTGTCCCTGTTTTCCTCAAGAGGGAGCTTTCTAAGAAGAGTCCCTTTAAAGTTTAGGACGATATGAGTCATATCTTCAATGATTCCTTCAACGGCTGTGTATTCATGCGGTACCCCTTCAATTTTTACAGATATAAGGGCTGGCGCCTCAAGAGCCGTGAGCATGATCCTTCTTAAAGCATTTCCAACCGTATGACCAAATCCGCGCTCAAACGCCTCAGCGATAATGCGAGCATAGGTATTAGTCTTGCTGGCTTCTTCAATTTTGATGTTCGTTGGCAGCTCAAATTTGCCATACTTTACTGTCATACTCTTAATTCTCCTTATACGCGACGTCTTTTTCTAGGACGGCATCCATTGTGAGGGATTGGTGTTTTATCTTTGATGATAGTGATGATAAGTCCAGCACTCTGGAGCCCACGGACAGCAGACTCACGTCCAGATCCAGGCCCTTTAAGGCAGACTTCAACTTCTTTCATTCCATGATTCATGGCGATTTTTCCCGCATCTTGTGCTGCAACTGAAGCAGCAAATGCAGAGGACTTTCTCGATCCGGTAAAGTTTGTTTTTCCAGCACTCGCCCAAGAAATGACATTTCCGGAGGGGTCGGTAATTGAAACAATCGTATTATTGAATGTCGCTTTCACATGAGCTATTCCACTTGGAACAGTCCGTGTGATCCTCTTCTTGGTTCTTGTGCTGCCTTTTTTAACAGCTTTATCTTGTTTAGCCAATTTGATTACTCCTATTTCGCTAAAGCCCGCTTATACGGCTTTTTTCTTTCCAGCTACGGTTTTCTTTTTCCCCTTACGGGTACGGGCATTACATCTAGTTCTTTGGCCGCGAGTTGGCAACCCTGAGCGGTGTCTCATTCCACGATAAGAATTGATGCTGATTAAGCGCTTGATATTATTTTGAACTTGTCTTCTTAGGTCTCCCTCAACAACATATTCAGATGTCAAGATTGCGTTGAGCTTTGAAACATCTTCATCACTTAGATTGTGAGCACGCATACTTGGATCAAGACCTAGTTTCTGTATCACTTCTTCAGCTTTAGCTGGTCCAATTCCGTAGATATATGTGAGGCTGATCACTAAGCGCTTGTTACCAGGAATATCGATTCCAATCACACGGGGCATAGGTTAAAATCCTTCTTTAATTCTTTAAATATGGACAAGATGTTAGCAGAACTCGATAAAGAATTCAATGCTTTACATCCGGCCCGTAGCTCGTCCCTTTTTCATAAAGCCATCATAGCGCTTCATAAGGAGATGAGATTCAATCTGCTTAGTCGTATCCAGAATCACCCCTACAAGGATAAGTAGTGAGGTTCCTCCAAAAAAGTGGCTGATTGAAGCATCCACACCTAAAATTTTACCTACTAGGGTCGGTAAAATTGCAATAAGCGCTAAGAATACGGCGCCAGCAAGAGTGATTCGATTCATTGTCGATTCTAAATACTCTTGCGTAGGTCGCCCTTGGCGGATCCCTGGGATAAAGGCTCCATTTTTCTTCATATCCGAAGCAATTTGCTCTGGATGAAACTGCGTTGCCGTCCAAAAGTATGTGAAAAAGAGAATAAGGACGACAAATAACATTGTATATACCCAACTTCCAGGAGAGAGCATGTTCACCACATTGGAGAGCCATGATCCCTTGCTTAAGAATTGAGCGATGGTTGCAGGAAACATCAAAAGAGATGAAGCAAAAATCACTGGTATTACACCTGCATAGTTAATTTTTAAGGGGATATGAGAGCTTCCACCCTGACTTTCTCGTCTACCCACAACCCTTCTTGCATATTGTAAAGGGATCTTGCGCATTCCTTGAATAATCAAAATGGTCCCCAAAATGATCGCAACAAAGACGACTCCCAAAATCACAATCGAGGAAAAGGTCATTTGACCCGGTTCCTGAGAATCCAGATTCAACTGTCGAACAATCGTTCCTAGAGTCCTTGGCAGAGACGAAAGAATTCCAACCGAAATGATTAGGCTTATCCCGTTTCCAATACCTCTCTCCGTGATCTGCTCTCCGATCCACATTAAGAAAAGGGTCCCAGTACTCATCGCTGCCATCACAACCAAGAAGAAAAGCCATGGGAAACCAAGGATTTGAGAAGCAAGCAACTGCGGAACAATAATTCCGGGATGTGACATGTTCAGACTAAGCGCATACTTTGCTAAAAGAGCGGACTGAAAAAGAGCCAAGACAATCGTCATCAAACGAATCCCCTTTCCCATTTTTTTCTTTCCTACATCTCCATTTTCCCGAATCTCTCTTTGAAGAGAAGGGACAACAGCAACCAATATCTGCATAATGATCGAGGCTGAAATATACGGCATAACCCCAAGAGCGATCACCGTCATTTGCGCAAATGCACCACCTGAGAAAATATCTACCAATTGAAAGAGATTTTGGCTACCCCCGGTAAGCTGACGAAAGACTTGAAAAACTTCGTCCCCATTAATGCCGGGAACGGGAATATAAGCCCCAATACGACAAACAACGAGCATTAAAAGAGTAAAGAGAATTTTATACTTTACTTCTTCTATCGAAAAAATCTTTTTTATCGTCTGGAGCATATGACCTAGATGCGTTTAAATTCGATTCCCTGCTTTTCTAGCTTGGCAATCGCGTTCTTGGAATATCGATTTGCTTCGATCACAACTTTTTTTGTGATTTCTCCGCTTGCAAGGACTTTAAATCCTCCTCTCATCCGGCGCATTGGAAAGCCCTTCTCCATGAGAGTCTTCTTACTAACAATTTCTCCATCTTCAAAGGTATCATTAATTCGACCTAGATTAATCTCAAACACCGGCACCTTAAACTGCGCATTGGAAAATCCTCGATGTGGAAGCTTTTGGTAAAGAGGCAGCTGCCCCCCTTCCTTTCCAGCACGAACCTTGTACCCTGAACGAGACTTAGCCCCTTTATGTCCACGGCCAGAAGTCTTACCTAACTTTGAACCAGGTCCTCGTCCTACACGCTTTCTTCGTTTAGGCTTTCGGTGTGTATCTTGTAATTCTGATAATTTCATACAGCTGCTCCCCTTGCATCAAGTGTCGCTTGTCTATTTCTAAGGTCTGAAAGTGCCAGGAACGTTGCACGCACCTGGTTAAGTGGGTTGCTAGAGCCAAGACTTTTGGCCACAACATCTTTAACTCCACTTACCTCAAGAACGGCTCGGACCTTGGACCCTGCAATAATTCCAGTTCCTTCTTTTGCTGGCTTTAGGAGAACTCTAGCTCCATCCCAGTCGGTAAGAATTTCGTGAGGAATCGTTGTTCCTTCGAGTTCAAAAGCAAGGACGTTCTTACGAGCGGCCTCTCCCCCTTTACGGATTGCGTCAGCAACTTCATTTGCCTTTGCAAAGCCAACTCCCACTCGTCCATTTCCATCGCCAACAATGACGAGGGCTGAAAAGCTAAATTTACGCCCCCCTTTAACCACCTTTGAACAGCGATTAATATAGAGGACTTTCTCTTCAAATTCGGTATCGAAATCTTCTTCTCTTTTGCCTTTCATAGCCATGAATTATCCTAAAATTTTATTCCTTTTTCGCGAGCGGCATTGGCAAGCTCAGCGATGATCCCATGATATTTAAGTCGTCCACGATCAAAAACCATTTGATCGATTTTTTTATCCTTAGCAAGCTCAGCAATCTTCTCACCTACAATTCGCGCAGTTTCCTTCGATTTCTTCTTCCCTCTAAGTTCTTTCACAAGGGTGCTGTAACTTGCCAACGTAAGTCCATTTTCGTCATCAATCAGTTGTACACCGATATGGCTAATCGATTTGAAAACCGATAGTCGAGGACGTTCAGCAGTTCCTCGAAGCTTTTTTCTAACGCGCATACTACGCTTCTTACGGATAGTATTACGTTTTTCTAGATTTAGATGCATCTCTTACTTTCCTTTTGCTGACTTACCAGCTTTCTTACGAACATACTCATCAACATATCGGATCCCTTTTCCTTTATAAGGCTCGGGAGGCCTCTTAGCGCGAACATCTGCAGCAAACTGCCCAACAAGTTGTTTGTCCACTCCTGTAACTTTGATAAGCGTGCTTTTTTCAACAGCCACTTGAATTTCAGAAGGGATATTCACTTGGGTCGGGTGAGAAAACCCAAGTTGCAGATCAAGGACAGTTCCCTTGACTGCTGCTCTGTATCCAACACCAATTAAACTCAGTTGTTTTTCAAATCCTGTGCTGACCCCAATAATTGCATTGTTGATTAAAGACCAGTGGAGGCCGTACATAGGCTTTGGGAGGCCGCTCTTCTCATCGTACTGTACCGAGATCTGCCCTTCTTCAACTTTGACAGAGATTCCCTCTGGAATATTTCGCTTAACGGTGCCTTTGGGACCTTTCACCTCTACTTCAGCTTTAGAAGCCTTAATTTCTACCCCTTTTGGAAGAAGAATGGGTGTTTTAGCTAATCGTGACATGTTACTTATTTCCTAATTTTACCAAACAAAACAGAGGAGTTCTCCACCTGTTTTCATTTCTCTTGCTTTCTCTCCATCTAAAACTCCAGAGGGTGTCGATAGAATTGCAATTCCAAGACCACTGAAAACTCTAGGGATTTCTTGGTATCCTACATAGTATCGAAGACTCGGCTTTGACATCCTTTTAAGACCATGGATCACGCTGTTTCTTGTGTTTTTAATGTACTTAAGAAAGACACGGATCTGGCGCTTCTTCTCATTCACAAGAAAATTATTCACATAACCTTTGTCTTGAAGAACGGCAATGATGTTTTTGTTCAGCTTGCTGCATCTTACATCAACATATTTATGTTTTGCATCTTTAGAATTTCGAATTCTTGTAAGTAGATCTGCTACTGTATCGGTTACTGACATCTTATCCTCTAATTTTCACGCTTATATGGAAGGCCGAGCTGCGTGAGTAGCTCAAGGCATTCTTCTTCTTTTTTTGCCGTTGTAACAAAGGTGATATTCATCCCTTGATCTCGTTTTACATTATCGAGGTTAAGCTCTGGAAACATCTGCTGATCAGGCAACCCCAAAGAATAGCTTCCTCTACCATCACCCTTCTTGTTGAAACCACGAAAATCACGAATACGAGGGCAAACGATGTTTGAAAAACGGTCTAGAAATTCGTACATCCGCTTCCCTCTAATGGTCACCTTCAATCCAACTGCTTGCCCTTCACGAAGTTTGAAGTTCGCGACAGACTTTGTTGCTCGGGTTACGATAGGCTTCTGTCCTGAAATAAGCGTAAGCTCTTTTACACAATCTTGAATGATATTCTTATCTTTTACAGCCTCTGCGACTCCCATACTGATGATAATCTTTTTCAGCTCAGGAATATTCATCGGGTTTTGATAAGAGAATTTCTTTTTCAAGGACTCTCTAACTTCTTCTTCGTATCTCTTCTTTAATCTAGACATGTTATGCCTTCACAGGTTTTTTAAGGGTTCGATGGCTAACTTCTTTTCCATCATTAATATAAACGAGCTCTTTTGAGCCATCTTTGCCCATTTTCACATTCAGCTTGATCTTTTTTCCGTCACCATCACATAGAGCTACATTTGAGATGTGAATAGACTTCTCCAAACTCACTATTTCAGACTTTTGTCCTTGTTGACGTGCCTTCGTATGTCTTTTTCGGACATTGACTCCTTGAACGAGAATACGGCTATCCTTCTTTGCAAGAACTTCACCTACTTTCCCTCGGTCGTTTCCATTGAGGACGAGGACTTTGTCCCCAATTTTGATCCATTTCTGTTTCATTTCTAACGTTCCTCTTTAAATCACTTCGGGAGCAAGTGAACTAATTTTGATAAATCCTTTATCTCGCACTTCCCTAGCAATAGGTCCAAATATGCGAGTGCCCTTTGGGTTTTGCTTATCATCAACAAGGACACAGCTGTTATCGTAAAACCTGATCATTGTTCCATCCTTGCGGCGGATATAGCTCTTTGTTCTAACGATTACTGCCTTAATGACATCACCTTTCTTGACGCTTCCCTTTGGGTCTACTTCTTTTACTGAGCAAACGATTGTATCGCCCACATAGGCATACCGTCTTCTGGTTCCACGAAGAACCTTAAAGCACTTAACTCTCTTGGCTCCGCTATTATCTGCTACTTCTAATTCTGTTTCTTGTTGAATCATCGTTTCTCACTACTTACATTTTTTTATGAAAGGACGTCCACTACAATCCAGCGCTTAAGCTTCGAAAGAGGACGGGTTTCTTGAATCCTTACCCTTTGACCAGCCTTAAGGTCACTTTTTTCGTTGTGCGCGTAGTATTTTTTGCTTCTTTTTACTACCTTTTTGTAACGTGGATGAGCAATTGTTCTCTTTACATTGACCGTTACAGTCTTATTCATCTTAGCTGAGACAACAATTCCTTCTTGTACTTTCTTTCTTCCTTGAGCTTCCATAATCTCTTACGCTGATCCTTGGTTCTTCTTTTGACGCAAAACAGTTAGGATTCGCGCCCGATCTTTTTTCTTGCCTTTCAGTTCGTGGGGCTTCTCTAGTTTTCTCGATACGCGAAGTTCATTAGTCAGCTCAAAAATATCTCTGCAAATATCCTCATACTGACCTTCAAGCTCTTCAACTGATTGGTTAATAATTTCTTTCATCTTTAACACTTTCGCCTCCTTAGACTCTTTCAACCCTCTCTACAAAGCGCGTTCGATACGGAAGTTTCGCTGCTGCTTTGAGAAGGGCTTTCTTTGCTTCGTCTTTTGAGACGTTCGCAACTTCAAATAAAATTCGTCCTGGCCGAGCAACAGCAACCCAATGGTCTGTTCCCCCTTTTCCTTTACCCATACGGGTTTCAGCAGGCTTTTTAGTAATTGGCTTATCAGGAAAAATACGAATCCATACTTTTCCTTTTCGACTAAAATAGCGGGTAATTGCAACCCGGCATGATTCAATCTGCTGGTTAGTAATCCGTCCGCGATCAAGAATTTGCATTCCGAAGTCACCGAACTCAACAAACTGCCCACCCTTGGAGGTTCCGCTCATCGAGCCTTTCTGTTGTTTTCTAAATTTCGGACGTCCCGGTATCAGTGCCATTGCGATATTCTCCTAATTCCTTATGCGTGGTCTTCGCCTTTATTGATCCAAACTTTGACCCCTGTTGAGCCATATGTTGTTTCAGCTCGCGCTGTTGCATACTGGATGTTAGCTCTCATTGTATGAAGAGGAATTCGCCCCTCTTTATACCACTCAGTTCTGGCAATTTCTGCACCGCCAATCCGTCCAGAAATCTGAACTTTAATTCCAGCCGCTCCAGCATCCATTGTTGCTTGGATCGCTTTCTTTAGTACTCGTCTAAAGGCGACACGCCTTTCTAGTTGTTTTGCAATACCTTCAGCTACTAGCTTGGCGTCTAGATCTGGGCGTTTAATTTCTGCAACTTCAATCCAGATATCTTTGCCGGTTAGCTTCTTTAGATCTTTTTTAATCGTTTCAATTTCAGCCCCTTTTTTCCCAATAACGAGACCAGGTCTTGCAGTGTGAAGGGTAACTTCAATCTTTTCACTCATTCGCTTGACAACAATCTCAGCTGTGCCAACACAACAAGGTTTCTTCATGAGGAAATTACGAATCTCCCGATCTTCAAATAGGTGCTTTCCAAATTCTTGCTTGTTAGCAAACCAAACAGATTTCCAGTTTTTCTTAAGAGCGAGTCTAAATCCTGTCGGCGATGTTTTTTGTCCCATGTTTCCTCGTTAATTTTCCGTTCCAACGATGACCGTAAAATGGCTCATCCGTTTCAAGATAGGCACACGCCCACCTCGACTCTTCGATTTTGCCCGTTTCATTACAGGACCAACATCGATGCGCACTTCTTTTACTTTAAGATCACGCCGTTGAACGCTATAAAGTGTCTCTGCGTTCGCAATGGCACTATCAAGGGTCTTTTTTAGGAGGCGTCCCCCTTTCAAATTCGAATAAAGGAGTTGAAGGAGAGCTTCCTCACAGGCCTTTCCGCTAATCAAGCCAGCTGCAAGGCGTGCTTTCCTTGGGCTGATTTTGACGTATTTTGTTTTGGCTATCGCTTCTCGCATTGTCATATCCTTTACTTCTTAACCGGGTGGCCTTTAAAGAGCCGAGTAGGAGAAAACTCTCCCAATCGGTGACCGACCATATTCTCAGACACAAAGACTGAGATAAATTTCTTACCATTATGAACTTCGATCGTATGTCCAATCATTTCAGGAATAATCATCGACCGTCTAGACCATGTCTTAATCGGGTTTTTTGACCCTTCATCATTCTGTTTCAGGACCTTCTTTACTAGGTGGTGATCCACAAAAGGACCTTTTCTTAAGCTTCTACCCATTATTTCTTCCTTCGGTCTTTCACGATCAGCTTCTTCGATTTCTTCTTCGATCGGGTGCGGAATCCCTTAGTCTGCATTCCCCATGGAGTTTGTGGAATATATCCATTGTGACGCCCTTCTCCACCACCATGTGGGTGATCAACAGGGTTCATTGCGGTCCCTCGAACTGTTGGACGAATCCCTTTCCAGCGCGATCTACCAGCTTTCCCTTCAACGCGAAGAGCGTTTTCAGCATTGGAAACAACACCAAATGTCGCACGGCATGTTTCTCTTATCATTCGAACTTCGCCTGATGGCATTTTGAGGGTTGCATAGCCTCCACTACGTGCCATCAGCTGTGCTGACAGCCCCGCTGAGCGAACAAGCTTAGCTCCACGCCCAGGATATAGCTCAACATTGTGGACTGTTGAACCAAGAGGCATACTCTTAAGCTCCATTGAACATCCAGGCTTAAACGGGGCTTTGTCTCCAGACAGAAGAACGTCTCCCTGTTTAATCCCTTCAGGGGCGATAATATAGCGTTTTTCCCCATCACGATAATTAAGTAACGCGATATGAGCAGAACGATTTGGATCATACTCTACTGAAGCAACTTTTGCTTCGATTCCATCTTTATCTCTTTTGAAATCTATAAGCCGATAAAAACGCTTATGGCCTCCACCTCTATGACGGCACGTGATGTGACCATGATGGTTTCTCCCATTAATACGCTTCTTCGGAACCATAAGAGACTTCGTCGGCTTAATGGTCGCTCGCTTCCCTTTGACTCTAGTCAACTGACCGAAGCTAGGGAGAACTAACTTTCTCTGTCCGGGTGTTGTCGGTCGAAATTTCTTAACCATTGTTTCTCCTAAACTGCATCGTCAATTGTATCACCACTCTCGAGCGTGACGATTGCTTTTTTCACTGCGGCGCGAAAACCTTTGAACCCTCGAACACGACGTTTCTTTGGTTTCATATTGATGGTATTCACACCTTTCACTTTTATCTTCTTTTCCTTGTAGATCTCTTCAACTGCGCGAGAAATCTCATTCTTATTCGCATTTCTATCAACGATAAAGACAACCTTAGGGCTTGTGCATTTGGCTACGCATTTATTGCTAACAGAATGCTGGAGCCCTTCAAGAACAGTTGTTTTTTCAGTGACATGACGGGATTTGATGACGTGGTAAGGGTTTCTCTCTTTCATCTACTTTCCTCCCATTGCGCTTAAGAGTTGTTTTTGAGCAGAATCAATGACAACCACTTCTTGAGTTCTCATTAAATCGTACCCGCTAATGCTTGAAACTGGCATAAAAGTCGCCCCTGGAATGTTTCGCATACTCAGGTAAAAATTGGTGCGATCTTTCTGCGTCTTATCTCCTTCGTCACAAAGGAAAAGAACTTTCTTGTTATTAAGACCCGCCGCATCTAAAAATTTGCAAACCGACTTGGTCTTTGGTTCTTTCAGGCCACTCAGCTTAAGAAACCTGATCTGTCCATCCGTCACCTTTTGAGCAAGAAGGTAGTGAATCGCTGCTCGCCTTTCTTTTCGGTTGATACGGACATGTTGATCAAATTTTGGCTTTGGACCAAAAACAACAGCTCCTTTACGGTAGTGCGAAACCTTCACACAACCTTGACGGGCTTTTCCTGTTCCCTTTTGAGGATGAGGTTTGGAATTAGAAAGAGCAATCTCAGACCGCCCCTTCGTGTTGGCGCTCCATTGGCGTGCATTCTTCCGCACAGCAACAATATAATCTTTGATCAGTTGCGGATTAACAGAAACCTGAAGAAGGCTTTCTTCAACGGAGACCTCTTCAACCTCTTTTCCTTGTAAATCGTATTTTTTCAGCTTCGGCACAGTCTATTCCTATTTTTTTGCAGGTGTTTTCTTTACCGATTTCCGGATATAAAGGAGGCTGTTCTTTGCTCCTGGAACAGCCCCTTTGACTAAAATAATTTGTTTTTCAGCATCAACACGGACCACTTTGAGGTTTTCGGCAGTAACCTTCTGTGATCCCATCTGTCCAGCTTTTTTAACTCCTGGCAAACTACGGCCTGGTGTACTTCTCATCCCTGTCGATCCTGCGCTACGGTGAAAGCCTGACCCGTGAGAAGCCGGTCCCCCAGCAAAGTTATGACGTTTGATAACCCCTTGAAATCCCTTCCCTTTAGAGGTGCCACACACATCTACAAACTCAACATCAGTAAAGTAATCAACTCCAACTCCCTGACCTAACTCGTACTCTTCAGTATTATCAATTCGGGATTCTAGCAGGTGACGTCTAGGCTCCACCTTAGCACGCGCAAAGTGACCAACAAGAGGTTTTGAGACATTCTTCTTCTTGGACTCAGGAACTTTCACAGCTCCAAGTTGAACTGCAGAATAACCATCCTTTTCTTGATTCTTCACTTGGACGATCACGTTGGGCTCGGCGGCAATGAGCGTGCAGACTATAAGGTTACCCTTTTCATCGTATACACGGGTCATTCCCCTCTTTTTGCCCATCAGCTTTAGTGACATATTCATTTCCTTTTCTCGAATTTCGATTCGATATTGTTTACACTATTGAGCAACAGCGGAGTCATCAAAAATGATACCACGCTATTTATGGCTAAAGCGGAAAGGTTATCAAAAGGATCTATTTTGTACAATCAAAATTTCCGACTTCTTGAATTTTCTCAGCATTAAAGAAATTCTGTATTGAAGGGTCAACGCAATCTTTGGTTGAATATGCAATGATGATTAGCACCAAGAACATGACAATTAAAGATGTTAGGAGACCCCATTCCCGACTCTGAAGCCGCGCTCTCATCGGTATATCTCTCCATTTGGAAAGTATGGTGACATGATTCGAAAAAATTCCCTTACCTCTGAATCCTTATCGTATCCCATTGAAATGAGACCAAAGGAAATGCTTGTAAAGTGTAGCATTTTAAGAAAAGGGCGAGGATACGGAACACCCTTAATATGGGTTATAAAACTCATTGTCACCCACCCAAGAAATGCTGAATGAGAAATTAAACTCACTTTTAGGTGTTTGTATTCTGTTTTTTTTACAATATCCGGGTTGACCCTCCTCAATCTTTGATACTTGATAAACGCTGCGCTTTCTTTCCTTACTGCATGTTCATAGAGAACCATCCGAGCAAGACACCCTATCCCTTGAAGAGACTGAACCCTTCTCTTTGTAAGGTTGACGAACTTCTTCTCGCGAAGCCAAATGAAGATTTCCAAAGCATTGGCAAAAGTAGAGAGCGCCTGATAGCGAAGTTCAAGAGAGTTTTTGAAGTTCCCTCCTCTTTCTACCACTTTTTGAATCCTCTGTATTTCTATATACAAATAGGGAATACGCATGAGCCCAACAAAGTAATCCATAACAAGAAGCACCGGAATAACCCCCTCCGCAAGACCTTTATTGGGGATATGCGATGAAGAGAGGTATGTTTGGTGAAATAACTCTCTTGACAAACCAGGAGGAAGCGGCGGGGTAATTGCAATATACATTTATTATTTTAATCTCCGGGCTAAAAAAACCCTCCGATTAGGAAGGTTTTTTTTAACCACTCTTATGCCGCAGGAGCAGTAATAAATTTATTAATCGCCACCAAAGCAGTGCTACTTACCTTTGCGAAGTTGTAAACCCATGGCTTGAAATTCTTGTTCACGCCAGGAACGGTAACCTTATCCCCGAATGCAGTAGCCAATCCCCCCATTCCATTGAGGAAGAGAGATCCCGTGCTCGCCAGAACAATCAGAGTTCTCTGAGTGAGAGAGTTCTTATTGCGCCCAGTTCGACTGTGTACCTCAGGGAAGAAGACTTCTTCTGAAATAGTCATGATTGCTCCGATAAAGCTAAACCCACTCTTCAGGTATCCAAGCCCTTTGACTCGACCTGATAGGTAAGCAACACCCCCAAAAGCTCCAATAAACTTAAGAGCTGCAAAAGTGTCAGCAAAAAGCTTGATAACAGCAAATCCGGCTTTCCAAACATTGCGCATATTGAAGTCCGTGATGACCTTCGCACTCTTGTCGATCAAACCACCAGTTCGTTCAGAAACTTTGGGCACGCAAAGGAAACTATCAAAGGATTTTGCAAACTTCCCTAAAGCCCCGAGATCTGTCTCCGCTAAGATGTCATATCCTAAATCGATAAGAGTTGTCGCCGTCCCTTCCACTAATCGGACAAACTCACGAGAGTCAGAAAAGCTTTTGAGAACGTGCTTCAGCAGCCAGGTTCCATCATCTGCCATCCATTTGTCTTTGTTGGCACCTACGTGCACTTTTTGAGCAAATAGAACTCCAGTTAGCGCAATAAACAGACCGTTGAAGATGTCATTAGAGTTTTCTAATACCTTCCCCATATAGGGGTTCTTCATAACGCGCCCCCCAAGGCCACCAAGCTCAGCTTTTGATAGAGTAGAAAGAAGCGCCATCACCTTCACACTCATAGTAATCACCTTAGCTGCTTGACGATAGGTCAAATCGCCTAAATAAGCACTATCAAAGTCTGCTTTATTAATTGCGACATCCTTACGCAAAGATTCATATAAATTATTAGTCTTATAATCATTTTTACGTAATTGGATGTCATAAAGATCAATCCCTAGACTCACTAAGCCCGCAGTTGCGCCATAAGCTTTCACCATTGAGCTTGGCCCTGTCTTAAGAGCTCCTACTGATTTCAATCCTTCATGTACCAAAACATAGGCGGAAAACATTTTTAGAAGCGTTGCAAACGAGCGATAAGCAACCCACCTATAGCGCTCGCCATTAAGCGTCATCTCAGCATTTGGACGGTGGACCCATCTACGATCTTCTGCATCCCTCTGCCCTTCTCGAACCTCTTGATTCTCCCTCTCCCCTTCTCGAATCTCTTGATTCTTCTTTTGACGCTCAGCAAGTGTCATCACATCGCTAACCCCAACAAAGATAGAACTTGAGACTTTTGCAAAATCTGCAAAAGTCCAAAATGTGATGAATTTGGCATTCATTTTTGATAGGTAAGGGTGGTTTTCAGGAGACTTCCCTAAAAGAGGAAGAACAACGCGTCCAGCCAAATAGGTTACGCAACCTCCAACCAGAAGAGCGCTTTGCCAGTCATTCATAAAGTCAAGTGCCGCACGGGGCTTTGAGACTGGATTTACAATGTCCATAATTCATTACCTATCGTTTTATTACTTTGATTGAGAGAAGATTATAGAAGAGTGTTAAAATAGTGTAAAGGCAAATGAATATTTTAATTTAAGGGACCGTTTAAGAATAAGTTGACTATTTGACTTAAGCGAGCCACAGGAAAATTAAGCTGAATAAGGACCACAATTCCCAATAGGGAAGGGCGACGAAGAAGCTTGATTTAGCAAAGGAACAGCCAGTCTAAATAGTCAACTTATTCTTAAAAGGGCCCTAAGAGTGGAGCGCTTTGAAACCCTCTTGTAAACTCAGAGATCGTGAGGCGCTTTTTTCCCTCTAGCTGGAGATCTAGAAGGGATAGATTGCCCACGCCACAGGAGACCACCCATTGGTCTTTTTGGTATTGAGGAACCTCAATCGTTGGAGTGGCCCGAAACAACTTAAGCCTCTTGAGCTTACCATTAACAACTACACTACACCAAGCCCCAGGCTTAGGGCTAAAGGCTCGTATTTGATTATGAATCGTCTCGGCGCTTTGACTCCAATCAATCTCTGCCATTGTTGCATCAATTTTTTGAACATAGGTTGCAAGAGTTGAGTCCTGCGGCGTTTTATGCTCATTATGGTAAGCATAATTTTTAATCACCTTAAGCAAGGTTTCTGCTCCGAGTGGTATCAATACGCTTTCAAGCTGTTCGCAATCCATGCCCGAAGGAATGGACACTTTCTCTTGAGCAAGAAGATCTCCGGCATCCATTTTCAACGTCATTTCAATAACTGAAACACCTGTTTCTTTGGCACCATCTAACAGCGCAAAACGAATAGGTGCTGGCCCTCGATACTTAGGCAAAAGAGAAGGATGAAGATTGATGCAACCATAGCGAGGAAGATCCAAAAGGTTCTGTTTAATGATTTCTCCGTAAGCAAAAACAACAAAGAGATCGGCACCAAAAAGACTTAATTTTTCTTCAAAGGCTGGCGTTGAGGCTTTGTCCGGTTGATATAGAGGAATATTAGGAAATTTTTCTAAGGCAAATTCTTTTACAGCTGAAAAAACCGGCTTGCCACTCCGACCACGCGGCTTATCACCCTTGGTGACGATGGCAAGAACCTCAACTCCATTTTCAACTAGAAACTCTAGAACTTCTGCGGCAATGGGAGGGGTTCCAAAGTAAACGATCTTCATTCTTCTAAAAGATCTTTGATGTCAGGAATTTTATTTCCAGGTCCTGCAGGCTGCAGACCAATAAGCCCCCGCTTCGAGCTTTTGCAAAAGTCGAGCCAATGGTTAACCACAGGGCTTTTGTCCACTTCATTTTCAACGCGCTTAAGAGCCTCTTGCAACTGAACTCCAGAACGATAGGTGAGTTTAAAAGCTTTAGTAAGGTTCTTTCGAAGCTCGAGATTAAAATTATGCCTTTTCAACCCAATCAGATTGAGGCCTGCAACACGGTAGGGAATCCCTGCCCCTAGCGTATAAGGAGGAATATCGTTAGTAATCCGGCTGAGTCCGCCTACCATAGAGTAAGCTCCTACTCGAACAAATTGATGGATTGGGGTCATTCCTCCAATATTAGCATAGTCTTGAATCTCCACATGTCCAGCGAGCATTGCTCCATTTGCCATAATGACGTGATTTCCTACCTTGCAGTGGTGAGCAATATGACAGTAGGCCATGATCAAACAATGATCCCCAATTTCAACGGTTGAGCCTTCGTCGCACGAGGAATTGATGGTCACAAATTCGCGAATCTCGCAGTGCTTTCCAATTTTGACATAGGTAACTTCCCCATGAAATTTTTTAGCCTGGGTTTTAGTCCCGATACTTGCAGAGGGATAAATAGTAGTGCCTTCTCCAATTGTCGTGTATCCATCGATGTAAGCGTGGGATTTAATTGTTACATTGTCGCCTAGAATCACATTCTTTTTAACAATCGCATAAGGTTCTAAAGTAACATTGTCTCCGAGCTGAGCCCCTTCTTCGACAATCGCTGTAGGATGGATATTAGACATGAATGCGTTTCCTAAATCTGTTCAAAACTAGTGAGTGCAAATCCGATTTCTGCTTCGACAGCTAGCTCCCCAGCAATTTTTGCTTTTGCTTGGACTTTTCCTCCCTTAGAACTCAAGTGCTGTCCATGAACATGCATAGTAATCACATCGCCAGGTAGTGCGGGGCGACGAAACTTTGCCTTGGTTACACTCAGAAGAACGGCTGTTTTCTCTTGGAATCCCTTCTGATGAATAAGAATTCCTCCAGCCTGAGCCAACGCTTCTAAAATCAAAACTCCTGGCATAATAGGGGCCTGAGGAAAGTGCCCTTGAAAAAACTCTTCGTTCATCGACACACACTTAATTGCTACAATGTTGTTAGTCTCTAAATCAAGCTCAATGACTCGATCTACAAGAAGAAAAGGATACCTATGAGGAAGAATATCGCGAATCTGCTTGATATTAAGGATCGTTTTTGAAGTGGAGTCTTCGGTAGACATCAATGATTCTCCATAGTGAAATTACTCACAAGCTCTTTTGCAAATGAGGTGTTAGAAAAGTGACCTGATCGAATGGCAATGATATGGGCAATGAAAGATTGTCCAACAAGAGAAAGATCCCCAATGAGATCTAAGATCTTATGGCGCACCATTTCGTCTTTATATCGGACTCCCTCCGGATTCAAAATCGAATCTCCTTTAATAATCACAGCATTGTCGAGGCGTCCTCCCTTGATATTCCCTTTTTCAATTAAAGGAACAACTTCTTCATAAAGAGAAAAAGTTCGCGCAGGAGCAATCTCTTCTTTATAAATTTCTTCGTTGAGATGAACGGTGAAGAACTGCGATTTCAAAAGCTCACACGTTGGGTAGTTCAGCGTATAACTAATCCGGAACTCCTCGGAAGGAAGAGCGACAAGATGAACATCTCCCTTTGACCAGAAAACAGGAACTTCTAAGTGATGGATTTTTTTTGTTTTGCTCTGAGAAACAACTCCCGCTTTTTCAATGAGCTCAACAAAGGGAACAGCACTTCCATCGCAACTGGGGATCTCTGGGCCATCAATTTCGATAATAAGGTTGTCAATTTCATAGGCCTTAATTGCAGAGAGTATATGTTCTACAGTTTGAACTTGAAAATCCTCTGAACCTAATATGGTACAACGCGGTGTTTCACACACGTAGTCAACAAACGCTGGGAGCGTTGGTTTGTCAGGAAGATCCATTCGTTGAAATACAACCCCTGTTCCTTCGGGAGCAGGCCGAAGCTTGACTTCAGAACTTACTCCAGTAAAGAGGCCTGTTCCAGACAGGGAAACAGAATTTTTTAAGGTGCGCTGATGTTTTCTTGATGTGGAATATTTATCGGAAGATGCCATGAAGAGTCCGGTTTAAACGTTTGAAAGTGAGCAAAATTAATTCCCTTCAGCTTAAATCAGATTCCCGTTTTTCAGCAAGGGGATTCCTTAAAAAGACCAAGGAAACTAATGATATCAAAATAATAAAAGCATCACCCCAGAAAGTATAAAGGGTTGAGTAAGAATAGAGGTCAAGTGGAATAAATAGAGCTCCTTTTTCCAGTTCAAAACTCCCATCACCATTCTCAAAACGCGCAACGGTCCTCCCTAGACTATCTACACCAGCTGTAATTCCTGTATTGCACGCTCGAAGGAGAGGCACCCCATTCTCTATAGATCGAATGCGTCCATGGATATAGTGCTCCTCAGGAAGACGAGAGTAGGGATACCATCCATCATTGGTCACACTAACGAAGAGTTTAGCCCCCTTCACCCTCCCCTCTCGCATGACGTGAGGAAAACACTCTTCGTAACAAACTGACAAACTCATGGGATGTTTTCCCCCAATTACCTTTGCCTCTTTTCCATGGGTGAAAAAGTTTGTAATGCCATAGCGAGCCACTAGAGGTTTCAAAAAAGTAAACGGGAGATATTCAGCTAGGGGAAGAAGAACTCTTTTTTCATACCGGGTTACTGCTCGTGTTCCCTTGGACGAAAAATGGAAGGCTGCATTGTAGTGGTCTTTTCCATCTTTAGAGTCCAGCCCCATCACAAGCTCTGCCTGGAAGTAGTCTGCAAGCGCCTGCGCCCAAAAGGAATTGCTTACGTACCACTTTCCCTCCCTCTTTTCAGCAAAGGGCTCAACAAGAAGGGACGACAAATCTCCAAGCTCTCCTTCCATAAAAGGGGCCATATCTCTGAATGCATAGACTTTTGCGTGCGATCCAAAAGGAAGCGCATACTCCGGAAGTACAATGAGATCCAAGTTCTTATCGCTGTGGTTTTTTAAATAGGTAACGATCGAATACCACTGAAGATAAGGATGTACAAAGCGATCTTCTTTTCCGTAATAATAATCTTTTTCATCGGGAAGTAGCGCCGTCTGAACAAGTGCCACATGGTATGGGCCTTCTCGATCCTTCCTCTCATGAAAATCTAAATGAAATGCTCCAAATAAATAGGGGAAGAGGAGAACCCCTCCATAGGTCAAAAGGACACGTTTGTTTCTTCTATAGCACAAGTTCACCCCAAATAAGTTGATCGCCATCACTAAAAAGGAGAGACCAAACACTCCAATAACTGACGCCAATTGAGAGGAAATATTAAACCCTGTTAGAGACAACCCAATGGGGTTCCAGGCGAATCCACACAAAACAAAGAGGCGGCTCCACTCTAATAGGGTCCAAAGAGCTGATATTCCCAAAATACGCCGAAAGGAAATCGGCCCTTTTTTGGGGAGGAAGAGTGACAGTATTCCAAACTCCGCTCCAAGCCACAGTGCAATCCCTCCATAGACAAAATAGATATAGGTTCCTTGATACGTTGGAGACGCAAACCAGGAGAGCTGCACAAGTTGCACGGCAAAAAACCAAAGGGCAGAGACAATATAGCGAGCTTTCTTAGACCGAATACGCAATAGCGCAAACCACATGAGCGCTAAACCAAAACTACTTGCAAGGGCAGAAAGAACAGGGCTAATATGAGGTTGACCCCAAGCAAAAAGAGCCCAGCTGATAAGAAATAATACCACTGTAATCATTTACTCGCTCGATAGGGTTGAGGCCCAACAAGGAGGTAGAGAAGCGCTCCAATTAACGCTAAGTTTTTCAGAAACACTCCGAGTTCCTTATGTAAACCAACGCCAATTTCAAACCAAAAGGCATGAAAAACAATCGTTGTTGGAATAAGAAAGAGAAGGAGAAACAAAGCCCCCCATCTTACTTTAACCCCAAGGAGGAGGAGAAGGCCTCCTGCAATTTCTAAAAAGGTTGCAATCCCTAGAAGGGTCGACGCACTCCCCACGAGAAACTCATGCGCTTCACTGCTAATAACAGTCCCCTCAAGATGCATGTACCAGTTCGAAAATGTTGTTGCAAGGGCATCAACAGTCCCTTGCCAATTCATGAGCTTTCCCGCTCCAGCAAAGAGAAAAATAAGACTTAAGAGACTACGTGCGATGTAAATCATTGGCTTTGTCATATCAGGAATAATGGCATAATCCCCCATTTTGTTCCAAATTTCGCTTGTGAACCAACCCGGCCTGTTGCCGCCTCCCAGACCTCACACAATCGAATTAATATACAACCAACTTATTATTAGATAGTTAATTAATTTTCCACACTTATCGTCCATGGTAAAGCAGCAATCTTAAGTAACTCGCAATAATTTCTACAGTAACTAATATTAATCACGCTGTTTCTATAAAAAATAATTATAAAAATACATTAATAGTAAATTAACGGAGGAAAAATGTAGCTACCTATTACGAGTAGTTTAAGAACTGCTGGGACAAAATATGGGGAACCTTCTTCTCATAATGGGAATTAAAGGGCAACGCTTAGCTAAAATTACTGAAAATGCTTGGACAGGACTTCCTCTACATAGAACGGAAGATTCGCAAGTAAAATGGAACAGATTCTCTCAGGAGGTTCAGGGAGCCGATCATACGAACATTGGATTTCCATTTACTAGCGAAGATGGACGTGAAGATTACATCCAGTTCGCTTGTTCTTCCTTTTGCTCCCCAATCATGAGTGCCAAAACATCGCTGTCCTATTTTGGAGTAACCGTGGGTGCGGGGCATATCATGGGCAAACCCGCTTTCATCAATATGTACAATTGGCTTTCCCAAACGTTTATATTCTGCGATTTTTCCTTGAAAGATTTGTCTTTTTGTTTCGCAGGCCTTGGGATGGTTGAGCGTTTTTTTATAGCTAATTCTTAGCCTCTTCATGGCACACCGAATGCCAGAAGTGCTTACGTTGAGACGATGTGCTTGTTCATAGTTGAAGGCATCAGGGTATTTCTTGATATCCTCCATCAAGATCTCTCTATCAATCTTTATTGCAGGTCTGATTTTAGTGCGCCTCGGCTCTAACCTCTTAGACCAGAAAAACACACTATTTACACTTACTCCAAAGCGTCTTGCTACTTGGGCAAAGCTTAATTTTTCTTTGCTTCGGATCGATAGAACTTTTTTTCTAAAATCTAGCGAATATGTCATTCAAAAAATTATAACTAAAACGAAATGTTTTAGCTATACTGGTTTGGAGTAGCTCAAATAGTTGCCGGGTGCATTGCAGCTCCTTTTTCGGGAGGAACTTCTACAGCCTTAATAATGTCTGGTGCCGCCACTGTCGTATCCGTAACCTCAGACTCTTTGAATAATATGGAAAATTGGGAACAAGACTTAAATCGTCGCCAAGGCATGTCTCCCGAAAAGTCTTCGTTAAGACTCCCCTCAAGAAGACGTAAAAATCAATCATTTAAAGTAATTTCTGCCTAGATCAGATCATCAGTAAAAAAACATAATTTAGGCCAAAAGAAGAGAAGGCTTTTACAAAAGCCTTCTCTTAAGACAGACAAGATAAATTTCTTAGGTAAGTCCTAAGGGGTTATCTTGGTCCACCGCGTCCACCACCATGAGGCGCACGGCGTTGTTGCTCTTTAGCTTCATTGACAACAAGAGCTCGTCCGTGAAACTCTTTTTCATGAAGATCTTGCATCGCTTTTTCTCCACCTTCACGTGATTCCATTTCAACAAAACCGAATCCGCGAGACTGTCCAGTTTCTTTGTCTTTAATAATTTTTAGGCTCTTGACTTCGCCACATTCTGCGAACGCAGTGTGTAGTTCTTCTTCTGAGCATTCACGTGCAATATTAGCAACAAATAGTTTCATAGTATCTTCCTATATTTATTCGATCCAGGTGACCGTATGGTACTTGGTTTCATCAATTTGATTTTCTTTCTTAGCGACATAAACCGCCGCTACTGCGTCTCCTAGTATATTCACAACCGTTGCAAACATATCTCGAAGACGGTCAATTCCAGCGACTAAGGCTATCCCTTCCAAGGGAAGACCCATCGCATTTAGTACGATTGAGAGCATCACCAAACCACTTCCTGGAATTCCTGCCGTACCTACGGCAGAGACTAGAGTTGTAAACATCAAAATTATGATGTTGGTAAAGCTGACATCGATTCCATATGCTTGAGCAATAAAAATCGCCAGCACAGACTGTCCTATAGCCGTTCCATTCATATTAATGGTCGAGCCTAGGGATAGAACAAACCCCGAAATATCCGGAGAAAGCCCTAAATGGTCCCGAGCGCACTCTAAGTTGACCGGGAGGGTCGCAGAGCTACTGCTCGTAGTAAACGCTACAATAATAGCATCTTTCATCCCTTTAAAGAAAGGAGCAATCTCAAGCTTTGCTAAATACTTGAGAGAGAGTGTAAAGATAATTGAAACTTGAATTAAACAGGCGACAAAAATACATCCAATTGCCCAAAAAAGTGGGAGGATAATCTTGGAACCCAGGGCTCCTACAGCTGTTGCCATCAGAGCAAAAACTCCATAAGGAGCAAATTTCATCACCACGTGGGTTAGTTTTGCCATCACTTCGCTAAGAGATTCAATGAACCCAAGAACAGGCTTAGCCCTTTCTCCCGCCATACTAATAGCCAGGGCAAAAAGGATGGCAAACACGATAATTTGTAAAATATTTCCTTCAGCAAAAGCTGCAAAAGGATTTGAAGGGACAATAGCAAATAAAAAATCTATTAAGCTGAGGTTGCCATCACCTCCATGACCACTCGGAAGAGGAATTCCTAAATGCATTCCAGGTTTTACAACCAAAACAATAGCTAGACCAATGGTAATTGCTATAATCGTCGTTACGACATAAAAGAGTACCGTCCGCAGTCCAATCCTTCCGAGCTTCTTGGGATCACTAATATGACACATTCCCACAACAAGCGACGAAAAGACAATTAACCCCACAAGCATCTTAAGAAGGTCAATGAACGCCTTCCCGACCATCGATAGAATTTCCACCTGCTTGTTTAAGATCAAGCCGGTGATCACTCCAAGAACGAGTCCTATTAAGATTTTAAGCCAAGGTTTCATCGTAATTCGTTACTATGTTTGTTCATGATTCATATATCCTTTGTATGGTGGAAAAGAGCCTCTAACGAGGATCCGTTGAAAAGGTCTTTACAAAGGCATCCAGATTTCTCTGAAAAGCCCTTTTATAAACACTCATTTGGTGAAAAATGGTAAGCATCTGTCGCTTTCTCCCATTGAAGAATTACAATTTCACTCGAGTATAGCTTATTCTACAAAAAAAATCTAGAGAAGGTGCGCAAGCAAAGGCTTGCACACCAAAAAATGATCCGTAATTAGAAACGCATCGCGTCATAAATGAACCTAGGAAAAGCAGTCATGGTACTCCAAGTCCAGGAAAATCCATTTCCAAGAATGGAAAGGAGTTTTTTGCTATTTGCCTGTTCTCTGACTAGATCTAGCTGCGCTATACCTAGATCTCGCACTGCATTCGCACGCTCAAGCTCAACCCGACCATAATCATCTGCTTTTCTATTAATCTCAGCCACATTTCCTTCATGTTGCCCAACAGACACCTCATAGTTCTGTTCAGCATCGTAGCCAAAAGCCACGAAAATGCGCCCCAACGCCTGAATGACATTGCTAAGGGCCGCAAATGAATCTGCTGGAAGCTTTGCGAGTTGATAAAGCTGCGCAAGCCTTCCCTCTGCTTGTATATGCTCACCCACACGCGCTTCTAGCAGACCAAGGTCTGGGTCTGTCCCAAGAACCACCACAGCGACTCTATCAAGCATGTCTGCTTTGTTTTGAACAACTGCCTCCGGAGCTGCTTCAAGAAGTCGAACACGCTCCGCAAACAGATCGTTTTGTTTGCTTGCTTCGTCTAACAGTTTTTGGAGCTCTTTTTCCCTTTCACCTGCAACTTTTTCCGCTTCCCCCAACAGTCGTGCATGCTCGACTTTGAGTTCATTATTTGCGCTTTGTTGGCCCAATAAAGCTTGCTCTGTAGTAACCTGCGTTCTCCGCGCTTCTTCAACCTGTTTTTCTAAAAGCTCAACTTGCGCTCCAAGCCGCTCTTGTTCTTCTCCTGATAAATCAACTAATTCTCGGTGCTGGATCTCTAGCGCAGCAAACGCTTTTGTTTTTTCTTGCAAAGCTAACTTCAAGCGGCCAATTTCATCTGTATGAGCAGGAATTCCCTCTCTTTCTAGCTCCTCAATGCGGTCTTGAAGCGCTTGCGCTTCTTCTCCGAATTGCTTTTGAGCTGCTTCTAACTCCTCCGCGCCCCTTTCAACAGCTGCAGTAGCCTCTGTTAGCTCTTGGACAAAGGGCCCAACAACTTCCTGGTAGCTTTGTGCTAATGCAAGTTTTACACCTAGTTTATCGATTCCAGCTTGACGCTCCCTTCCATCAGCTGCTTGTTCAAGAACCTCTGTCGCCTTGAGCTCTTCGAGTTCCTGTTCCAAACGAACAATATACGCAGCCAATTTACCTGGAGAAATATTTAATACCTCATCTCTAATGCCAACCTTAAAAGTTAAGACTTCAATGCGTCCGGCAGACTCTCTACCAAGCTCTTTAAGCTCTATATTTCCTCTCGTAAGCCCTGCGATCTCTCCTTTCTGCTCATATGCATGCGTGACAAACTTCACAAACATGTCCCGGTATGTTAGAGATTCCGCCTCTCTTCCCATTTTTGTATTTGATACCCGCCTGATATTATCCTCAGCCCAAAACTTAAGCGGCTGACCTAAAATTAGTGCTTCTGCCATAACCTTCTTCTCTGTGTTAAAAAAATTGATTGCCAATTTAAAATTAAGGAAGCATTAAGAACAAGAGAAAAGAACCTCTTATCCTAAGTAAATGTATTTTTTTGAATTCAATTCGAAATATAACCAATTCGTTTTAAGCACGTTGGCGAAGAACTTCATAGAGAAGAAGGGTCGTTGCAGTAGCAACATTTAAGGAGTCAGCAGCGCCATGCATGGGGATACTAACTTGGATATCTGCTTGCTCCAGCCACTTTTTGGAAAGGCCCAGTTGTTCGGTCCCTACAGCCACGGCAATAGGGCCGGTCAAATCGGTTTTTGTAAAAGTCTCTGGAGCGTCGGGCGTTGCTGCTACAGTTTTAATCTTGTGATCTTTTAGCCATTCGATCGTTTCCTTGCTACTGACTTCAACAACGGGTATGGTAAATAGGGTCCCCACGCTTGCGCGCACAACATTGGGGTTGAAAATGTCGGTACAGCGGTCACACACGAGAAGGGCATCAACACCTGCTGCATCACATGAGCGGAGAATCGTTCCCAAATTTCCTGGTTTTTCAATAGATTCTGCAATCAAAAAAAATGGAGGGTGATCTTTTGAAACCTTATAATCGAGATCCTGCAGAGACAGGTGTGTTTGCGTTGCAATGGCTAAAAGACCATCGGGACGATCACGATAGGACATCTTTTCAAAGACCACTTTGCTCACTTCCATGACTCCGACTCCCTGCCCTCGAATTTTTTCGATCAGAGCAGACTCGTTAGTCCCCAAAAAATGCTCGGGAGAGAAAAATAGCCCAATGAGCGGTACTCCACCTTGAACGCCACGTAAAAGCTCACGATACCCTTCAATCAAAAAGGACTGCGACCGATCTCTTTCTCTTTTGTCGCGCAGCTTAACGGCTTGCTTAACCCGCGGATTCTGCAAGCTGGTAATGATCATCTTATTGTACATTGCTCCCTCCCCTCGCATAGCAACCAGTTGGTAGTGTATATGAGGAGTTAGAAGGGATGAGCATTTCACCGGAGTCTAGATAGAGAGAGGGAAAGTAATCTTCAAGGAGATGCTCAAGTACTTTTGGAGTAAGTCCCGGGGTATGACAGGTAAGAAGAATGAAGGAGGGCTTGGGTTTGAGGACTTGGCGACAGAGGGAAAGGAGCTCGGGAAGATCGTTTTCGATTTTGAAGACTTGCCCCTGCGCCCCCCGCCCAAAACTGGGGGGATCGAGGAGAAGCCCATCATAGGTTCGATTCCGCTTCACTTCTCGCTTCAAAAATTTTAAGGCGTCATCAACGATCCAACGAACCGGCGCCTTTTCTAGGTTGTTGAGTTTTGCATTTTCTCGAGCCCAATCGACCATTCCTTTAGAAGCATCGAGATGGCAAACGCTGTGTCCCTGCTTTGCTAAGTGAAGGGTTGCAGCACCAGAGTATGCAAACAAATTCAGCACTTCTGAGGGTTTGGAAAGTTTTTCATCCATCCACTCCCAATGCTGGGCATGCTCGGGAAAAAGCCCAAGGTGGCCAAAGTCTGTCGGGACAATTTTAAAGGTGAGGGTTTTATACTCAAGATTCCACGATTTTGGAATCCCCTTCCAATCTTTTCCCCTCTTAAAGGTCGCATGCGCTCCTTTCCACAGTTTTGGCGCCTTTGGCTTCCAAAGGGCTTGAGGGCAGGGGCGTGCAAGGGAGTACTCCCCAAATTGCTCGAGTTTTTGCTCATTGCCGCTGTCGATTAAAGCATAACTCATGAAAAAGGCTCGGTGTCATAATTTAGAAAGCGGTAAAGCGAAGCGAGGAGATAGGTCACAGCATAGTCAATGACGAGCCCTCTCTTCCCTGCTGAGTGTTTGATAGGAAGGAGACCCGTAAATGTTTTTTCAGGAGTGACAATTGCCATCCAAACGGTTCCTACAGGTTTATCAGGAGTTCCTCCTGAGGGGCCTGCGATGCCTGAGGTGGTCAGGATATAGTCAGCACCTGTGAGACGCTTTACTCCTTTTGCCATTTCAGTCACAACTTCTGGGCTCACCGCTCCATGGGTTTTTAGAGTTTCTGAAGAAACACCAAGGGCAGATTCTTTGAGGTGATTGGAGTAGGAAACAATGCTTCCTAAAAAGTAATCAGATGATCCTGCATGGGCTGTGAGCGTAGACGCGATTTTTCCTCCAGTGCACGATTCCCCTGCTGCGAGCGTCTTTTTATGATCGACCATCCACTTGTGAAGAGCGACTTCGATCCTCTTGTTAGATATAGAATAAACATGCATTCGAAATTTTTCGGCAATTTTGTCGCGAATAGGAGGAAGGATCTTTGCATCTTCAGCATGAAGATAAACGGAAAGAACACCATAACTCGGGCAGATCCCGATTTGTACCCCAGGATTCTCTTTTTCTAAAGTCCGCAAGTAAGGATCAACTTGTTGCTCGGAAAGAAGCGCTAGGTAGAGGGTTTCAGTGGCATGTTTCTTCAGAGAGTGTTTTTCTAAATGAGCTACGACACACCCAAGCATCGATTCCATTTGGGAAGGCACTCCTGGAAGAACCATCGTTGTTGCTTCTCCTTCGAGAATGAACCCAGGTGCAGTCCCTAGTGTATTCTGAATGATTGTTGCCCCTTTAGGAACCATTGCCTGGTCTTTTAACGTAGGAAGATTAGCACCAAATCGTTTGATTAAATCGGCAGCAATCTTCTCATCGTAGAAAAGGGAGGTCCCATAGATTTCAGCAATGATATCGCGCGTCAAATCGTCTCCTGTGGGACCGAGCCCTCCAGAAGTAATCAAAAAGGAAGAGCGTTTCATTGCTTCTTTAATCCCTTCTTGCAAAAGAGTGGGCTCATCAGGAAGATAAGTAACACGATCTACCGCAAAACCATGGCTCAAAAGCTTTTGGGAAATCGCACTAGCGTTGGTATTTACAGTGTACCCCGATAATAATTCATTACCAATAGAAAGGATTTCAATGCTCATAATGACAGCCGGAAGTGTTCGAGTTGAGGATGGACTTTTGCCCACACTTGGGATTGTTTCCCCAAGCGAAAGGTTGCGTTGAGTGGTTTTCCTTCAACAATAAATGGTGTGGGAGTAGTGTGGGCTCGCATCCACTTGGCAAGGGTTTGAAAAAGCTGTGTATTGGGATTTTCTCGGTCTTTATAAATTTCAATAAGGTCGTTATCGACTGAGTTTGAATAGAGCTGAGGGTAAGAGAACTGAAGGCCCCATGTTACAGCTTCTTCCGAATGGACCATTGAGTGAAATGCTTGCTGCTGAGGTGAAAAGGTAAAGTGATGAAGGCTGAGTTGAATTACAGGCTCCTTAGCTTTGATAATATATTTTCCTTCTTTTACCTCCATAGCATAGAGCGCTTTCGGATTTGCTGAAAAAGCGGCTGAAAAAAAAGGCTTTAAATATTTTTCATCTGGGATGAGCCCCGCCTTAATCGTTGTAATATAATCAACGTAGCGAACAAGAAAGTCTTCGATTGAGATCCGAGCCGTTTGTATATCAACGAGCTCAGAGACGTTGTAGATTGAAAAGGAAGGAAGGGAACTCAGTAGAGCTTGCATTTCACCAGAGTCTAGAAGAGCTCTGTGAGAAAGCCACTTAGAGGCTTGTAAATTACCTTCAACTTTTGGATGGCTGAGCCGCATGATTAGGATCCCTCTTTACTTTTTCGATAAGCGTCTGAACTAAAAGAGTAGCCACACCAAAGAAGATGAGCATATCAGCTACGTTAAAAACAGGGTAGGAATAGTTCCAAAAAACAAAATGAAACATATCAACAACAGCGCCGTATACAAAGTAATCCACAATATTTGCAGCGGCACCCACAAGGATCATAAGAAAGGGAATTGTTCGCCTGCGCAGCTTATTTACAAAAAAGGTATAGATGGCAAGCACCAAGATAATCCCTATACGAACGCTCAAAAGGATCATAGGATAGGAAGAAAAAATCCCCCAGGCTCCCCCTTTATTACTCACAAGGTTGATGCAAAAATCAATCCCCAAAAAATCTTTAAACACCCCAATTCCACCGTAAGGATAAAAGGGAGACGCGTGCTGCATCCCGATAAGGTGATGTTGCACCCAATATTTTGTGGACACATCAAGCGCAAAAAGACAGAGAGCTAGCAGTGTTAAAATCCAAACTCTCCCCTTTCTCATCGTGCTATAAAAGCCCTTTTTCAAATTTTTCTTGCGCAGCCACAGTCATCGTTGCGTAAGGAACCGCTTCAAGGCGCTTTACCGGAATGTCATCTCCAGAAAGATCGCAAACACCATAGCTGCCCTCTTCAATTTTTTCTAAAGCACGATCAATTTGACGAATCATTCCTTGCTCTTTAGATGAAACTTCAATGCTAATCCTTTGGCCAAAATCATCGGTTCCTTCATCAGCTTGATGTTGAGAATATCCTTTCGAATCATCAGGAGTTTTCACGTCATCGGAAACAGCTTTCAAGGAAGACCCTAATTGCTTTTTCATTTCCAAAAGGCGCTTTTTGAATGTTTCTATTTCGTTTTTCTTAAGGGACATTTTACGACCTCACTTTTTTACTTCTTCTGGAGCAATTGTATAAATTGCATCCATAATTTCATCTACATCTTTAAACCGGCGATAGACACAGGCGAAGCGAATGTATGCCACAGTATCTAGCGCGTGCAGTTTCTCCATCACCAACTCTCCAAGCTTTGTCGCACTGATTTCCCTCACTTGCTTTTCTACAAGCTCGTTGGCAATCTGAGACGCTAAATCCCGGACTTGATCATGGCTAATTCTGGTATGGCGGGAGGCACTGTCAAGCCCTTTAACCAATTTTTGTAAGCTGAAGTCTTCGTAACTTCCATCTCGCTTGCGCACTTGAAGAGAAATATCAACCGTCTCAAATGTGGTAAAACGTTTGTTGCACTGTAAACACTCACGCCGCCGCCGAATGGCATTGGTTTCGCTCGCATTCCTAGAATCGGTCACCTTTGACTCATCATGTCCACAAAAAGGGCACTTCATAACCTTTCCACCAAATTATGCGCTTTATACAAATCCCACAATTTCTGGCATACAAAAAAATTCGGAGGAGGTGGGATTCGAACCCACGATACGCTTATCACGTATACACGCTTTCCAAGCGTGCTCCTTCGGCCGCTCGGACACTCCTCCATAGGGGGCCAAAAATCCAGCTCCACTTTCTATGATTTTTTCTGTGGATTGGTATAAATAGAGGCATGTTAACCTTCCTAGAATTAATTTACAATCAGAATTCAGTCCTCGACAGAAGAAATGTTTTAGAGTAAGATGCTGGCAAAAGCCTCTGTGGTTACCAAAATAGGTTAGTTATGATAAAAAAGTTTCTCTCGATTTTTCTTTTGATCGTTTTTTTAGCTTCATGCCAAAAGAATAGCCCTCACACCTCAGGGAAACCTTTTGTTGTCACAAGCATCCCTCCTTATGTTTCACTCGTTCAAGCCATTGTTGGTGACACAATGACTGTTGCCTCAGCGCTTGGAGAAAACTTCTGTCCCCACGCAACTGAGATCACTCCTAATCAAATGAAAAAAGTGCAAAATGCCAACCTTTTTATTGGAGTGGGGGAAGCCTATGAGAGCAAACTTATAAGAGCTATGAATCAAGGAGACAAAAAAACACCTGTCCTAGAACTTGATAAAAAAATTTCTTTACTTTCCTTTTCTCAAGACACAAATGTTGTCAATGCCTGTCACGACGTCAACCTTCACTTGAAGGATTCTAGGGATCTTCATATTTGGCTTGGGCCGCAGGCTCTCATTCCTCAAGTCAGCTCCATGGTTGAAGCTCTTTCTAAGCTTAACCCTGATAGTGCCAGCCAATACAACGAAAATGGAAATGTGTTAATCAAAAAAATCAAGGAAATTGATCAAAACCTACAAGAAGAGCTCCGCCCCTTCCAGAAAAAGGCAATCATCGTCTCACACCCCGCCCTAGGCTACTTCTGTCATGAATACAACTTAACGCAAATCACCGTTGAATGCGAAGGGAAAGAACCTTTAGCAAGAGACGCTACTAATATCCTCCGCCTCGCAAAAAATTCCGATGTTATTTGTGCTTTCACCGCCCCCCAATTTAACAACAAAGGGACAGAACTTATTGCACAAAAATTGAATATAAGAATCGAGAGCTTCAATCCTTTAGCTCTGGATCCCCTTGAAACCATTCAACAGATCGCAAACGCCATAACAAAGTAAATAGCAATGAGTGCGATCATCTTTAATCAACTCTCCTTCTCTTATGACTCTATTGACGTCCTCAAAAAAGTCTCTTTTAAGGTAAATAAAGGTGAGTACGTTGGAATCGTTGGACCAAATGGCGGGGGAAAAACGACAGCTATTAAACTGATGTTAGGATTTCTTGTGCCAAACAACGGAAGCGTTAAAGTTTTGGGAGGATCTCCCGTTTTAGCCCGAACGAAGATTGGATATGTCCCCCAAATAAATGCTTACGATAAGGATTTTCCCATCTCAGTGATGGAGGTTGTTTTGACAGGAAGCTTGGCAAAACTAAATTGGAGAGGAAAATTCCCGAAGGGAGAGCGAGAGAGGGCAAAGAAACTCCTCACCGAGGTGGGCCTTCAAGGCTTTGAAAACCGCCCTTTCGGCTCTCTTTCTGGAGGGCAAGCACAAAAAGTCTTGATCATTCGAGCGCTTATGTGCAATCCAGATATTCTTTTATTAGATGAGCCGACCGCAAATGTGGATGCAAAATCTGAGGAAGCGATTTTTGCTTACTTAAAAGGTCTACAGGGAAAAAAAACCATTCTGATTGTCACTCACAACTTTGATGCAATTATTCAAAACGTTGAGCGCGTGCTTTGCTTTCAGCATGAGGTATCCTCCATGCTTCCAAAGGACGTCTGTGCACACTTTGCTATAGGAATGTATCACAAACCAGGAGGGCATAGCCATGGCTAGCCTTTCGCCCATAAGTTTTATTACCGCAATTTTTACCGAGCCTTTTTTGCTGATGGCCCTTTTAGGAGCGTTTGGAGCCTCTATTGCTGGGGGGATTATTGGGTCCTATGTGGTTGTTAAACGGATCGTATTTTTAAGCGGAAGCATTGCGCACTCTGTAATCGGAGGGCTTGGTGTAGCCCTTTATATTAAGCGAGTTTACAATGTTTCTTGGTTGGAACCCATCCATGGAGCTCTTATTGCCGCCTTTCTTTCAGCATGGCTCATAGGATCGGTGCGCCTCTATTATCGACAGAGAGAAGATACTGTAATTGCCGCCCTCTGGGCATTTGGAATGTCTGTTGGAGTCATCATGATTTCGCTAACACCAGGCTATACAAATGAGATTACAAACTATCTTTTTGGAAATATTCTATGGGCAAGCCATGCAGATCTCTACATGCTTTTTGGGCTCGATGCTGCTGTCTTGGGAGTCACAGCCATTTATCACCGCCGCTTTTTGGCGGTCTGCTTTGATGAGAATCAGGCTGCTCTGCAAGCCCAAAATGTCCAGCTACTTTACTTTCTCCTTCTCTCCTTAATCGCGCTAACTGTGGTCCTCATGATTCAGGTGGTAGGAGCCATTCTTATTATCGCCTTTCTCTCGCTCCCTGCAGCCATTGCAAATACCTTTACCCATCGTCTTTCAAAAATGATGGGCATTGCAATTATCATCGGAGGGATCACTTCGATTCTTGGCGTGTCGATTTCTTTTGCCTTGAACTGGCCATCAGGAGCTACAATTGGTCTCACAGCAACAACAATCTACTTGCTAAATTTACTGCGGAAAAAAGGCTAGCTCCTAATCTTCCTTAGAGGAAAAGTACGCGTACTTCAGATCTATCTCTTTGAGCGGAGAAACATAGACACCATGCAATTTTGGATTCTTAAGGTAAGTAAGATTATGGAAATACAAGGGAATAATCGGCATCTCTTCCATGAGCAATGCTTCGGCATTCCTAAATAATTCCTTCCTTTTCACCTGATCTAATTCGAAGTCTGCTTTGTCGAGGTATTGATAATACAGAGGATGCTCCCATCGACACATATTGGCGGAAAGGTGGCGTTTTCGAAAGGTTTCTAACATGTAGAAGGGATCAGCAATCCACGAAAACCATGCCATTTCACCGATTTGAAAATTTCCTTTTGAAATAGTGGTAAAGTGCACTGGCCAATCCGACTGCTCAATCTCAACTTGAATGCCAAATGCTTTACGCCATTGCTCTTGAATCGCCTGAATAATACGGATTTCCAAAGACCGACTCCGACTTCTAACAACCAAAGGTCCCAGCTCCTCCTTTGTCACACCAAGTTCTTCCAAAGCCATTTCGAAATGCACGCGTGCAGCTTCTAGATCTCCATCGTGAAAGTAGGGCTTTTCTTGGAGTCTTAATTTGGAACCTAAAATTCCCGTTGCAGGCTTTTCTTGCATTTGCAGCACATGATCAACAAGCTCTTGTCTATTGATCGAAAGGGAAAGCGCTTTGCGAAAGTTTTTGTTTGTGAATGGAAACTGCTCTGTATTCATAAAAAACCAACTCAATCCCATAGATTCAATATAATGCAGTCTATCCTGCAGTCTATGATCCGTAACAATATCGAGAGCGATCGGCGAGAAGGGTTCGCCTAACCAGTCAAGAGAACCCTTTTCGTACAGATAAAATTGAGTTGTTGCATCTTGAACAATTTGGATGTTTACTCCACTGAGTTGTACCTGCTGGTTATCCCAGTAGTGCGGACTTTTCTTAAGCAATAGAAAATCATCTTTTTTCCACTCTTGAAGTAAAAATGGCCCATTTGAAACAAAACTTCCTGCATTCCTTACCCAGTCCCCATTTGACAGGTCTACTTTTTTGTTAACAGGGGCAAAGGTTGTACAGCATGTCAAGTAAGAAAAATAGGGAGCAGGGTGCTCCAAATCCACAACCAGAGTCTTTTCATTAAGCGCTTTGACTCCCACTTGATCGACATCTACCGTTCCCTCTAAACAAGCTGCTGCGTTTAGAATGGTATAAAACGTATACGCCCCTGTTTGAGCAGATTGCGGAGACACGGATTTTTTCCATGCATACTCGAAATCGTAGGCAGTGACAGGGTCCCCATTCGTCCATTTAGAATCTCGAAGGTAAAACGTATAGGTCTTTTGATCCTCTGAGACCTCATATCTCTCAGCCACACCCGGAACGACTTCCCCATCTGGCCCTAAGCGCATGAGCCCCTCATACAGCATCCGAATCACATGCGCTGTAGGATAATCATTTGCAACCCTGGGATCAAGCGAGCGTACGGAACAATAAAAAGGAATTTGAGCGCATCGGCCACCAGAACTACTCTCTAGATCATGCCCGGACTGTTTCTTGCCACATCCAATAAAAAAAGGAACGATAAGAAGAATCAAAAAAAATTTCACTTTTACCACCCTGTAAAAAGCTTCAATCATGCGAGACAAAACAAAACATTCACCCGCCGCACAGTCAATGTGAAGCCGAGATTCTAGACCTCCCAAATAATCCTTTCAAGTAGAAAAACCTTTTTTGAGAAATTAATTTTACTTCAACGACAATACCTTAGAAAAATAGGCTGAAACATGCCTTATCGGAGGCATCAAGGACTTTTTTCTATTATTTTGAAAATAACCCGCGAAAATATTAGACCTCTCCAGCTCACTTGTGAATTCAATTAAAAAAAGAGGGTTTTTTATGGCAATTCCAGTGATATTTAGATTTTTAGGCAATGTTAGTTTTGGAGTCATTTATTCCAAATTTTCACATAAATTCTCCTTACTCAGCAAGATTCCATTAACAGCCCAAAAGAAGTCTTTTGCCTTATCAACAATAGCTCAAGGAATTTTTACATATCACTCTTCTCCACAGGAAAGCAGAAAGTTCTTTGTTAAAAAAAGTTTGTGCACATATCTATTTATTAACAGCTTGATATGTTTTTTCCATAGAGAAGCCCTAAAAGCAAATGCCATGAGCTCCTTTGTCCTAGGTATAGCTAAAATATTTCGTTTTAGTTATAATTTTTTGAATGACATATTCGCTAGATTTTAGAAAAAAAGTTCTATCAATCCGAAGCAAAGAAAAATTAAGCTTTGCCCAAGTAGCAAGACGCTTTGGAGTAAGTGTAAATAGTGTGTTTCTCTGGTCTAAGAGGTTAGAGCCGAGGCGCACTAAAATCAGACCTGCAATAAAGATTGATAGAGAGATCTTGATGGAGGATATCAAGAAATACCCTGATGCCTTCAACTATGAACGAGCACATCGTCTCAACGTAAGCACTTCAGGCATTCGGTGTGCCATGAAGAGGTTAAGAATTAGCTATAAAAAAAACTCTCAACCATCCCAAGGCCTGCGAAACAAAAAGACAAATCTTTCAAGGAAAAATCGCAGAATATAAACGTTTGGGAAAGCCAATTGTATATATTGATGAAAGCGGGTTTGCCCATGATATGCCCCGCACCCACGGTTACTCCAAAATAGGACAGCGATGTTTTGGCACTCATGATTGGGGAGCAAAAGGAAGAACAAATGCAATAGGGGCATTACTTGGAACAAGCCTCCTTACACTTGCGTTATTCGAGTGCAATATTAATACAGACGCCTTTTCCATTTGGGCAGAGGAGGACTTGCTACCGAAACTTCCCTCTGAAAGTATTCTGGTTATGGATAATGCTTCATTCCATAAAAGCAAATCTATGCAAGAGAAGATCCAGGCTGCAGGCCATACCTTGGAATATCTTCCTCCCTATTCCCCTGATCTAAACCCTATTGAACACAAGTGGGCACAGGCAAAGTCTAAGCGAAGAAAATATCAATGTGGAATAGACGAACTTTTCAAGGAGTACTGCCTATAACTAATTTAAGTCACTTTAGCTATACAGCTCAACTAGTGATAGACAAACTAGCGCTTAAGTTTCCAAAAACGCCTCTTTCAAACCATTTGTCAGAAGACAGCTGTATGTACCATAAGATTGGTCTGATACAACAATTGATTATGGAGATCAATAAAGGATTGTCGCCTGCTGAAAGAGCCGCTATAATTTGGGCAGAAAGTATAGAGGCTTGAGTGACAAAATCGGTCACAAAGCTGTGCAAAGAGAATAATGACGTAGCGAATATCCAAAGAGAGACCCTTTTTCGTGTTTACAAAGAGTTAAAAACACAAGACCAAGCCTTGTATATCCCCGAAATTGCGCAAAAGAGACTTGAAAATGTTGAAAAACGTCCTGGAGGTGGTGAGTCTGAATATTTTAGCGAACGCATCTGCCAAGCCGCAATCAAGAGATCTTTGGGAAATTTTGATCCGGCTAAGGTATGGATCAAGGGGTCAGGAGCACCTGATTTTGATCAGGAAATTGCCCTGTTTATTGATGATCAGGTCGGAAATGACAAAAGCCCTGCGATTAAAGAATTTATGAAAGGTGGATGAGGATGAAAAAGACTCATGCACTGTTGCTGTTACATCAGAGCAGATGTGACTTGTATACTTTCTGAAAACCGACATCATAAGCCATTACGTTTGAATTTGTAAAAAACACCTTTTACTTTCTCATTAAAAACCAGAGTATAGTGCCATCATGAGAGCGGTGTTCAAAAAAAATCTGAAGCCGATCTTCAAAGTCGACAAGTTAAAGCAACATTTTAATGCGTTAGCCCTATCTATTACAAAATGATTGACACTTTCGTGATATTTCTCTATGATAGGCGATTCTATTAATGGAGAAACGAATTATGTATGCAATCATTCATACCGGCGGTAAACAGTACCGGGTTGAAAAAGGTGATGTAATCGAAGTCGAACTACTCGGAATTGAGAGCGGAGCTGTCGAATTCAATGAAATTATGCTTTTTAACGACGGGAAGACCGCCCATGTCGGCGCTCCTCACGTGGCAAAATGCCTAGTTAAGGGAGAAGTCATTGGAGATACTAAAGGCCCAAAAGTGGTTTCTTTCAAATATAAGCGTCGAAAGAACTACCGCCGTAAGGTAGGCCATAGACAAAAATATTCTGTTGTTAAAATCACCGATATCGAAGCGAAGTAAGGAAACGGTATGTCACATAAGAAAGGTCAAGGATCAAGTAGAAACGGAAGAGATTCGAACGCACAGCGTCTTGGGATCAAAGCAACACACGGTGAATATGTCACTGCAGGAAGCATTATTGTCCGTCAACGTGGCACCAAGTGGCACCCTGCAAAAAATGTAAAGCGTGGAAAAGATGATACTCTCTTTTCTCTGATCGATGGAATTGTTCATTTCCGCAGTGGAAAGAATACTTGCGTTTCTGTCGCTCCCTCTCAGTAAATTCACCTGCGTTTTTACAGTTAACTAAGAATAGGCTCATTTGAGCCTATTTTGTATTTTGGAAGGAATTAGATGTTTACGGATAGCGTAAGGCTAAAATTATCTGCGGGAAAGGGAGGCAATGGTGTTATCGCCTGGCGCCGCGAAAAATACATCCCAAAAGGTGGTCCTTATGGAGGCAATGGGGGATCTGGCGGCTGCGTTATTATCAAAAGCGATCCTCAAGTTTACTCCCTTGATCAATTCCGCAACAAACGCCTAATACATGCTGAAAATGGGGGGTGCGGTGGCACCAACAATCGCCAAGGCAAAAATGGCAAAGACCTCGTGTTGAAAGTTCCCTGTGGCACACTTATTCATGATAGCAAAACAGGCGGGCTTCTTTATGATCTAACCGAGCCGGGTGAAGAATTTCACTTATGCCAGGGCGGAAAGGGCGGAAAGGGAAACACCTTTTTCAAAACGCCCACGAATCAAGCCCCGGCAAAATGCACTCCGGGACATCCCGGAGATGTGAAAAGTATTGAGATGGAACTGAAGCTCCTTGCTGATGTCGGATTTATGGGATTCCCTAATGCAGGAAAATCTACCCTTCTATCAAAACTGGCAGCGATTGAAGTCAAAACTGGCGCTTACCCTTTTACGACGCTAAAACCTAACCTCAGCTATATGGAGTTTGATGATTTTTCGCGTATTTACTTAGCTGATATCCCAGGAATCATTCCTGATGCCCACAACAACCGAGGATTGGGCCTTTCTTTTCTTAAGCATGTGGAGCGCTCATCTACCTTGATCTATCTTATCGATATTTCTGGAGAAGAAGGACGTGATCCCTTCGAGGATTTTTTAACCCTTCGAAAAGAAGGGGAAGAATATTCCGCTGATATTCTAAAGAAACCTTTTTTAGTCGCCCTCAATAAAGTGGATAAGGGAAATGAAGAGCACCTTGAGGCCTTCAAAAAGAAATATCCTTTTCCCAAGGATACTCTATTCGAAATCTCTGCCCTTGAAGAAAAGGGGCTTCAACCATTCATCGGAAAAATACGCTCCCTTGCTCAGGCAAATGGAAAAAAATATCGTTGACTACTCTCCGTATGCTTCCTCGTGTACCTCAACAACTTGCCCTAAATTAACACCCGTTACCTGTTTAAAGAGGATTATGAGCCTATCCTGTATTTAATAAATATTTTTAACCAGAAACTTCAACCAAAAATCTATAAGGGCAAACTGTAAAAACCCTCTCCAATATTTCACCCTCCTTTCCCATCTCTTTGAGATTCTTCTATATCTTGTCTTCAGCCAGGAGATTGTACGCTCTACTTTTCACCTAAATTTCTCAAGGTAACATATCCCCTTCCGTGCCTTTTATCCTTTTCGGTATGGTATCAACGGAATCACTTTATTCTTCAACACTTTCAATTTAACCTGATCTCGTTCATCTCCCTTAGCCGATGTTGTAGTGATTCCTAAAGGTCTTCCTTACAAATCAACTAATAAATGGGATGTGACTCCTTTTCCCTTATAACCGTGCTCAACTTCTTCTCCGCCGCCTCTTCCACTGGAAAAAAAACCATCAATGCTCAATCTATCTGGCTCAACACCTCCAATAAGCTCAGCGACCTCAATAAGCTTGACTAAAACCCCCTCTAAAAACCCCTTTGATTCCATTTTTCCAAGCCAGCTATGAGCCGTTGAGCGATGAGCAAAATTCTTTCCTTTGGGCAGAGCCCACCAGGGAGATCCTGCGCTTAAGACCCAGAAAATTGAGTTGATAACAGGTCTCCATGGATGAAGTTTTCTTCCTCGACAATTTCTGCTCGTCCATTCTTCCATTAGAGGCTCTAACAACTTAAAATATTTTTTACTTAACCCTTGGAACACCTTTTCCTCCGCTGTTCTTATTTTGATATTTAATATAAAAAGGATCAGCTTGAAATTCAGATCTACTTACAATGCGCTCTTCAGCGAAAGGCACTTCCTCATAAAATTTCTGTACTTTAGCCTTATATGCTTGGTCGTAAGCAGACAAATTATCTCGAGTAACGTTGTGAATCACATATCTATCACTTCCATTTCCGAAGTGATGGAATGCACTATCTATTCGAGCTACCATTTATGGCCTTCCCCACCTAACAGGGAGACATTTCCCCAAATTTACGCTTATAATGCCAGAAAATATTATAGACATTCTTGGCAAATTCTAATAAGAAGGTAACGTGCGTTTGTGGTTAATCATTTTTTTTATTTTTGCGTGTTCTCTTTGGGGTAATCCTTCAGGAATGGAGACGATTAAGGGCTCCTGCAGTCTCCAAAAGGTGGGGCAAAATCTCCAAGTTGGAGCGAGCGATGGAGCCATCATCTATTGGAAAGACTTTTCGATTGCTTTACAAGAACATGTGGAGTTCATTCAACCTAGCACAAAGGCCTGGGTTCTTAACAAAGTTACAGGGAAGAGAAGGAGTGAAATTTATGGCGAGCTCACCAGTAACGGGCAAATTGTTCTTATCAATCCAAATGGCATCTTGTTTGGAAAAGAATCAAGGGTTGAAGTCGGGGGACTCATTGCATCGTCTTTGAAAGATGTCATCGTTGAAGGAAGCATCTCGGCAAAAAATGGTGCTCTTGCATTACTCGGAAGAGAGGTACATATCTCGGGAGAGATTCTTTCTCGAGTCGGGAAACATGCCTACGTGCGCGCTGAAGAAAACCCTTATGAAATTGAGGTCAGTAAGGTTGGGGGACGGGTCTATGTCCACTCTGAGAAAAAGACCATTGTTACCCAATCGGGATTGGTAAGGGGAGAAAATGTGTATCTTTTGTCAGACAGAGTCACCCATTTTCATGGGAAGGCTCACGTTGGGGATATCGAAATTTCTGGAAGAAACGGGTTTTATCATGATGGAGAGATCCAGCGAACAGGATGCCTTCTTCTCGACCCTGAATCAAATGTGACGATTAGTACAACCTCCTCTTACAATTATAATTTGAAGGATGGCCCCAGCTCGGACTTTAGTAATATTACCATTGATAAGCTTATTGAGGAACTTGGAAAGGGACCGGTTACGATCACCACATCCTACCAAGGCGAAGGAGGCGCACCGGGATCAATCATCCTTAAAGAGGATATCGACCACACTTTCAACAGCCCTTATCCTCTGATTTTTTGTACAAAAAGCGCGGATGGTATTTTGATCGAGGGAAGACTTACCAATGTTGGAAGTGGAGCGATAGAATTGATTGCTCCTAAAGCAACCATCACAGGAAAACTAATTGGGCAGAATCTCAAGATTGAGGGAGATCTTTCATGTTTGGGGGAACTCTATGGGAAGAACCTTACCCTATCATCTGAAGGACCAAGTAAAGTATCAGGAAAACTCATGACTGATGGGGGAACTCTATCTTGGAAAACAAAGGGAGATATCCTCTTGACTGGGGAATGGGGACATTTGGGAGGTGGCGCGCTTCTAATTGATGGAGCACAAAACTTTTGGATCGAAGAAGGGGCTCTTTTCTACGCCACAAATCGGACAACGGAACTCACAATCAAAAATCTAAGCGGGTCCTTTTCGATTGAGCGAGGGCTAGTTTCTCCAGGATGCGCTCCTCTTTTGATTTCAGGTCCCCTTGGCTCTGTATCTCTAGAGGGCGGGAGGATCGATTCTATGGCACCCATTACTATCAATGTGGGGCATCATTGCCACCTCCATCAAAGCCAAATCACCTCACAAAAACCGATCCATCTAAGTCTCGGAAGCGAACTTCTTTTAATGAAAGGCTCTACGCTAAATTCTCCCTTAGGGGTCCACGTGAATGCTAAAGGAGACCTTGCCATCCTTGATACCTCTTTAATTACAGGTCGCGGGCTTTTCATCAGCGCAGGGGAAACCCTCACTCTACTAGACCATGGCTCCATGAGAGGGGGATCGGGTCCCGTCTCTATCGGAGCGGGAAAAGACCTTTATCTTGATGGCCCAAATGTTCAAGTCGAGGGGGGACAAGTCATACTACTTCCCGGGGAAACCTTAACCCTTGAAGATCAAGCTCAGGTTTCTTCAACACTAGGATCATTGTCTATCTCGGCTGGATCATCGATCCGACTTGATGATCAAACGTTGATCAGCGCCCAGGGAGGAGATCTTGACTTGCTCGTCACTGAAGGGAGCCTTCATCTATATGGGGAAAGTACAGTTTCTTCTACAACGCACGGGAGCTCTATTATTCTTGGAAAATCTCTTATCATGGAAAACTTTTCTAAAATCAGGAGTATTGGAGAGCAAGGAACAACCATTGTCGTTGATCACCTGGGAAGTAATGGGGGAATTGCGATGGGAATCAATACGTTAATCTCTACAGGACACTCCCCTCTTAAGATCTTTTCTTCCAAGCGAGACTTTAATACTATTGAGGGAACCTTGAATGGGTACCGCTATTCTCCCTCTCTTCAATACTTAAGTACAAATCATGAAAAATGGGGAACAACGTACCCAAGCCGTTTATCTAACGCTCCTTTTACCCTCTTTCATAAAGAATCAGGCTTGATCCAAATTGGTAAAGCAAAAGTAAGCCAAGTCGATTTTTCTAGAATCTTGACAAATTATATAGGTCCATTCACGGCGGAGATGCAGCGAGACCTTCATCCTTATGATGAGTTTACGAATCAGGCAATTTTCTTTACCAGCGAAGAAGAGCCATATTTTATTCGAAAACCTAACCTCTATCCAATTCCTGATAAGAATTTTTAAGTGGAATAAAAGCTAAAATAATGACAAAATGTCGCTTATGGGAAAATGCGTTTGGACAATTTTATTCATTCCTTTTGTTTTATTTGGAACAGTCAAACACTCTTCCTTTGTCGATCATGATACCGCCTCTCACCCAATACAAGTCAATGCTTCTGCTCCCCCCTTTAAGGGCCTCATTCTTTTAGAAAATAAAGCCGATCTTAACCCCGCAGGATATCACGATGTCCACGGAGTCATGAGCTACCATGTCGATTTACCTGGAGGAACTGTCGAATTAAAACAAAGGGTCCGCATCTACTACAACCAACCTCTCGATAAAGAAACCATTACCGAAATCAAAAAGCGTGTCATCCAATACTACCAAAATCATGACCGCCCAGTTGTTACTATTTCAGTCCCCCATCAAGATATTTCCACGGGAGTTTTGCAACTGGTTATCACAGAAGGAAAGCTCGGAAAAATCTATTGCAAAGGCAATAAATGGTTCAAAAGCGATCGTCTTGAAGAAGCGATTCAACTAGAGCCAGGCGGAAAAATTGCCTCAGATATCTTAAATCAAAACCTCTACTGGCTTAACAAAAACCCTTTTCGGCATATCGATGGCATATACACTCCAGGAGAAGAGGAAGGAACCACTGATGTCGAGCTCATTTGTTCTGATCGCTTCCCTTTGCGTATCTATGCAGGAATCGATAACACTGGTAATGATGTTACAGGCAACAACCGCCTCTTTACAGGGTTTAACTGGGGGAACGTCTTTTGGAGTGACCAACGCCTTTCTTACCAGTTTGTCTCCTCCTCCGATTTTAAACGGTACTGGGCCCATACAGCTTTTTATGAAGTTCCCCTTCCCTGGCAACATATGCTCAATATTTATGGTGGCTACTCCCACGTCGATGCAGACTTTGCCGTTCCAGACATTGAAGGAAGCATGTTCCATACTCATGGGTTCTCCGTTCAAGGTTCTTTGAGATATGATATTCCACTAAAACCCTACAAAAACTTCCTGCATGAAATCACTTGGGGATTTGATTTCAAACGGACCAACAACAACCTTGACCTCGGCGGCGTTCCAATTATTTCTGAGAATAATGTGAATCTGACACAACTCATGCTCGGATACAACATGGGCTTTGAAAGCCCTCCCCTCTCCATCTCTTTGGAAATCGAGGGGTTTTGGTCTCCAAGAAAATGGATTTCAGATCAAACCAATGCCGACTACGAGTCGCTCCGCCCCTTTGCAAAAAATCAATATGTCTACACACGAACAGCACTCACCTTCATCTGGCGCTTTTATAAAGACTGGTCTATCCACAACTATTTCCGTGGACAACTTGCAAACATCAACCTCCTTCCTTCAGAAGAATATGGTATTGGTGGCTATAACACTGTCCGCGGATACAAGGAAAGAATCGTCAATGGTGACGCCGCTTTTATCTGGAACCTTGAATTCCGTACTCCGCCGGTTAGTATCCTTAACGCTCTTGCCGGATGGAAAAAATTCCATGATGAGATTCAATTCTTAGTTTTCTACGACTATGGCCTATCTGGAGTCAAACAGACCGCTCCTTCTCAAGACAAAACTACATATCTCATGAGCTTCGGCCCCGGTGTTCGCTATAATATCATCCCCTATCTTACTTTCCGAGCAGACTGGGGTTTCCAGCTTCACAACCTTCACCTCGGAGGTCCCTACCAACGCCTACACTTCGCACTCATTGTCGGTTATTAATCCATAAATTGTGTAGCACATGTTTACTCAAACACGATACAATCATTCCAATATGAAAGGTTCAAAAATACAGTCAACAACTCTAAAACAAAAAATCAGCATCGTAGGGATTTGTTCTGGGTGCATTGTCATGGGCCTTGTCTTCACAATGGTTAACACTGCCATTCCCTCTATCCAAAAGTCCCTTAAAACAAGCATTCATGCAATGCAGTGGATGATGATTGCTTTTGGAATGATTAATTGCGCCTTCCTTGTAACAAGTGGACGTATTGCTGATATTTTTGGCAGAAAAAAAATCTTTTTGTTGGGTCTTTCCTCATCAGGAACCGGTATGCTACTCGCAGGGTTTTGCTCAGGAAGTCCGGGTCTTATTCTAAGCATGAGTTTGGCAGGATTTGGAAACGCCATCCTCCTTCCAGTCTCTCAGGCGATGCTAGTCTCTGAATTTCCTGAAATGCGCCGCAAACATGCCATCGCTATTTGGGCAACAGCGGTAGCCTCTGCAATGGCAATAGGTCCTCTGGTCGGTGGTCTTATTCTTGAAGAGCTCGGTTGGCAGTGGGTATTCTGGGCAACTATCCCAATTGTCCTTATCAGTTTTATCCTTGTCTGCTTTTTTTCTAGAGAGAGTCAGAATCAAGATGATCCCCCTCATATTGATTATAAGGGGATGCTCTATATCGCCACAGCGCTTGCTTCATTTGTTCTAATCACCACGGAATTTTCCCAACTGCCTTGGATCATTATACTTCTGCTTCTAATCGTATTATTTATCAGCGCCTACCTACTACGGAGAAATGGAAAAACACACTCCTCTCCCATTCTTCTACAAGAGCTCGTTCAAAATCGCACCTTTCTTTGTGCATCCATTGCGAGTGCTTGCCTTATTTTTTACCTTTGGTCCCTATTTTTTATTCTTCCTATCTACTTACAAAAAGTCCAGCCCTTCTCACCTTTAGAGACTGGATTGCTCATGCTAGGAATTACGGTTCCTGTGGCTCTTTTCTCGCCGCTTGTCGGAAAACTGTATACCTCTAGAAATGCTTGGATTTTTATCGCTGCAGGATTCTTTCTGTTAATGCTCTCCTCAATCCTGCTAACTTTCTTTACCGCATCTTCTACTATCCCATTCATCTTAACTACAATCCTCCTTTTTGGATTAGGATATAGCTTGACCTGTAGTCCCACAACAGTTGCCGCAATTTCTGTTGTATCCACACAAAAAGCAGGCATTGCATCCGGTACATTTGTGACCTTTCAAGAAATCGGTGGAACTTTGGGCCTAGCTCTCATTGTCTCTTTGATTCAAATGTACCCGAATTTACTCTTAGGCATTAATAGAGGAGCTCTAGGTCTTTTAATCATCAGTGCAATGGGATGCTTTTGCGGGCTTGCGCTACGAAAAACAACGATTACAAGATAGCTTGAGCTGTACTAGAGTGACTGTAGATAGATAAAGAAGTCTTTTATAGGTGCATCACACCAAGCTTCAGGTAGCTTTTGGCGCCACTCTGTAGCCTTTGAAGGGCTTTTATCAACGCCGACCCCAAACTCTAAATGTCTAATCACGCCACCTAAGGCGTACTGATGCTCTCTCCCGGCTAAGATAACATGCGCTTCGAATGCTAATTTAGGAGCTTGAAATTTCCCCGGAGATCTTGCACAAGCAAAAAGGTTGCTTGTAGAAATATTTTCTGCTGCAACGCACTCTTTCAAAGATTTAATCGCCAATGATTTGTCAGGTCTCCCTGAATAGAGCTGAGCAAGGCGAAGCTTAGCAGCCTTGCTACCCGCTTGAGCTGCCTTTTCATGCGTTTCAAGAGCCTTGGGCAGGTCAGCACTTTCAAAATGCTTTGCATAAAGCCCTCCACTCCAATAATCTATCAAGATGGCGTAGAACTAACAGATCAAGACGCTGTCCCCATTCCACCAGAACTCATCGCGAGAAGACCACACGGATATAAGCCTTATGTTGTAGGAGCCCTTAATAAAAATCCCCGTGGCAGACCACGGGGTATTTACAAGTTAGAAAAATCTTAATTGATCACAATCTTCTAGTTTCCCCTGATTTTTAACATACTTTTTTACCACTTTCCAGTCTCCTCCCTCTGCAATAGTTGCCACATAATATCCATCTGTCCAAAATCCCCCTCCCCATAAATCTTTTTTCAGTTCGGGGTATGTTTTAAAAAGTTCTCCGGCTGTTATACTCTTAAACTTCCTAACCACCTCTCCAACGCTATATTTAGGATGACAGGAGCACTTGCACATTTCCCAAAACATGCTCTATTTCTCCCCCATTAAAGCCCAAAATTAGAGCGGGAAGCAAAGCTCTTCTTTGCGCAAATTGTATGCATTTCTCAAAGTCCGTTGTATCCTGATCGGTACTATATATTCCTTCTGCATCGGAGTGTGCTTGCACCGAGGAAACCGAGTCTCCATCCCCAACAATATATTAAGGTTTGAGCCCTTGCTCCACCATCCAAATAAATCACACTTCGATGAGACGCAATGATTTCTTCAATCAACCGCATTGTTTTACTTTCGGTGTATACCTAATTTTAAAAACAATCAGAACAATCGAAAAAATCGTCATCATCACATTGGTAACCCAGACAAAAACCATCCCTGTGAGTCCACCATAAGCTACCCAACTCAATGAGCAAACCAGAAAATTAATGAGCATCAATAAAGACAGATCACTTGCTGACTTCAGTTGATACGTGCGATAGATCTGAGGAATAAGAGAAAGAACAGACGTCGCTGACGCGACAATACTAATCACCAATAAGATCATTTTAATTTCCTCCGCTAGAATTATCTAGATCAGGTTATGCGGGTTGATGCTATACATCTCTCAGCCTGAAAGGGCACCCCGATTAAAATTTGGCCAGAGCCGGAACCGAACCGGAGACACAAAGATTTCCAGAAATCGAAACCCTGACCTTAAACCACAAAAGATAGCAAGACAAGAAAATTTTCTACTAGGGAATTCTTTTCAAGAAAAGCAATCAAAGGCTCCAGCAACATTCCGACTTTTTTTAAGCGAGGACCTCTTACCTGAGTATCTTCTTTGAATTTACTGAAATTTGGCGGAACATCGTAAACTGAAAACAGATACTTTCAATAAGCAGTTTTTATCCGGATTAAGACTCGGCTGAAATGGCCGCAATATTTATGTGCTCACGGTCGGTCATTCCCCATTCCTGTTTCCTCCACAATTAAATGAAACATCCAGCCAGAATCTTTGACTATCCCGAAGAGAAAAATTTCACAATCTCAATCGTCTAAAAGAATCTAATAATCTCAAAATACAATCCATGCAGCTGAGATCATTTCAATTTTGGCACTCGCTACATGAACCATGAATCTCCAAAGCCCACTGAAAAGGGATAAAGCTTTTTTTTGCCATATAATCCTTCAGGACTTGAGGCATATCACTGATATGGAGCCTCTATTGCCTTGCCACAAACATTGCAAAGCATAAATTGGGAACCTTCATGCTTATGCCCCGTCGGACAAAGGATGTATGCATTCAAGCTTTTAAGGCTATGAATAAAACCTGTTTCTAGCCAAAAGTCAATGGCACGATAAACGGTTTGTGGTTTCGGTTGATCTAGGACCAGGCTCAACTCCCCTAATATTGCATACGCACCTATTGGTTTATGGCTTTCCACAATAATCTTCAGAACTTCAATCCGAGGTCTTGTCAAACGCTGTTTTTGCTCAATACAAAATACCTTTGCTTGTTTGATAACCTTTTGGCTTGATTATGAAAGAAAATTTGCAAAAAAAACTTCCTGTAACCGTTTTATCTGGCTTCTTGGGGGCTGGAAAAACGCCCCTTCTCAACCATATTCTGAACAATCGTGAAGGTAGAAAAGTTGCTGTGATTGTCAATGATATGAGTGAGGTAAACATTGATATGGACTTAGTCGATCGAGGCTGAAGCGAGCTTTCTAAAACCGAAGAAAAGCTTGTTGAGATGAGTAATGGCTGTATTTGCTGTACTCTACGTGAAGATCTTTTGCTACAAGTATGCGAGCTAGCCTCAGAGGGAAGGTTTGATTATTTCTTAATAGAGAGCACTGGAATTTCTGAGCCTTTACCGGTAGCTACGACTTTCGAATTCCGCGATGAAAATGGCAACAGTCTCTCCGACCTTGCTTCGTTAGATCCAATGGTAACAATCGTTGACTCTGCTAATCTCATTAAAAACTATAGTTCAACAGAATTTTTGAAGGATCAGGATGAAAGCCTTGGGGAAGAAGACGAGCGCACGCTAGTTGATCTTTTGGTTGGGCAAATTGAATTTGCAAATGTCATCATTCTCAACAAGATCGACCTTATTTCACAAAAAGAGTTAAAGGCTGCAAAAATGATGATTTGGAGCCTGAATGTTAAAGCGAAGCTTATTGAAACGACTCATGCAGAGATAGACCTTGATGAAGTCATGGATACCAGCATGTTTAATCTAGAAGAAGTATCAAAAGATACCTGATCCGTTTCCAAAATGGTTTGAGCAGAGCCAGTAAGTGGAATCCTAATCCCCAAAATTCAGAACATTTGCACAAAAAACTGGGTTTTTTAGCTGTTTTTGCATCGCGACTCCTGGCGTTAAAAACATTCATGAGCTCTGTGATGAAATGGTAATTAGAAGGGTTTGGCCAGAGCCGGAATCGAACCGGCGACACAAGGATTTTCAGTCCTCTGCTCTACCAACTGAGCTACCTAGCCATCTGCTTCCAATTAAGGAAGAATAGAACAGCTCATGGTAGAGGTTTGAAAAATTTAGCGCAAGGGCTTTTCTCTGCTGATTGAGATCATATCTCTGACGATTTCGACTGCCTCATTCATCTGAAGATCGTTTGACCCAAAGTTTTCACCTTGGGCATCGCGGCGAGATTGCCCTCTAGATTTTTTGGGACGGTACCCATTGCCAACTTTAAGGAAAAACTGAAAGTTTTGGTTTTGATCAATGCGCTCTTGGCTATTAGCCGTTAAGCGCGGAAGCATCTGTCGCCAGCCTGACTCGCGAGGTTTGAGGTAAGGAACGGTAAACCGCGCAACGTCTCGGTATGATCCTTGTTTGATATTCATGAGAGAGTGAAATACATCGCCACTCAAGTGATCGTTTGAGAGGGGGAATTCAAGATATCGCTCACCGATATTATAAGGAAAGAAAATGGTCGGAACAACAATATCTGCTTGAACCCCTTGAATCTGGGGCGAGCGCCCGGAGGCAGTATAGTAACGACCGACCGTCACCTTAAAGAAAGCTTTTGCCCTCTCATCTGTAATCGTTTGATATTGCATCGACCCTTTTCCATAAGAGCGCTCATCTCCAACAATGAGAGCCACTCCATAGTCTTGGAGTGCTTGAGCAACAATTTCAGCAGCTGATGCAGAAGCCTTAGACGTCAGAATCACAAGAGGCCCATCGAAGTAGCGCCTTCCGTCGATGTTCCGCTGGTAGCTTACTTCGCCATCGGCATACTTTGAAATAACAATGAGTCCGCCCTGGATAAAGAAAGAAGAAACTTTAACCGCTTGGCTCAGGAATCCCCCTGAATTCTCACGAAAATCCATAACAATCCCTTGGAGCTCTCCTTCTTGCTTAAGCGTGCGCAGCGCCTCGCGAAGGTCGCGATCCAAGCTGACGGCCCCTCCATTATCATAAAAAGCTGGAACGTTAATTTTTCCAATGATCCCATCACCGTTAGGCACAAATTCTATGGAGAGCCTCTCATCATCCATCGTGATCTTTTCACGGATTAGGTCGACGTGAAGAATCGTCTTATTCCTTTTAAGACCCAAAGTTACTTTAGACCCTGACTGTCCTTTCATTACCTCAAGAAGCTCCTCAAATACGAGCTTTTCAATCCCTTGGTGGTTAACCGCAACAAGAACATCCCCGACTTCGATGTTCCCACTTTTTTCAGCAGGCCCCCCCTTAACAACATCAGAAATATAGACCCCATCAAAGTCTTCACAAAGAACGACTCCCACTCCTGAAAATTCCTTCTTCAAAGCCGCCCGAATTTCATATGCTTCTCTAGGACTGTAGTAACCCGTATGAGCATCAAGGCTTTTCGCCATAGCCTTAAGCATGTGCAATGCCAAGGTGTGTTCAGTCGGATTTAAATACTGAGACTCAAAGGAAATCGATTTCTTCGAGCGGTGGTTTAGAATTTTTTGGATAAGCTGAGGGTTGAGCGAAACCTCCTTCCTTCCCTTCATGTAAGCTTTTAGCTCAAGGATCAGTCGATTGTGAACCCTTTCTCTGAGCTCCTGCTCGGTGCTTGAATAGTTTGGATAGGAAGTTGTCACGTGGAGAGTGAAGTCCTCTGTCTCTCCATCAATCAGACGCTCAATCTCCTCGTGTCGAATCCTTTGATTCCTATGAATTGACTTTTCAATGAGAAAATTTAGGTTCCAATATTCAGGATATTGATCCCTTTGAAAATCATTGATCACCCTTCGGATTTGCCTTGGGGTAAGAGAAAGAAAGGGCTCAACCTCTCCCTTTAATAGGTAGAGACGATCTGGATCAAATTGTTCAATATAGATTTTAAGGGAGCGTTTAACAATTAGAGGAGAAAACTCTTTATTTTCAACATGATAAGTAAACATTTTATCCATGCTTGATCGCACATCTTGAAGTGAAAGCGTATAGGGGTCACTTGCAAACGCTGTTGAAATAAAAATAAAGAGAAAAATAAATCTCGGAAAAGCTACCCTTCCCATAATCCCCACTTTTTCTTTCACTATACAAATTAAAAAATTAAATGGTTCATTTTAGAATAAAATAATTTCATACGAGTGAAATTTAATAATTTAACGAGCTGACCGCTTTTTGGTAACAAATGAGCAGGCTGTTGCAAATAATTGGTGCAGTAGGATATATTATTCGTTTACCTCGGTAAGACTTGGTCCCGTGTGGGATCGACAACAACACAAATAGGAGTAAAGGCCTCAATGCCAACGATTAACCAGCTCGTGCGTAAACCACGATCACCTAAAAAGAAAAAAAAGAAGTCTCCTGCGCTCCAAAAATGTCCTCAAAGAAGGGGTGTTTGTCTTCAAGTGAAGACTAAGACTCCTAAAAAACCAAACTCGGCACTTCGTAAAGTCGCTTGGGTTCGCCTATCTAACGGGCAGGAAGTAATCGCATATATCGGCGGTGAAGGACATAACCTGCAGGAACATAGCATCGTCCTCGTAAGAGGTGGAAGGGTGAAGGATCTCCCCGGTGTTCGCTACCATATCGTCCGCGGTTCACTTGACTGCGCAGCCGTCAAAGACCGAAAGAAAGGCCGATCAAAATACGGCGCAAAGAAACCTAAGTAAAGGAAAAGTGAAACATGTCTAGAAGACGTCGAGCAACCAAACGCAAAGCCATCCCTGATCCCAAGTACAATAGCACCGTTCTTGCGAAATTTATCAACCGTGTCATGATGCACGGCAAAAAATCTATTGCGACCAAAATCGTATACAATGCCCTTGAGGAATTTTCCAAAAAAGTAAGTGCCGAAGACACCTTAAGTGCTTTCGACCAAGCTATGGAAAATGCCATGCCAACTTTGGAAGTCAAGTCTCGCCGAATTGGTGGGGCCACTTACCAGGTGCCGATTGAAATCCCTCCTGAAAGACGTCAAGCTATGGCTATGAAGTGGATCATTACAAATGCCCGCCAGAAAGCTGGGCGAAGCATGGCCGATGGCTTAGCAGCGGAACTCTCCGATTGTTTCAACAACCAGGGAACTACAATTAAAAAGAAAGACGACACTCACCGCATGGCTGAAGCAAACAAAGCTTTTGCCCACTACAAATGGTAAAGGAGCACCTGAAGCGCGATGGCAAATAAACGCCCCCCACAAGATAAATTAGCAAGCGTACGCAACATTGGCATCATGGCCCATATCGATGCCGGGAAAACCACTTGTACAGAGCGAATCCTATATTATTCCGGTCGTGTACACCGTATCGGTGAGGTCCATGAAGGGGCCGCTACAATGGATTGGATGGAGCAGGAACAAGAGCGCGGAATTACTATTACTTCTGCAGCCACAACTGTTTATTGGAAAGACTGCAAGATCAACATTATTGACACACCGGGACACGTTGACTTTACCGTTGAGGTAGAACGTTCTTTGCGAGTCCTTGATGGATCGGTCGCTGTCTTTAGTGCGGTTGATGGTGTGCAACCCCAGTCTGAGACTGTGTGGAGGCAAGCTGAGAAATATAGCGTACCCAGAATCGCTTTCATCAACAAAATGGATCGTGTTGGCGCTGACTACTTCTACTGCATCAAGAGCATGCAAGAGAAACTCGGTGCAAATGCCATCCCTGTTCAGTACCCCATCGGAGCCGAAAACGACTTTCTAGGGATGTGTGATCTCGTTTCTATGAAAGCCTACATTTTCAAGGATGAGACTTTGGGTGCTGAGTTTGAAACCACTGATATTCCTGACGACCTAAAAGAAAAATGCCAAGAGCTCCGCGCAAAACTGCTGGAAGAACTTGCTACCGTTGATGAGTCGGACGAAGAATTTATGATGAAAGTGCTTGAGGCGCCCGATACTTTGACTGAAGATGAAATTCATGCAGCCATTCGAAAAGGTGTTGTCACGAACAAATTTAATCCTGTGCTTTGCGGTTCAGCATTTAAGAACAAAGGAGTTCAACCCCTTCTTGATGCTGTAACAAAATGGATGCCTTCTCCTCTAGATCGAGGAACGATTAAAGGACTTGATGTTGATTCTGATGAAGAGCTCTCTCTTGAGCCTGCAGATGATAGTCCTCTTGCTGCACTTGCCTTTAAAGTTGTTACCGATCCTTACGTCGGTCGCTTAACTTTCGTTCGTGTTTACTCAGGAACTCTCGAAAAAGGGATGACACTGATCAATACAACAAAAGGCAAAAAAGAACGTGTTTCAAGACTACTTGAAATGCACTCAAACCAACGAAAGGATCGCGATGAGTTCTTTACAGGAGATATTGCAGCCGTCATTGGATTAAAAAACACTACGACTGGAGATACCCTTTGTGCTCCAAGCAATCCTCTTCTTTTAGAGAAGATGGAATTCCCCGAGCCTGTGATTTCAATGGCTATTGAGCCAAAATCAAAAGGCGACAGAGAAAAACTTTCAGTAGCGCTAGGCTCCCTTTCTGAAGAAGATCCAACGTTCCGTGTTACATCAAACGAGGAAACCGGACAGACAATTATTGCCGGAATGGGTGAACTCCACCTTGAAATCTTAAAAGATCGAATGTTCCGCGAATTCAAGGTTGAAGCAAATGTGGGTGCACCACAAGTCTCATACAAAGAAACGATTACCGCACCTGGAAAAACAGATACCAAGTTTGTGAAACAGTCTGGTGGACGTGGTCAATATGCACATGTTTGCTTAGAAATTGAGCCAAACGAGTCGGGTAAAGGCAACGAAGTTGTTAGCAAGATTGTTGGAGGAGTCATCCCAAGAGAGTACATCCCTGCATGTATCAAAGGGGTAGAAGAAGGGCTTGCCAACGGAGTTCTTGCAGGCTTTAGCTTGGTTGACGTTAAGGTGGCAATCGTATTTGGATCTTTCCACGAGGTTGATTCGAATGAGATGGCCTTCAAGATTTGTTCTTCGATGGCAATTAAAGATGCTGCGAAGAAAAGTAAGCCGACTATCCTCGAACCGATTATGAAAGTCGTTGTGACAACTCCTGAAGATTATTTAGGGGATGTCATGGGCGACATCAACAGGCGTCGCGGAAAAATTCAAAATCAAGGGAATGAAAAAGGTGTTGTCCTCTTTGAATGTGAAGTTCCCTTAAGCGAAATGTTTGGTTACTCGACAACACTCCGTTCACTCAGCTCGGGCCGTGCGACATACACCATGGAGCCTAGCCACTTTGAACGTGTTCCTACAAAAATCCAAGAAGAAATTACAAAGAGACAATAAATGGCAAAAGAACCGAAGGTAAAAGAACCTAGTAGAAAAAAGATAAGGGTCCGCCTTAAAGGGTATGACCAGCGCATTCTTGACCGCTCAACTGCCGATATTGTTGAGACAGCAAAGAGAACTGGCGCGCGGATTGTTGGACCGATTCCCCTTCCTACAAAGCGAGAAATCTACACTGTCCTCCGCTCACCTCACGTTGACCGGAAGTCGCGAGAGCAATTTGAGATCCGTACTCATATTCGCCTTCTCGACATTATCAACCCAACACTCGACACGATCGACAAGCTTAAAGTCCTTCCTGTCGCGGCTGGTGTTGATATCAAAATTAAGGCCTAATGGCTGACAGACCTTTATTTCAAAAGCCCCAGAAATCTTGGGGCTTTTTTCATCCTTTAAATAATTCCCTTTAGATTTTTAGTTCGTAGTCTCTCTTTATTGTATCACTTATATGAGATTTGAAATGAAAATTTTGAAAAGTCTCTCATATTTGCTATCCTTTTGCTTATATTAACGTTAAAGGGCCTGGTATCAGTGGCCCAGGAAAGCATGTTGTCACTGGTGATTGGAACGTTTACCCCGTTGAGTGGACTGACTTCCATGAAGTTCCTGATTCAACCGGGCAAAAAAAGATTGCTCCTTCTCTGTACAACCAATGCACCGGGTATGACACTGCGCAGTTAGAGAAGTTTCAAATGAAAAGTCTCAAAGAAGAAAATCCCAAACTAAAGGTGCTTATTTCGATTGGTGGATGGAACTGAGGAACCGCCGATGATTACCAAAACTATTTAACCTTCCTTAAAGAGCTTCAAGCGCAAATCCAAAGTTCAGAAAACGGATTAATCGTAACCATAGCCTCGGCTCCTTTTGTTCCAAGTGGGACTCTATAGCTAAAATATTTCGTTTTAGTTATAATTTTTTGAATGACATATTCGCTAGATTTTAGAAAAAAAGTTCTATCGATCCGAAGCAAAGAAAAATTAAGCTTTGCCCAAGTAGCAAGACGCTTTGGAGTAAGTGTAAATAGTGTGTTTCTCTGGTCTAAGAGGTTAGAGCCGAGGCGCACTAAAATCAGACCTGCAATAAAGATTGATAGAGAGATCTTGATGGAGGATATCAAGAAATACCCTGATGCCTTCAACTATGAATGAGCAAACCGTCTCAAAGTAAGCACTTCAGGCATTCGGTGTGCCATGAAGAGGTTAAGAATTAGCTATAAAAAAAACTCTCAACCATCCCAAGGCCTGCGAAACAAAAAGACAAATCTTTCAAGGAAAAATCGCAGAATATAAACGTTTGGGAAAGCCAATTGTATATATTGATGAAAGCGGGTTTGCCCATGATATGCCCCGCACCCACGGTTACTCCAAAATAGGACAGCGATGTTTTGGTACTCATGATTGGGGAGCAAAAGGAAGAACAAATGCAATAGGGGCATTACTTGGAACAAGCCTCCTTACACTTGCGTTATTCGAGTGCAATATTAATACAGACGCCTTTTCCATTTGGGCAGAGGAGGACTTGCTACCGAAACTTCCCTCTGAAAGTATTCTGGTTATGGATAATGCTTCATTCCATAAAAGCAAATCTATGCAAGAGAAGATCCACGCTGCAGGCCATACCTTGGAATATCTTCCTCCCTATTCCCCTGATCTAAACCCTATTGAACACAAGTGGGCACAGGCAAAGTCTAAGCGAAGAAAATATCAATGTGGAATAGACGAACTTTTCAAGGAGCACTGCCTATAACTAATTTAAGTCACTTTAGCTATAGACCAAATTCACACCTTAGGATGGCTCATTGGTGGTTTTGACAAGGCTTCGGAGACTCCATATGCTTACAGTGCCGGTGGAAAACAATAGGTCTCTTATGACAACCAAGACTCTGTTGCTTCCAAAATGGCACTTATTAAGCAGCACTCTTTAGGTGGCGCTATGATGTGGTCACTTGACGATGATGACTTTAACAACAAGTTTCCGCTTCTGACAAAAATCAATCAAGAGCTGAATCCTTAATAATTAGGATAGGGGTCATCTGAATAGATGGCCTCAAATGGTGGGGGGTTGGAAACTTTCATGTACTTTCCAACTACCTTTCCATCTTGAATCATAATATAGTAGCGACGCTGCTCGATCACTTGCGTCCCCATGGTAATTTTTTCGATATATTCGTAGGTCTCTTTTCCTTCCCCTTTTGATACAATTTTGTAAGGCTTGCCATATTGCTTTTCAATATCCTGCGTTGTCATTCCCATTTCAACTTCAGCATACTTATCGCGGGTCATGATTTCACCACTCGCGCCACACCCCATCAAGAATAAAAGCCCTAACAAAAAAACATATTTCATAAATTACCTACCTATCTTAGGTAATAACCATTGCAAATATTATTATCAACAGGTCTGTTGTAAGATTCAATAAAAATAAAATTTAACAGAAACCTTTTCAGCTAGTTAATCTACTCATGTTTTCAAACATAGACGGAGGTATTATGTCTGATTTAACAAATTTCCATAGCCATCAGTTGCAAAGCAACATTACGACTTTCAATCGGTGCATTAGAAGAGATTTCTGGAAAGTTTGAGATTATCGCATCATTGGTTCAGAACGCTGTGACAGAGAAGATTGACTTATCTTCAATTCATCTTGTTAACCCCATGGGATATGAAGCAGCAAAAGAAGCGCTAGATTATATCAAGAGCGAATTTAGTAAAGCTATCCATGTTGAAGGTCGCATTATTGTGAGATTAAACTCTCCTAGATAAAGCGGCTAGTTACTTTTTTCTAACTCGTTTTGACCTTCCAGTGGACGCCAGATTTTTCCGTGGATGACCGTGCGAAAATCGTCATTGGTGGAATATTCAGCGTGCATAAGATAGGTATCGGAGACTTCCCCTTTTTCATAAAATTCGAACCCTTCAAAGCCAAGGTGGTCGAGGCGAAATTCCCAACCGATTAGATTGTCATTGATCATCCCCTTGCCAATAACTTTGCCAAGAGATTGGTTTTCAAGTTCAATATGAAACCCTCTTCGGGTGATATTATAAAAGGCGAATTGGTTTTGCATCACATCTGAGAGCCCTGAAATTTGAATTTCTTGAAGGGAGTCGACACGCCCCTTTTCATCGACCTCAGGAACTTTCCATCGCGTGTAAAAAGCAAGCTCTTCATCCATCATTGAGAGGGTGATTTTCCCTTCTCCAATCCATGAACCAGATTTAAAAATAAACGGATGCTTTGTCAAAACATAAACCTTCTTGTGTAAACACTTTGCAGCATACCAAGGGCGCCCATTGTCAACGTGACGGAAGAGCCTCCATAGGTTACTAATACCAAAGGTACTCCAGTAATGGGCAAAAAGCCGCACATCATTCCAATATTGATCACCACATGAATAGCTAGATACACAGCAATTCCGGAGGAAAGAACCCGCCCAAAATGGTCTCTAGCTACCGCTGTTACTTGAAAACTATAATAAATTAATCCGAAAAACAAGAGAAGCATGAAAATGGCCCCAAAAATTCCATATTCTTCTGCAAAAGCAGGGAAAACAGAATCGGTATGTGCCGCGGGGAGGAATTGCCTCCCTGTGAACATACTTTTTTTAAAACCGCTGCCAGTGTATCCCCCAAGAGCAATTGCTGTTTTAGCCGCTTGATGATGGTAGGTATCAGGATCAAACCTTTCGTACTGATATTCTTTTAAAACTTTTGTTGCGGCAGGACGGAGCTTTTCGTGGGAAAGGATCCCGGTAAAGATGAGGGAAATCAAGACTAAGGCAGCAACACCCATAATCGACATGATTTTTATGACTTTCCGTTTGATCCCACCAAAATAAAACATTCCCAGTGTCATGGGATATAAAACCATTGCAGAACCTAGATCAGGCTGCTTTAAAATGAGAACAAATGGGATGAAAACAATGAGCGAGGCTTGAAAAAAAGTTCTCCAATCCCCCACATTTCTCCCCTTTTTTTCAAGAAACCAACTCAGGGTAAGGACAAGAGAAAGTTTAGCATATTCAGAGGGTTGCAGAGTTCCTCCAACAAAAGGAATGCGGTACCAACGATGAACATGTTGAATAGATTCTGTAAAAAAAAGACCAAAGAGGAGTAAAATGGTCCCAACGTAGAGAACCCAGGCCCACTCACGGAGTTTGTGGTAGTCGAGGCCTGCAAAAAACAAGTAACAAAGGATTCCGACGCCAAAACGTTGAATCTGATTTTTGACTGTAGGAGTGAAGAAAAAGTCTTCTCCAGTAATTTGAACCTCAGAGGTGGTTGACGCTATAATCAAAATGCTCATCACCATTAAAATGGCGATGATCGGAAGGGTTCTTAAGTCGATTCGTCTTAAATATTGATGGTTCCACATATACGTATTCTCTAATATTTGGAGTTATTATGGTAGCAAAAGTCACCACAATTCATCTTGATACTGTCGATTCAACAAACACTTATGCTAAGGAAAACTACCAACAGTTCGGGCAGGATGAGATTACAAGAATTACTGCCGATGAGCAGTTGAAGGGACGAGGTCGTTTTAAAAGAGACTGGCTTTCTCCGAAGGGAATGAATATCTATCTCACCTATTATTTCACTTCAAATAAAAACCCGATGGATCTCAATAATTTAGCGCAGATCCTTTGTCTCTCTATTGCCAAACTTCTCAACAAGGAAGGGCTGAAACCCCAGATTAAATGGCCCAATGACGTTCTCGTGAATCAAAAGAAAATCTCTGGAGTCCTTTGTGAAACAATTGATCTTCAGGATAAATTTGGGGTGGTTTTAGGAGCTGGTATTAATATTAATATGCCGCAAAAACTCCTCGATGGCGTCGATCAACCTGCAACTTCTTTGATGATAGAAACCGGAAAAGAACATGACCGAGAAGGTTTAATTAAAACCCTCGACAAATTTTTTATCGAAGATTACCACCTTTATAAAAGGGATGGCTTTAAGCCCTTTTATATGAGTTATGATGCACTGCTTACCCATAAAGGGATGCCCATCACGCTTAAACAAAATACCCATACGATCTCAGGAACTCTCCACTCCTTAAATCCTGATGGTCGCCTCAACATCCTTCTTCCAGATGGCAAGATCCAAACGCTTAGCTCGGGTGAAATCAAAAAGTGAAGGACCGTTGTCCTTGGGCTAAGGACTCAAATCCCCTGCTTGTCTCCTATCACGACACAGAGTGGGGGCGCCCCGTTTACGACGACCAAAAGCATTTTGAGATTCTCTGTTTAGAGGGGCAGCAAGCGGGTCTTTCGTGGGAAATTATCTTAAAAAAGAGGGAAGCTTACCGCAAAATCTTTCATCAATTTGACCCTAAAAAAGTTGCTGTTATGACCGATGAGCAGCTTCTGATTGCAACGCAAAATAAAGAGATCGTCCGAAACAAACTAAAAGTATTCTCCATCCGAAAAAATGCCCGCAGTTTTTTAACACTTCAAAGCGAAGAGGGGTCTTTTAATCGCTATATCTGGAACTTTGTGGGAGGCTGTCCCCTTCAGTGCCTGGAAATGCGGAGCTTTTCACCCGAAAGTGTTGAGATCTCTAAAGGACTTAAAAAACGGGGGTTTTCTTTTGTTGGTCCCACAATTATCTATTCATACTTGCAAGCAGCCGGTCTAACCTCTGACCATACTCCTAATTGCTTCCTATCAAAGCCAGCTCTGCCTCAATGATCGGAAGAAGAGCATGGGAGAGATCAGCGCCATTGCAATGATAGAGAGCCTGTAGAGTCTCTTTTCGTCCTTCAAGACCGTATTTGTTTTCAACTTCTAAGATGTTCTGATACCCCCAATGCCTTGAATCATCCGGCTGAGCAAGAACCAAATCTTTTGCACTTTCTAGTAAAGGCATTGCTCTCTCAAGATCAAATACCTCCGCCACCGCAGAGAACAGTCTAAGAGTAAGATAACTATCTTCCGGAAACTCAGTTTTCAATCGCATTTCGAGGCTCTCAAATTCTTCTAAAGAGTCCCTTCCGTTTTGAAAAATTTCAATTGCTGCCTGGAAGTTCCATGAAGGGTCTTTAATATCCGCACGTGCCTCTCTGGCAAATGAAAGGTTGTATTTTGCAAGATCCATAACCAAAAGGTAGAGGGAAAAGTCATATTCTGTCTGATGTTTAGGATATTGTTCTTTTAATGCCTGGATACGGAGAAGGTATTGAGAAAAGTCTTCTTTTAGTTCTTTAAAGTAGTAAGGATACTGCGCCTGCATGACAATTAAATCTTTCCAAGCATACACTCCATATTGCCCCGGGAAATATTCCTGATCAGATTTGTGTTCAAGCAAGTCCTGGATATTTTCGCGAAGAGACAGTACCACTTTGTTTGCAAGAGGATGCTTTGCTTCTCCGACATACTTCCCGAGCCTTGATAAATAATGATGCACCGTTAAGGGTTGCATATCCTCCGTTTTTTTCATGATCATCTCATAAGCAGAATACAGAGTGCAGGGAAGTTCGGGCTTATGATACTTAATTTCGAATCTCGCCAAATCAAGAATCTGAAAAACCATTCCTTGGGATGGATCTGACCATTTAATGAGCTGTTGATAAAGTTTTTCCAAGGTCTTGTCAGAATCAACAAAACCTCTTCTTTGTTCCTCTTCATAGATTTGTATCACTGTTTTCGGATACAGATATTGGATGTCTCCTAAGGCCCATTTAGCTCTTGTCAACGTTTCACGTGCAATCCCCCCCTCTTCAAACGTTGAAACCATGATATAACCCTCGGCTTTTGTTACAGAAAATTCAATTTTTGCAACATATTCCTTGGCGAGTTGGGGATTTTGGGAAGCAATTCTTTCTGCCATCTTTAGATAAGCAGCATCATGATAGAATTTATAAGGGTTATCAAGAATACGTTTTTCGAGCAGAGCGCACTTTTCCTTTATCAGATCTTCCCGGAGGTTAGGAGAAATCGCGCGATGCAGGCGCTCTCCTTCAACAAGACGGACCGTCCCAGAGCACGCGCCAGGATTTTGATAGGTTGCAACCGCTTCGTCTTTTTCTTCTCGAGGAGACTCTTCCAAAGAGCTTAAATTCAAAATATTTGTATCACTTTCTATAGCTTCAATCGACATCTTAACCCCTTTGTCTTAGAGAGTGGTGGAGTTTAGTATTATTAACATTTATTTATCTATTTTTTTTACCTGAAGGAGTTTATAATACTGCCGATTAATTAATGGAGCGAACTGTAAATGGAAGTTGAAGAGACAACCGATTTTGAAATACCAAATTTTGAAAAACATCCCTTGTATGACCTGCCCGGAGAAATGGGAAAGCATGTTGTTCGGATGGAAAATGCAGAAAATGTGGTATGTGATTTTGGATCTCACTTTCATGGATTTGGCAAAGGACTCATCAAGGGAGGAAACCTTTGTTTCCAAACCCGAAAAATTGAAGATAAAGAGTGGACCTTGCTTGATTTTAAGGTCAATACTGTTGCCCGCCTTTTTCTTGAACGGATTATCCGCCACTACTCCCACAATCTCAACTGTGGAGAAGCCATCCCCTATCATATCCTAGAACAACACTCATGCATTGAAAAAGTAGAGGTTGAGGATGCCAAACTTTCAGATCCTCACTTTCCAAAACATATTCTCTCTCCCTATGCAAAATGTTTAAAAATTACAGTGCACCCCTTAGGATTAATCTACATCGGGAATGATGCGAAAGGACACTTCCCTAACCATTCACGCCATATTGTCGTTCAAACAACACAACAAGACTTAGTAACCTTTCATAAAATCCTCGCCGTTCTCGGGCTTCAAAAAGTCTTGGTCCCCAACTCTCCTGCTGATCACGAACGAATGAAAATAGCTACTCTTTTTCGCACTTTCTTCCCTAAGGAAGCAACACGTTTTGAGAGATCTAACGATCTTTTTACAATGGGCATCGCCAATTTAAAAAGGCACGTTATCGATTTAGCACCCCCAATGAAAATGATCCTTAACGACTACCTGCCAAAAATGGGGGAAGCAGAAATCCTTCCCGGAAGAAAGCGGATTACAACTCCTGTTACAGATCTATTAGCCACAAACACCCGCCCACTGCGCTTGATGACTGCCATGACAGGAGATGACTCTGTCCCCCAAATTGCAAATATCTTGAAGTTAGGACTCCTTTCTCAAGAGCTACGCCGTCATCTTGAGCTGGGCGAAATCGGTATGTCAAATGAAGATGATGCGGAGGTCGGATCTGATGACTCGGTCTTTATTCAGATCCTATCAAACACAAATGAGCAACTTGATGGGGGCTATTATTCCAATATGCACATCATCCTTTCAAAGGAAGTTCTTAATACCGGAACGTATCAATACTTCTATGATAGCTTTGGGGATCGAGTTCACGCCAACTACGAAAACCGCCCTACAATTTTTGAACTTGTAAACTCTCTTACAAAAAGACATGTAAGCCATGAAATCATGGTGAAAGAGCGCATTCCTCCGAAGTTTATTGAACAAATCGTCGTTGTTGACGAGCGCCTAAAGAAGGAGTTGATCGATCATCTCCGCGCAAAAGGACTGATCGAGAATGACGAGGTTTTAGGAAAACCGCTCGATTCTTTTATCGTCACGCGTGAAGAGTACGATCCCTCCTATACAAGAAGAGATCCGTCCTATAGCTCGTATTAGATCAGCGACAGCTCTGAAACAACACCCCATGACTTAAGACCTTTAAAAGAATTTTCTTATGTAGTAAGGTCAAAGCCTGCACCTTAATACATAGGTAAAAATTTTATAAGGGTGCTTTCTCTTTTGTTTACTATACAAGGGACTAAAATGGCTTTATGGTTTGTTAGCTTGATAGCCTCAGTGACATCGGTTTTATCTCTAGCTCCCCAAGTTATTCAAACTTACAGAACAAAATCAGCCAGAACACTATCCCTTTTAATGCTGATAAACTTCCTTATTTGCTCTATCAGTTGGGTGATGTATGGATACTTAACATCCACATACTTTATTTGTGTAACTAACGGGATTACAGGAACTTTGGCTTTAATTCTAATCACATTAAAGTTGAAATACGATTTTTTCGAAAAAAAATTTATATAAACATAGACTATCTTACGACTTACTTAGGAATCACATATGAAAAACATTTTTTGGTTTCGCCAGGACCTCAGGCTTGAACATAATCCAGGCTTGATTGAGTCTGCAAAGGATGCTGCAGTGCTGCCAATTTATATCTTGGACGATATAAATGCAGGCAAGCATAAAATGGGGGAAGCTAGCCGGTGGTGGCTTCATCATTCTCTAAAAAGTCTTTCAAAGAGTTTAAGAGGAAAATTGGCTTTTTTTAAGGGAGATGCTAAGCAAATTCTTATTGAGCTTACCAAATCAGAAAATATTCAGGGAGTTTATTGGAATCGATGCTACGAACCCTGGAGAATTCAAAGAGACACGAATATTAAGAACGCTTTAAAAAAAGAAGGGGTGCAGGCCAACAGTTTTAATGCTTCACTTCTTTGGGAGCCTTGGGAAATTTATAAGAAAGACGGAGACCCATTCAAAGTGTTTACACCTTTCTACAAAAATGGATGCCTTTCTTATGAACCTCCTGAAAAGCCTTTAGGACCGCCAAAAAAACTTAACATTTCGTCCACTACAAAAGGGAAACCCTTAGACAGTTTAGATCTTCTTTCTGGTAAAAAATGGGAGAATAAGATGTCTTCTTACTGGAAGATTGGGGAAATAGGTGCAAAGGAACGATTAAAACAATTTCTAAAAAACGGATTGGAATTTTACAAAAAAGGAAGAGATTTTCCTAGTCATGATCACGTTTCTCGCCTATCCCCTCACTTGCACTTTGGGGAGATCTCTCCTAATACTGTATGGTATGCTGTCAAAGGACAAAATGAGAATCATACCCATTTTCGAACTGAACTCGCTTGGAGAGAATTCTCCTACTACCTTCTTTATCATTTTCCGACTCTTCCTGAAAAAAATTTTCAAAAAAAATATGATAAATTTCAATGGAAGACCAATATCAAGCATCTAAGGCTATGGAAAAAGGGGCAAACGGGAATTCCGCTGGTAGATGCAGGAATGCGAGAACTTTGGGAAACAGGTTATATGCACAACCGTTTACGCATGGTTACTGGATCCTTTCTTGTAAAAAACCTTCTTCTCCATTGGCGTGAAGGCGAAGCCTGGTTCTGGGATTGTCTGCTGGATGCTGACCTAGCAAGTAACAGTGCCAGCTGGCAGTGGGTAGCAGGATGTGGGGCTGATGCTGCTCCTTATTTTCGTATATTTAATCCAACGACTCAAGGAGAAAAATTCGACCCCAAAGGCACCTACATACGTCGTTTTATTCCCGAACTGAAGGACCTTCCTATTCGCTACCTTTTTTCTCCTTGGACAGCACCCGAAAATGTCTTAAGAGAAGCGGGCGTAAAGCTAGGAACTACCTATCCACGCCCAATTGTTGACTTAAAAAAGTCTCGAGAGGAAGCACTTGAGACCTTTAAAGGTTTGAAAGAAGTGTCTTAGACTTATCAATCCGAACTAAGTTCTCTAAATAAGAGACAGCTCTGCATCAATAATCGTCTCAAGAGCATCAGCTAAATCTACCTCAGGGCCTTCCCCGAGCTCATAGAGAGTTTTCAATGTGTCCCGACGACTCTCTAACGAGTATTTCACCTCTGCTTGCAGAATCTTCTGACATAATGAAAACTTATAGCTTTCGCTATAGGTTTCCTTCATCAGATATTTTACCCTGTTAACAAACTGAGTCGCTTGATTCCTTCCCATGTGCTCCGCAGCGGCGCAAAATAGTTGGACTGAGAGGCTACAATTATGAGCAAACGTATTTTTGTATAAAATTTTTAATTCAGCAAAACCTTTCTGTTTATCATAGCCTTGAAGTTTAGCCTCTTCTTTGAAGATCTCAATCAAGCCTTCAAGATGAAATGAAGGTTTTTGAATCAGTGGTATCAACGTTTTTGCAAGCTTAAGGAACATGCAATCATAATAAAATGTTTCTTCAGGATGATTTTTCACACATTCTAAAATCACCTGAGTGAACGCTTTTACATCCTCATGGAGCTCATGCTCAAGAAAAGGGCTCCGTGCTTCCACATTAATCAATTGTTCCCAAACTCTCAGTTTTGTTGACTCAGGCCAATATTCTTTGTGTTCAGTTTGATCATAATCCCGCTTTTCGATTCTACGAATGACCTCCTTGAAAAGTCCAATCACATCTCGAGCTATAGGAAGCTGAGCCTGCGCGGCATATTTCCCTAGCTTTTCTAAGGAATAGGGAAAGAGGACGGGATCTTCCTTACCCACTTTCCTTTTTGCAAGATTAAATGCCGTAGAAAGCGTAGACACAATCTCGATTTTTCCAAGGCTTAATTCCACCATTGCTAGATCCAGGAAGGAGATCTATATCTTCCTCTAAATCGTTGTAAAGCCCTTGCGCTGTTTCTATAGCTTCTGGATAAAGCCAAAACATGTCTTTGATTACATCCTTTGCTTCCTCAAGGGTGGCCCGAGCACTACCTGCATCTTGATGCTTCGAAACTTCAATATATCCAAAGACTTTTGTTTCTTCGTAATCGATTTTCCAACCAGCATTTTTGCAAACTCAGGGGCCGCAGGAGAGATTTCTGCTATCATCCGCAGATAACCTTCATCATGTTGAAACGTGTAGGGCTGATTTAAAATGCGCGTTTCAAGCTCAGCACTCTTTTCCTTTAGGGAAATGATGGCAGGTTACGGTATGCGCTCACTTGAAGCTGCTCCTCTTGAGCAAGCCTCGTCATTCCCGAATTGGGTCCTGGGTTTTGGTAAGAAGTAACCGCTTCACCCAAGCGCTTGTCTATGTCTGTGCAAGCCTCCTCAGTATTCAAAATATTACTTGCGATTTCTACTGCTTCGATGCTCATTAGATATCTCCATAACTTTAAAACGGAGAAGAGTTTACCATTTATCCTATTTGTACCTCTACCCATTTTCTACAAAACCCCTTATAATCGGGCTCGAACAAGGGAGTTATTATGGAAATTGAAGGAAATGATCTAATTGAATTAAATTCTTTACAATCTGAGGAGAGCTTCGTTTGTATCAAAAAACCCATGGGAAATATTGCTGATCCTGTCACAGAGCAGTTTAAAGCGGCCCTGCAAGCAATCCAAAACAAGATTGATGAAGGAAAAAAGGAAGAGGCTCTGGATCTTGTCAATAAGGAGCTAAAAGCTCTCAACGAAAAGTATATCGGATGCTATCTCTTTCCTGAGCTTGCCGAGTTTAAAAGCTCTCTTCTAGCTATTAAGAAAGAACTTAGCTAGTAATTAAGAAGGGACAGGTCTGGCTTTACCTGCAGGGATGGCGAAAGCTTTGAGCGCAGGATCTGCTGGATTGCCTCAAGTGTAGCACCTGTTGAGGAGGGGCATGTTGTACATGCTCCTTGATATGCAATCACCACTTCAGTTTCATCATTCAAGGCAGAGACTTCAATACCTCCTGCATCAAGTTCGATATAGGGTTGAATTTCGTCACGTATCACTTCTTTAATATGATCAAGCTTCTCGTCTGGGGAAAATAGGTGCCAATTGGGATGTCCTCCTTCTCCGGTTAACTGAGAGGGAACAGGAGGAGACGTTGAAGGATCTTTCAAGGGAATATCTGAGCATTTTTCTGCAGCTTCTTCAATAGCCGCGAGGACCAGGTTGAGATGAGCATCGACCTCTTTTGGAAAGGCTGGGATATTCGTAAAATCACGGAGTTTACGGTCGATCAAATCCGCAGAAAGACGGCGCGCTTGATCATAGCTTTTTCTGAGGAGAACTTCGCAAGCTGCATCAGCAGCACCAATGAGGGAGGTTTCTCCAAAAGCCTGAAATTTAGCATCGGCAACAATCCCGTCCGTTTCATCAACCACAAGAGACATGATCAAGATATTTCCTTGTGCTTCTACTCTTCCTGTCACAACACGCATCTCTTGAAGAGCACCAGCATTTTCATTGAAGCGTCCCAGATTGCGAGGCTTTAAGATCCTTTCGGTAAGAAGATGGCTATAGTCATTCCACGGATAGGGCTTCATAAAACAACCTCTTTAGAAAAAGTTTTACATCTCTGCGCAGAGTCGATAATAATCCCGAGGGCACGGTCGATTTCTTCTTCGGTCGTTTCTCTAGACAAGCTAAATGAAAGAGCACACGGGTCGCTTATTAGGTATTCGAACTTTTGTTTTTGCCCCCCTCCAAAAGAAGCAAAAACTCCTGCTTCACGAAGATGAAAAGCAAGGAGTTCATGATGGACACCTGGAAAAAGAATCGCAGACACATTGGGGAGGCGCTCAGCTTCCTTGTATAATAGCTTTACTTCAGGAATCGCAAGCTTGATCCCCTCTTCTAATTTATCACGAAGGCGCGCCGTTTCAAGAGAAAGATGGTCAAAGGCCTCACTCATCTCCTCAGTCGCAATGCCCAAACCAATTAGAGCTGGTGTATTGAGGTCTGCTCCTTCCATTCCTTCAGGAATGGCTGGTGTAAAGTCTATTCCACGACGGATAAAAACGCCCCCACTCCCCTTTGGCCCATGCAAAACTGGACCATCAAAAGTGAGAAAATCAAGAGGAAGCTCTTCGAACTTAAAATAGAGTTTTCCCAGAACTTGAGAAGCATCCACATGGAAAAGGATTCCTTTTTCTCGACACATTTCTGCAAGTTCCCAGATGGGATGAATCACTCCGGTTAAACTATTCGCCCATGAAAGAGAAACAAGTCCTGTTTTTGGGGAAATCGCAGCCTCCAAGGCTTCTCGCGTCACCTGTCCATTTTCGCTTAGTTGAATCGTTTTTTGAACAACGCCGAGTTTTTCGTAATGTTTTCCAAGAAGGTGAATTGGTGCTTCTTCGGCAGCTGTTGTAAGGATATGATTTTTTCCGCTTTCAACGATATGATCGATATAAACGCTTTGGTAAACAGCCGCAATCGCAGCACTCCCTGAAGAGGTAAAGTGAAATGCATCCTTAGGGTGAGCACCAACAAAAGCACGCAGATTCCCAATGGAACGTTCGATCGATACAAAAGGCTCTTTTCCTTTCAAATAAGGAGCACAAGCGGACTGCCAATGCCTCTTGAGGATGGGTTGCATCTGACTAATAAGGTGAGAAGAGGGACGGGCAATGGTCCCATTGTCTAAATAAATTGGCTCCATCAGTCTAAGGTCTGCTTTTCCCAGGTCTGCCCTTCGAAACGATAGCAAATGGGTTCACCGGTAGGGATTTCGAGGTTAAGCACTTCTTCATTAGAGAGATCATCTAAGTACATGACAATCGACCGAAGAGAGTTTCCATGAGCTGAAATGAGAACATTTTTCCCTTCCTGAAGACAAGGCAGCACTTTTTCTTTGAAGTAGGGAATCGCTCTTTTAGCTGTCATTTCAAGACTTTCACCTTTTGGAGGAGGGACATCAAAGCTTCGTCGCCAAATTTTTACTTGCTCAGCGCCGTATTTTGCTCGAGTTTCGTCTTTATCAAGCCCCTGCAGCTCTCCATACATCCGCTCATTGATCTCCCAAGCGACAATCACAGGGATGCAATTTTCTTGTGCTTTCTCATCATAAATATTTCCCCAGGTTGCCTGCTCCTCTTCCCCTTGATGAAGGATAACGGGGGTTTTTCCGCTCTCATGTTCGCTCATCGCAATCATTGCTGTCATCTGAGCGCGCATTAAAGTTGAAATAAAAATCACATCGAAATCAATATCTTTAATCCGCTTCCCTGCTTTCTGGGCTTCAAGCACACCCAGCTTACTAAGAGGGACATCGACCCAGCCTGTAAAACGATTTTTTTGATTCCACTCCGACTTTCCGTGTCTGAGAAGGACGAGTTTCGCACCTTTTTCCATACCCCGTATCATAGAATAGATTGCCTTATTATGGTACGTTTTTTATAATGCTTTCATGGAACCAAATCGTTTAAGTAAAATTTTAGCTTGCGCTGGCGTTGCTTCTCGGCGCGCAGCCGAACACCTTATCTTTGATGGAAAGGTGCGGGTCAACGGAGAAATTGTGACCGTTCCCCAAACCATTGTAAATCCAAAAACCGATAAGGTCTTCATTGATGATGAACGTATCGAATTTAAGGACGAGAAAGTTTATTATATTTTGAATAAACCGAAGGGGTACATCTGTTCCAACAAACGGATGGGAACAAAAAAACTAGTGATCGATCTTTTTGCAGAGTTGAAACACCGATTGTTTACCATTGGCCGCCTCGACCGCGATACTACAGGGCTTATCCTTCTTACCAATGATGGCCACTTTGCCCAAAAAGTCATTCACCCCTCGAATAACCTCAGCAAAGAATACCTGGTCAAGACTCAGCAAGAGATCACGCATGAGCATCTCGTGGACCTTTCAAAGGGAACCTTAATCGAAGGGAAGTGGATCCGCCCCGCAAAAGTCACAAAGGTGCGGCGAGGAACGATTAAAATCACTGTCAAAGAAGGGAAGAAAAGAGAGGTGCGCCTTATGGTGCAAAATGCTGGTCTTACCCTCCTAACGCTTTCCCGCATTCGGATCGGCGGACTCCGCCTAGGCCCTCTTCAAGAAGGTGAGTGGCGAGAACTCACTGAGCAAGAATGCAAACTTATTTTTGCTTAAAGCCACATATTTAATTATTCATTCCTTATAAAACTTGTTTTGAGTCATAATCCTTTCCTTTGAAAAACCAGGGAATCCTTATTCAAAAGGAGAGATTTTATGATGTTTTTGAGAACACTCTCGCTAGCCTTTATCTTTTCTAGTTCACTTATGGCAAGCTTTGAGAATAATGATAATCATCGATCTGGGGAGAAAATTACAGGAATACAGATTTGTGGAGAGCGTTGCTCGGGGACCAATTTTTTAGAAAGCCTTATCAAAAATAATTTTCCTAAAATGCATCCGAATTTTCACTCTTTTGGGTGGAAGCATTTTCTGTGCTGGTTTGAAACTCCTTTAGATAAAGAGCACTTTAACCTTCCCGATCGTATGATAACTCTAGAAGGTTCTGAGCAGTACTTATTCATTGTCATTGTAAGAGACCCCTATAACTGGATAAGGAGTTTCTATTTGAATCCCCACCATGTTTCTCCGGAGCTGACAAACAAAGGGTTCTTCCATTTTATTAGTAGTGAGTGGCGTAGCGAAGACTGCTCCCATATTGACTCATTCAATCCTTATACAGGAGCTCCCTTTAAGAACGTATTAGAACTAAGAAAGTATAAGACTGTTAATTATTTAAAAATTGCTAATTTGGTAGGTAATTTTTGTCTTGTTAGATATGAAGAAGTATCAGAACATCCGAAGCAATTTGTTGATTTTATCGCAGATTTTTATGGATTAGAAAAATGCCCTCAATTCACTCCAATTATACATTACAAAGGGTACCCTCATAACCCGGCCTATAAAAAACAGCCCTATTTTCCCTTTGAAAACAAAGATTTGCTCTACATCAACCAGAATATAGATTGGGACGTTGAAAATAGGTTAGGATATACGAAGCATTACTGAAGCAACCCTCTAAATCTATATGGACAGTAGGTTTTGATAAATCCCTTCATAGCTGTTCATGCATCTTTCCCAGAGGTACTTTTCTTCAAACCGCTTTTTTGCTTCCTTTGTATAGTCCTCTCTTGCAAGGACTGCCTCGGCGTACTTTTGAGGATCTTTATGATCAATAAGGGTCGCGAGCGGTCCAGGTTCAACCACTTCTTCAAAAGCGGAAATGCGAGAGGCTATAATAGGAACTTCCATTGCCATAGCTTCGAGAAGAAGCAGAGCGCAGGCTTCCCAAACCGAGGGAATCAAGACAACTTCTGCTTCAGCAAGTTGGCTGAGAGCGTCATGGCGTGGCAATCTTCCTGTGACTGTAACGTAGGGGCTCTCTTTCATTTTCCCTTCAAGCTCACCACCTCCGATCACCTTAAGGTGGTATCCCTTGGGCCCAAGAATCTCCATAACCTTGAGGAGAAAAAGTGGATCTTTGACAGGGGTTACGCTCCCCACAAAGACAAGAAGTTTTTCTTTTGGAACCTGTCGTTTGGGCAGTTTGCTCCTATCAATTCCATTGGAGATCACGCAATGGTTTGCACCTCGTATTAGATCGTGCTTAAGAGCAACATCTTCTTCCCCTTTAGAGACAAAGACCGTAAGGTCCGCCTTCTTAATAGCTTTTCTCTGTGCCCACTTGCTAAGCGGCGTGCCTTGATAGATGCCATGAAGCCCATGAATCGTATAAATAATGGGGCATTTCTTTGGGACAAAGCTAAGAAAAAACGCCGCTCTTCCTCCATGGACGTGGATAAGATCGGGGTTGACTTTGTCAATGATACTCCGCATTTTCAACGGAATGCGCATATCGAATCGCGCTGTAAAAAAATTAACCCCATACTTAGGAATACTGCCCGCAGCTTCTAAGGAATAGGAATCTTTTTGAGTAAGAAGGACTGGGTTTTTTATAGAATTAATCATCTCAAGAACAAAGGTGGTCCCACCACCAGGGTTCCCATCAGCTACAATCTGTAATACTTTCATGCGATTATCATACCACTAAATGACATTTTTTGATACGCTTTGAAGAAGCAAAAAAATAATGAGAGTTTCATGCTCACAACCATTGCTCGGCTATTTGGAAAGTCTCCCTTTCACCCTCTTCAGTCTCATATGAAGAAGGTAAGCAGCTGTATGAAAAAGCTCACCGAGATCTTCACTAATTTAAAAAATAAAAGTCCTGAAGAACTGGAAAAGCTTGTGAAAGAACTTTGCAAATTGGAACACGAAGCCGATCTTACAAAGAATGATATTCGGAACCACTTACCAAAAAGTTTATTCCTTCCGATCGATCGTGGACAGTTCCTCGATATTCTGTCGATCCAAGATAATATCGCCGATAAGGCAGAAGATATTGGTGAACTTCTTCTTCTCTATCCAACAAAAGAATTAGGCGATCTATGTGATCATCTTGACAGTCTTTTTAAGAAGAACATGGAGGCTTTTTGGGATGCCCGAAACATCGTAAAAGAACTTCACGAACTTTTAGAATCTACTTTTGGAGGGCTTGAAGCAGAAAAAGTGAAGACAATTGTGGAACAAACCTCTCGCCTTGAGTATGAAGCAGATAAGATGAAACACGCTCTCTTGAAAGAATTTTTCAAGTCTGCAGAATCGGTGAAAACCCCCGTTTTTTATCTTTATACCCGCCTTGTTGAGGAGATCAATGCCATCTCCCACATCTCTGAACAACTAGCAAATCGAATCCGTATGATCCTAGAGCTAAAATAGTATGTCTGTCGAAACAATTTTGACCATTCTTGTTCTGCTCGCCGGCTTTTATATGGCTTGGAATATCGGAGCCAATGATGTGTCCAATGCAATGGGGACATCGGTGGGATCTGGAGCTTTAACCCTCTTTAAAGCCGTGATCATCGCAGGTATCTTAGAGTTTTGTGGAGCATTCTTCTTAGGAGGCAATGTTTCTCGAACGATGCAACAAGGGATTGTCAACCCTGACATCTTTGCTCATAACCCGCAGATTCTCCTTTTTGGGATGCTATCGGCTCTTATCTCTACGGCAGTATGGCTGCAGGTTGCTTCCTATTTCGGGTGGCCCGTATCTACGACTCACGCAATTATTGGAGCCTTGCTTGGTTTTGGTGCACTTGTTGGAGGGATCCATGCAGTTCATTGGAGTGAAGTGGGACGTATTGCTCTAAGCTGGGTCATTTCTCCAGTTCTAAGCGGTCTCTTTGCCTATATGATCTTCAGCACACTGCAACGAAAAATTCTTTTTGCTATGAATCCGATCAATGCAACGCGGAAACTTATTCCCATATTGGTCTTTATCGTTCTTTTGGTTTTTACACTGAGTGTCCTAATGAACGGTATGGGATCCTTGCATGTCAAGGTTAGTGGTCTCGAAACGCTGCTTATTGGTTGTGGCATTGGCCTTATCGGAGCCTTGATCAGTTTTTTTGTCCTCAAAAAGGTCTACCTACCTCAGGAGCAGACGGTTTCAGCAAACACTTCCCAACAGGTTTTTAGCTTGAACAAAGCCGTCCGACACTTGAAACGCGTAAAACTCACTAGCAAGGGAGACAGGCGCGACCAAGTTTCCCGAATTCTTCGCGATGTAGAAGATTATGCAGAAGAAGTGCGGGAACACTCAAATCTTTATACGGCAAGTTCTGACTATAAAATTGTCGAAAAAATGTTTGCATCACTTCAAATCATGAGTGCTGCCTATGTTGCTTTTGCTCATGGCGCGAATGATGTCGCAAATGCCATAGGCCCCGTTGCAGCGGCTCTCGAGATCATCCGAAAAGGTGGGCTTTCAATGACCTCTCATGTCCCCGCTTGGCTCCTTGCTATGGGAGGTGTTGGGATTGTTGTTGGATTGGCCACTTGGGGGTGGAGGGTCATGGAAACCATCGGCCGAAAAATTACTGAACTCACACCAACACGGGGTTTCAGCGCCGAGTTTGGAGCAGCAATCACAATCCTTGTTGCCTCAAAGTTTGGTCTCCCCATTTCTACAACGCATTGTATTGTTGGAGCAGTGCTTGGTGTCGGCCTTGCACGAGGAATTTCAGCCCTTAATATACGGGTACTTCGAGACATTGTTCTTTCGTGGATCATCACGATTCCCTCAAGTGCTATCGTCTGCATATTAATTTTTTATTTGATTCGTGCCATCTTTTCATGATTGTGGTAACACAAAATTATGAACCCACTAGAACTTCAAGCTGAAACTGTAGCTCAAAAGGTACGTCACTATCTCATCACCACAATGGGACGAACTGCCGACGAAGCAAATGATGAAGAATTTTACCGGGCTTTCTGCGCATCAATATGCGAAGAGATCATGATCAACTGGACTGCCACGACACATTCATTCAAAAAACCAGGAATCCGAAGGCTCTACTATTTATCGATGGAGTATATGCCTGGCCGCTTATTTGGAAATAACATCACCAACATCAGTGCCGTTGATTTTATAAAACAAATCTTAAAGCGACTCAATCGAGACATTGTCACAGTTGCTAGTATGGAGCATGACATTGGGATTGGAAATGGAGGACTTGGTCGCTTAGCTTCTTGTTTTATGGACTCCCTTGCAACGCTCCAGTACCCAGCAATGGGTTATGGAATGCGCTATCAATATGGAATTTTTGATCAAGAATTGATCTGCGGAATACAGATTGAACGCCCAGATTGTTGGCTACTTACACCCAACCCTTGGGAGTTTCGTCGTGATACCCACGCAGTTCCTGTCCGTTTTTCAGGAAAACCTGTCCCACGTAAAAACAGTCATGGAGATGAAGTCTATGACCTGATTGATTATGAAGAAGTAAGAGCCCTTCCCTATGACCTTCCGATTATTGGATATAGCCCTGATCCTAACTTTTCCGTTCTCACCCTTCGCCTTTGGTCAACCAAGGAATCTCCCCGCAATTTTCAACTGCAGCGGTATAATGCAGGAGAAATAGGACAAGCAAGTGAAAACACGAGCCTTACAGATGTTCTTTACCCCAATGATAACCACGAAGCGGGGAAGCGCATTCGACTCAAACAGGAATTTTTACTTGTCTCAGCCTCTCTTCAAGATATCGTCAACCAGTATAGGGAGGTCTACTCCGACATAGATCAATTTGCCGATGTGGTGCGCATCCAAATTAACGACACCCACCCCGCACTCATCATTCCAGAACTCATACACCTTCTAACACAAGAAAATGACATTTCTTGGAGCAAGGCATGGGAAATTGTCCGTACCTGCTGCGCCTATACAAATCATACAGTGCTAAAAGAAGCCCTTGAAGAATGGAATGCCGAGCGTATGCACAAACTCCTTCCTCGCCACTACGCAATTCTTCAAAGGTTGAATCAAGAGTTTTGCGGAGACGTCCGCACAACCTTTCCAAAAGATGAGGATAGAGTCCGTCGCATGTCGATTATTGAAGGAGGCCGGGTAAAAATGGCCAACCTTGCAATTTATGGTTCCCATAAAGTGAATGGAGTTGCAGCATTGCACACCGAAATCTTAAAAAGCTCTCTCTTCAAAGATTTTTATGAGATGTACCCTGATAAGTTTGTCAACGTGACTAATGGAATCACACAAAGGCGATGGCTCCTCTATTGTAATCCCCTTCTTGTAGAGTTTTTGGAAAAACGGATCGGAAATGGATGGATCACCAATTTTGAAGAGATTGCCCGGATTGCTGATTATGCAAATGATCCCCAAACTCAAAAAGAATTTCTCGAGATCAAGAAAAAAAACAAAGAACGCCTTCTTAAAATGATTGAGGAGGATATGGAGTTTCGTCATGGATCTGGGAAAAGTTTTGCAGAGCAAAATTTCCTTGGCCCCAATGCGCTTTTCGATGTCCAAATTAAACGGATTCACGAGTATAAAAGGCAGCTAATGAAAGCACTGCACTTGCTGATGCTCTACTACGAAATCAAGGAAAACCCTGAGTCGAACCGCATCAAGAGGTTTGCGATTTTTGGAGGAAAAGCAGCCCCAGGCTACCTTGTTGCAAAAAATATTATACGCCTGATCTACTGCCTTTCTCGAAAAATTAATCAAGACCCTGAGGTAGGCAAACGCATCAAAATTGTTTATATCGAAAATTACAACATCTCAAAAGCTGAAGTGATTATCCCTGGAACAGACCTTTCAGAACAGATTTCAACAGCAGGAATGGAGGCATCCGGAACAGGGAATATGAAATTTTCAGTCAATGGCGCCTTGACGATTGCAACCGATGATGGAGCCAACGTCGAGATGCGAGAAAAAGTGACGGATGAGTGGTGGCCCTTTATGTTTGGAGCAAGCTCCAACGAAAACCTCAAGATGCAGCGCGCCCATAGTTATAATCCCCTGGATATCTATTCAAATAATAATAAAATTAAACAGGTTGTAGATGCATTAAAAAACCGCTCCCTTGTTGAAAATGACGCCGAACATGAAGCGCTTATGACTGTCTATAATAGCCTCATTGAAGGAGGCTATGATCGTTTCTTCGTACTCAATGACTTGATGGCTTATTATGATACCCAAAAAAAAGTCGAAGAACTCTATTTAGATCCTTCCCGCTGGGCAGAGTTTGCAATTCATAACATTGCAGGAATGGGCTTTTTCTCTGCTGATGTTTCCATCAATAACTATGCCCAAAAAATCTGGGAACTAGAAAAATGCCCTCCCGATCCAGCTGAACTTGCTCAAGTCCGCAAGGAATATAGCGAGCACGACCGCTGCCGTGTCATCCAGTAAGAGGCATCTCTTCTTCTTGAAAAAGATTTCCTAGCCGCATAATCTCTTCTTAAAAAAAATCGGGGAGTGTTTATTTAAAAAATGATTTATAAGATTTTGATCTTTTTATTCGTTCAAAAAAACAAACTGTGGACCATCAAAGCCTTGGATCGTGCTTCAAGAAAAACTGTCGCATCGGTGCTCGGTCGTCGTAGCGCTACAACGTTCCGAAAACTCTATGGTAAAGTCAGTCGCTTAACAGAGTGTCTATTTTTCACAAACGACTGGTCCGCTTTCGCAAAAGTGCTTCCAAAAGACCGGCATGTAATAGGAAAGTCTGGAACAATTGCTATCGAACAAGACAACAGCACCACTCGCCATCACCTTGGTAGAATGACACGAAGGAGAAAGGTAGTTTTTAAAACGAAGAAAATGGTTGATACAACTATCAAATTATGGTGAGCTCTATCAGATCCTGATATATTCGCTTCTTTTCAAGAGTTAGGAACATCGACCTTTAGGTAAACACTCTCCATCTCTTTTATATATTGAACAACCTTAACTGATAACGAATCCTAGTTGAGCTCCCATTTCTTGAGAAGCTTTTCGAGTTTTCCATCGGAGCGCAGTTTATCAAGTCCTCGATTGAAAACTTCGACCAACTCGGCATTATCTCCATTCAGAGTCAAGAGACGAATTCCCGCATCATTTAGCGGAGGCGTTGCAATTTTGACCTTTCCAAAATACAGGTCGCGGACATAGCTTGTTGCTTGAATATAGTTCACTAAAACCCCATCATATATTCCCGCAATCACGTCATCAAGTCCATCAGGGATCGAATAATAGTATTGAACAATAACGCCTGGAAAACGTTCAAGAAGAACTGCCTCACTTGAAAGCGTGTCAACAGCCACTTCCCTGCCATTCATTTGACCCAAAGCGCTAACTTTTACCCCATCTTTAACGATAAGAACAGGCCCAATATGAAGAATAGGGTCAGAAAAAGCATAGGTTCTCTCAAGAAAATTTCTGGGTGTCATAGAAGACAGCATCCCATCGTAGCGCTTTTCCTTAAGCCCATAGATCAAATTATCCCAGCCCATCGTCACGCGCTCAAAAAAGACCCCCTCTTCTCTCCCAATCGCAACTAAGAGTTCATTCGCAAAGGCATAGACGTTGGTTTCTTTTCCCTGAAGGTCTATCGGGTACCAGCTTGGATCCATCCCTACTCGGTAAGTTTTACCTCCCGACCCACATGCTGCAAGCAGAAACACAAGAGAAAAAAAGAGAACCACTCTGCAAAACAATCTAACTTTCATCCATACACCTAAATAACTTCAACTTCATCTTAGTAGAAATGGTGCATTTGTTCAACATTTCTAATTTAAAGCATTTTATTTAATTCAAAGACTAAGTAAGATTCGCTCTTTTGTCTCAACTTGGAGGTTCTTTAGATGAAAAAAGTATGTTTAGCTCTACTCTTAGGAGTTAGCATTGGGGGACATTCTAAATAAAACTGTGATAAAACCTATATTACGCCGTTTCATGTGAGTCTACACAGCAATAAAATCGAAATAGAAAATAATGGGGAAATTTTCCAAACTTCTGCAGTTTTTTCAGATGATTCAGGACTCTATTATACGAATTACCTGAAGACAGTAGAAGTGGAGGAGCCTACTGTTATCGACTTAAGCCCACTGCTTAATGAAGATTACTTCACGACCGATGTACAACTCAAACCTCTCGAAGAGGTCGAAGTTAAAGTTGAGATCGAAACGAAAGCTCCGACAATCGTAGCAGATCCGCAGCCACAGAAAGCTGTCTCTGCCCCGAGGGAGCAAAAACAGGTGAAAAGTTGGCCCTATAATCACAAGCACCATCGATAGTGACAGAACTACTTTACAGGCCTTAATAGCCGAAGGCCATTAAAGATGACAACAAGGGCGGCCCCTGTGTCGGCGGCAATGGCCATCCAAAGGGAGGCTAGGCCCACAATTGCAAGGACCAAAAATATCGACTTCATTGCTAAGGCAAAGAGAATGTTTTGTTGGATTGTACGCACTGAGCGCCGTGAGTGATGAATAAGCCAAGGGACAAGCGACAAATCGTCAGACATGAGAACGATATCAGACGTTTCGATTGCAGCGTCTGTTCCCATAGCTCCCATAGAGATCCCAAAGCTGGTAGCAGCCATGGCTGGAGCATCGTTAATTCCATCACCAATCATTGCCACGGTTTCCCATTTTCCCTTTAAATATTCGACCGCTTTAACTTTGTCTTCTGGGAGGAGTTCAGATTGCGCTTCATCGACACCTGCGAGCCCCCCAATCGCTTCTGCTGCAGGTTTATTATCGCCGGTAAGCATCACAATCCACTCCACTCCAGCTTTTTTAATCTGCTGAAGGACTTGCCTAATTTGAGCACGAGGCTTATCGGCAACGCTGATTAAACCGCAAATATGCCTCTCATTTCCTATTGCAATAATGGAATGCCCTGCATCTTCTAGCTCAAGAGCCATTTCGTGAATTTCAGGGGTCTCTTGCTTCATCTCATGCATAAACCGATGACTTCCGATCCAATATCGGGTTCCTTGAAAGGTTCCTTCCGCTCCCTTTCCTTGCGTAATTTGAAAGTCTTCTGCGCGCTTGATCTGAATATTCTTTTTCTTTGCATAGCTTAAGATCGCTCGAGCAATAGGATGTTCACTAGGAGTTTCCAGAGCTGCCGCTCGCATCAAAAGTTCTTCCTCGGTATGCCCACTAAGGGGAATCACCCGGTGAACTTCAGGACGCCCATAAGTTAACGTTCCTGTCTTATCTAGAGCAAGAGCACGGAGTTTGCTAGGCATCTCTAAGAACATTCCCCCCTTGATTAGGACCCCCTTTCTTGCTGCAGCCGTCATTCCAGAGACGATGCTCACAGGATTAGAAATGACAAGAGCGCAGGGACATGCAATGACCAAAATCACAAGGGCGCGGTAAAGCCACATATCCCATCCACTTCCAAACAAAAGCGGAGGGACAATCGCAACTAAGATGGCAATACAAATCATGATTGGCGTGTAGATCTTTGCAAATTTTTCGACCCATTGCTGCGAGCTTGCGCGCTTTGCCTGAGCCTCTTCGACTAAGTGAATGATGCGTGCAAGCGTTGTATCATTAGCCCCTTTGGTCACCCGACATTCAAACGCTCCGTCTTCATTCAATGTCCCCGCAAAGACTTCATCACCCTCTTTCTTTTGAATGGGAATCGACTCCCCTGTAATCGGTGACTGGTTAATTGAAGTCGCTCCTTCTTCAATGATTCCATCAAGAGGAACTTTTTCTCCCGGGCGCACTAAAATCCGATCTCCCACTTGAACCTCTTCGACCCTTGCATCCCCCTTATCAATCACATGCGCAATCGTTGGAGATAAATCCATTAGCGCTGAAACAGCCTTGCGAGCCCGCTCCAAACTCCAATGCTCAAGCAAAATAGCTACAGAAAACAAAAATGCAACAGTTGCCCCTTCGAACCACTCATTAATCGCAATCGCTCCAGCCATTGCAATAAGCATCAAAAGGTTCATATCCGGTTGAAAACTTTTAAGCGCAAGATAGGCCTTAGGAATCACAAAATAGGCGCCAAAAACCATTGCCATAAAATACAAACGATCTGAGACAGGACTTCCTCTTAGATGAAAGTAGACAGCAAGAACCAAAAAGATCCCACTGATAATTGTTGTAAAGAGTCTTCCATAACGACTCCAAAAAGCCCCCTCTTCAAGCTTTTCTCTTTCTTTCCATAAGACAGCTTTCAACCCTCCGTCCTGGACCCAATGAGTGATCTGATCCGCGCTTACACCCTCGCAAGTGACAATCATCTTAGCATTCAAAACATCAAAGTTCAGATCAGCGATCCCCTCCCGTCTTGCAAGGGCTTTTTTTAAGATGGCAACTTCTTCTGCGCAGTCAAGACCAACAACTTTAAATTCCAATCTCATAATTTTTATTTTATCCATCGATGATTTATAATGCCACCCATGAAGAATACCTTGATTAAACTCCTCCTTGCTCTAGCCCCAAAAAGAAAAAACCAGCAGAGGGGCGCGCCCCGAATCCTTGTTGTCTCAACAACGGGAATAGGCGATTCCCTCTGGGGATCCCCCGCAATTCGCGCTCTGAGAAAAAAACACACGAAAGGGTACATCGCACTTCTAACGAGCCCTATTGGAAAACAACTTTTTCAAAACAATCCCTATCTCGACAAGATTTTCACACTTAAAAACCCTGCACTCCTCTCTTCTATCAAACTTCTGGGAAGCCTTAGGAAAAAAGCATTTGATACCGCCCTTATTTTCCACCTCTCGCAGCGCCCAATTCTTCCGTTAGTTTCTCTTGCGGGCCCTTCAAAAATTGTGGGAACCGAAGGAATTAACAAAGGTCTTGATTACCTTTTAACCGACCCCATTGAGCAGTCCCCTATCCACGAAATCCAGCGCCGCCTAAATATTGCCGGCTGCAAGGATTCCTCCCCAGAAATGGAACTCTTTTTGACCAAAGACGAAAACGAAACCGCTTTGAAACACCTTCCAAACACACACCTCATCATTGGGATGCACCCTGGAGCCAAGGACAAATATAAACAATGGGATCCCAAACATTTTGTCGAGCTCGGAAGAAAGCTGGCAAAAGAAAAAGGGGCCACCCTCATGATTACCGGAGACAAGGGAGAAGCCCCCCTAGCAGAGCAGATTGCCAGCAATATTCCAGGAGCCATCTCTGTCGCCGGGAAACTCCCTGTTCGCGTCACTGCAGCCCTTATCGAAAAGTTTGATCTCTTTGTGACCAATGACACAGGCCCCATGCACATCGCCTTCGCAATAGGAACCCCCACTCTAGCAGTCTTCTCCCCTACCAACCCGAAGCTCTGCGGCCCCTACCAAATTTCTCATGGAACTGCCTTTCAAAAACCCAGAACGTGCACCCCCTGTATTCGAAAAAAGTGCCGCTCTCCTTTCTGCATGGAACAAATTTCCCCTGACGAGGTTTATGAACGCATCCACATTTGAGCGTCTTCGCCTTCTAGAAGAGGGGATTTCTAACGTCCGCAAAACCAAAGCAGTACAAACATTCACCGACCTCCAAACCCTCGAAGAGGTCTCGATCATTTGGCAAGCTAAACGAGAACATCACCCTGTGATTGCGGAGTTTTCAGGAAAGGCCTTTATTAATCTTGACAACGACGTATTATATCAAGCCCTTGAAGAGGGGATCATCGACCGTCTCATAGAAGACACCCCCCTACTTACAGCTTTTCTTAAAGAAGCTCAGGAAGGGTTTAGGATCATCCCGCCTATTAGCATTCAATCTGCGGAGTAATAATGTTGTTTTTAACCAGGAAATATATTTTTGCCTCTTGAGTAAGACCTGCGAAATCATAATCGTCTGGCTCACCACCTACAGCTGATACTAATCTGTCATAGGCTTGCTGACATCCTTCTCGAGTCTCTCCTCTTTCATCTTGTAGTGGAGCAAAAAATTTATCATTATACCATCCTAGCGCCGCAGTATATAATCTAGTGGCTCGATTAGAATTCAGCCCGTCAATTAAATACTCTGCTGGCTTATACTGTGTCGCAACGGCATCCAATACTTGATCTACATCGTTGTTATCTGCCATATGGTGTGCCACATACGTGTGAATCTTTGAAGTTGGAAGGTTTAATTTTCCAGGAATTTTTTCTTGCACCTGTCTTTCAAAATCAGCCTGATGTCTATAGTTTGGATCATGTTGATAAACCATTGTTTTAATGAGCTGGTTTGTATATTCCATAACAGTCAAAGCTCCCAAAATCTCCCTTGAAATAGCGCAGGGACTTTTCATAAAAAAGACTTTACAGAGGTGTCGTTGATTAATATTCCAAGTAGTTTAATAAGATAGCTATCGTTCCACCCAGCTAGCCGCCGTCTCTTTGCTATCCCTTTTGTTCCCTTTGCATCTACCTGAAGTATCGACTGCGCCATTCGCCGAAAAACCGCAAAATTCTCAGGGGCATTACCCGTGCTTATACAACAGGCATCTTCTTTGAAAACTACGTCCATCATCCAATGAAGATGGTTCTCTATTCCCCAGTGCCCTCGCACTAGCTTTATCGCCTCCTGAGGAATTAAAGAAAGGCTTGAGATGTAGTGACGTTTTTCTACGCTAACTTTCCCCCTAACTTCTCGTCTTGAAGTTACTTCGATAAGAGTCTTTAAGTCTTGCCACTCTTCTCGACAGTCTAACCATTCTAGGTTACTGGCTACAGCAACTTCTCGCTCCTCGATTCTTCCATGAGCTTTTTCAATTTTCTTGGCCCTAGCACACTCTGCCCCTTCATATTCAACCTCCCTTGCCTGATCGAAGAAGTTTTGGGCTTCATCATGTAAAGTTCCTTGGTTGCCTTTTAGAGCTATCACGTAATCGCCTCCTGCCCTGCGAATGTCTTCCACAATTTTTTTCTGACAGCCTGCAGCGTCAATAGTGATAATTGATCCTTTGATATCTATGGCTTTTATCAATTCTGGAATGGCAGTAATTTCATTTGATTTTTCCTCTGTTTTGACTTGGCCTAGCAACAAACTTCGACCTGTTTCCCAAGCCGAGACAAGATGAACTGTTTGCTTGGATGCCCCATTGAGCCTTTTACCATCGATTGCGATAATTTGCTTTTTCACTTCAACAGGAAGAGCTTTCATCCATCGAATGAAAGTCTCTTGTAATTTTTGGGGGTTTAGCATAACGAGAAGCCACCAAAACACTGTATAGCTGGGAGGTTTTTTGATTCCAAGAAGCCGTTGGAATAAGCTGATTTTTGTACATGCATACTCATGAATATGGATGATAGCATTAGCCCCAGCTATGACCGCTGCTAAGATAATGACTAGTAGGGCAACCAACGGATACGACAAGTTATCTTTAGCACGTGGGTCTTGGATATCTTTGAATTCTATTTCTATGGACTCAATGAAGGCTTGCTGATCTAGGAGTTGATCTACTTCAGAATAGAACTTGGCCACTTGTTTCTTTGACATAAACACCTCTAAGTTAATCAGAAGTGTTATCTTCTGTTAAATCTTAGTCGATGTCAAAACTTTTTTATGAAAAGTCCCTGGAAATAGCGCCGTGAATCGCAGCTTCAATAGCAAGAGTCTGCAATTGACTAGAGACTTGATCATCACAATTTTTATGTGCATCAATAAAGCCTTTACATGTGGATTTAATCCATGCACTAAGGTCTGAAATTTGACTGTCTTTTCCCACTGGATCTTGCAGTGAATTCCACTCACATTTTGCCTTCAAGAGCAGGCCAAAAATTCTTTGTGTGTAGTAAGCAAGACTATTGGACTTACCTCTATAGCTTCGTAGAAGCTCTCCAATCTTATCCTCCATGCCTTTGTCTTCCAAAACATCAGGACAGATATACGCATCCAAGTGGAAAAGTTCCTTATAGTCTTCGTTATATAAATCGAGGGTTTCATCGCCCAACAAGTTATCCAAATCAAACTGACGGACCGCTTGAGTTAATCCAAAATTCTTTGCCTCTAGACCTCTGTATGCCTCTATACCTTCAGGTGCAGAAGTGCTGCTTGCAGCACGGAGTGTTTGCTCTCTCTGTCGCTCTATCATACCTTTGTGTTTTTTTTCTCTCAGGTGCAGAAGTGCTGCTTGCAGCACGGAGTGTTTGCTCTCTCTGTCGCTCTATCATACCTTTGTGTTTTTTTTCTCTCAGGTGCAGAAGTGCTGCTTGCAGCACGGAGTGTTTGCTCTCTCTGTCGCTCTACCACCCTTTGTGTTTTTTTTCTCTCAGGTGCAGAAGTGCTGCTTGCAGCACGGAGTGTTTGCTCTCTCTGTCGCTCTACCACCCTTTGTGTTTTTTTTCTCTCAGGTGCAGAAGTGCTGCTTGCAGCACGGAGTGTTTGCTCTCTCTGTCGCTCTACCACCCTTTGTGTTTTTTTCTCTAAGACGTGTCCAACAAAAGCGCTTGACACCAAGCTTAAACTCAGTGTCCTATTCGCGGTTTTAGAAATACTGAATTTTTTTGAAATTTTTTCCAAGCCACATGATGAAATCGATCCCAAAGCCACCACCGAGATAGTTAATACAAACTTATATTTATCTTGAATTGGACTTTTTGAGACTAAAAAAGCTCCTCCAGCATTCAAACAACCTGAAGTAAGTATTGTTACCGCACTTGTCGTTTTAGATATTTTACAAAAGTGCTGAACTGCAGCCATCGCAAATGCTGCACAGAACACTGAATTATAAGATGTTATGTTCTCAGAAACATTTCCCATTTGTCCTCGCTCTCCAAATGTTCAAATTTGCGCCAGATAGTACAACAATCACCAAAAAATGTCTTCCTTTATGTTCAGAATTATTTACATTCATTTATCTCCATTTCTTTTTTCTGCCGCTCAAACCTACCCTTTCTAACCTAAAAATCATAAATTTTTATTTATAAGTGATTTACAAAAAAAACCTTCCCTTTAGAAGTGAGGTAGTAGACATTTTTCCCCGTGCAGATTCTATTGGAGACTGGGTGCCCATAGTAACTATTCCATCTTTCGATAAGTCCATTGGCAACATCGCGCTGAACGTAGCTCTTTGCACTCCGCAAAGATACCTCACAAAGCTTTGCGATCTCGCTATAGGAGAGTTCGACGCAGCCTACGTTTTTAAATAACGTATGCGTCCAGAATTTTTCTTTCGCCATATTTTGTACCTCAGTTTTTAAATGTTCCAAAGCGCCCTATCCGCAAACAGAAAGGAGCGCTCTAGAACAAATTAAGGTACATCCGAAAAGGGAAACCATCTTCTCAGAAAAGATCTGCGCTGAGAAGAGGGGTAGATTTTTTCGCCGCACTTCCATAAAATAGGAGGTGAGGCTAAGGTTCTTTTGCTTCAAAAAGGATGTACCTTAGTTTCGCGCCTCGAGAGGTGACCGCCTCTCGGGGCATTTTGTTAATAATGTCCCCACCAGCATATAAAAACCCTTCCATTTCATCCAAGAAAAACTTGGAAGCTCTTGCGTTGAAATAAGTAAGTGGTTCGGTTATGCTCAAGATATGAAAATCTACGTCATCATTCTGAATTGGAATGGAAAAGAGGATACCCTTCGGTGCTTGGGAAGCCTGAAAGAAGTGTCCACTCTCCACAAAATTGTCGTTGTTGACAATGGTTCGTCTGATGGGTCTGCAGCAGCTTTTTCAGCAGCTTTTCCTAAGGTGCACCTCATTGAAACAGGGGTAAACCTCGGCTATGCTGAAGGGAATAATGTGGGGATCCGCTACGCTCTTGAAGAGGGGGCAGACTACATCTTTGTCCTGAATAATGATACTGTCGTTACAAAAGATATCCTTGAAAAGTTCTTAATGCGCGATGTTCCGATTCAAGGCGGCAAAGCCCTTTTGATGGATGACCCATTTAAAATCGACCACTTAGGGGGCACATGGAATGCGAAAGAGGGATCTTTCAAACTTATAGGGGCGAATGCTCCAGCAAGCGCATGGATAAACCCTATCTTCTTAGACTACGTTTGTGGAGTGGCGATTTTTGCTAAAGCAGAGGTCTTTAAAAAGGTCGGTCTTTTTGATCCGCGGTTTTTTCTTTTTTGGGAAGAGTCTGATTGGTGCTTTCGCGCAAAAAAACTAGGCTTTGCAGCGCAAGCGTGCCCTGAAGCGATTCTATTCCATAAAAAATCAGCTTCCTTTTCCGGAGGAACACCGCATACATGCTATTTTTGGTGGCGCAATCGCCTCCTTTGGATTGAAAAAAACTGCTCTTTAAAGGAGCAAAAGCACCTTAAGAAAGCGATCCTAAAAGAAAGCCTTCATACATTTAAGCTTCTCCTTCTCAAATACCTTCAGTTTCCCTTCTCAAAAAAGACCCATGTCAGGCGCCTCCGCCTCCGCTTTTACCGTGCGCTTCTTGCTGGAGTGCGCGACTACTACCTCCGCCGCTTCGGAAATTGCCCAGGGTGGGTTATCCAAGGAATTAAAGAATGACCGCCCATATTATTAATGTCGTTTGGGGAAAAGAGTATATTCAGACCTTTTTGGAAAGGTAGCTCCCCTTCCAGTTTTCACCGGGAAATTTAGAAAACTTTGACGGAATCTATGTTCTCTACACAACAGTGGAAGATGAGAAGATTATTTGTGCGCATCCCCACTTTAAAACCCTTGAGTCTTTCCTTACCGTAGAGTTTCGAACGATCAAATGTGAAGAAAACCCCTACACCCTTATGACTGCGTGTCACTGCGATGCGATCAAGCAAGGAAAACGCCTTGTTGCCATTTGCAGTATACACACTTCGATGGAAAAAATGAAGCCACACCTTCCCCCTTTTAACTATTCCTCTCAAGCACTTGCGAAAATCGCCATCCCTATATTGAAAAGTGCTTCATTAAAGAGAGGAAAACACTGGAAAGGCCTAGCCAAATCTACTTCTATCTGGACGAAAACAATGTTCTTGTCCGTGCTTTTCACCTCCACCCTCTGCTTCTTTGGCCGCGTGATCAAGCAATCCTTCCTCTTGTCACAACAGATGGCCCTCACTTTCTAGAGCGGGCCGTCCCAAATTTTGAGGAATGGAAAGTGATCACTGACTGCAGTAGAGCTTCTCTCTTTGAGCTTTCCAAGGAGTCTTTTCTCCAAGAGGCTTGCATAAAGCCCCTATCCCCCTTTGGATTTTTCCGCTGGGCCAATGTTCATATCACTGCTGGACATCATTTTTTTGCAAAGCATTCAATTATCCTCAGCGATAGCACGGAAAGTGAAAAATGGGAGCAACCAAAACAAGAAGCCGACCGTCTTCTCTCTTCCGTAGAAAAAACGCCTCTTTCCTTCCGGCTTGCCAAACCTTTTCTCATTCTCAGTTTTTACCTTAAAACGCTGTTCCTCATCCTGATCGGAAAGAAGAGTTTCCCTCTTAGCAAAGTCCTATTCCATCTAAAGTATACCTTAAAAACCCGCTCAATTCCCTTTTCCTAAAATCCCTAAACTTATATATAGGGGGTAGGGGGGAAGCCAAATGGACGTTGTCTTTGTTCTCAATTGTGGGAGCTCATCAATCAAATTTCAACTCATTGAGCCAGAGTCAGGTGATGTTCATCTAAAAGGGCTTGCCGAGAACTTAAATACGTCCCGTGCAACGTTGAAGTGGTCCAATGGGTCAAAAGACTTAGGAAAGGGAGATTATAACGACGCTTTGGGAGAAATCCTTCATCTTCTAGGGGATGAGAAGATCTTAGGAATAGGACACCGAGTCGTCCATGGAGGAGAGTTTTTCAGCGCCTCAGTCAAAATTGATAAGGATGTGCTCAGCAAAATTAAAGAATGCAACCACTTAGCTCCTTTGCACAACCCTGCAGCTGCGCTTGGAATCGAAATCATGGGGAAAGCCTTCCCCGATCTTCCCCAAGTTGCCGTCTTTGACACTTCTTTCCATCAATCAATGCCTCAAGTGGCCTACCTCTATGCTCTCCCCTATGAATACTATGGAACATTTCAGATCCGTAGATATGGATTTCATGGAACGAGCCATCGCTATGTTGTCCAAAAAGGGGCGGATGAAATCGACAAGCCCTTAAGCGAGACTTCTTTTATTAGCTGCCACCTCGGGAATGGTTGTAGCATTGCTGCGGTCAGAGGAGGAGAAAGCCTCGATACCAGCATGGGCCTCACCCCCTTAGAAGGCCTTGTCATGGGGCAGCGTTGTGGTGATCTCGACCCGAGCATTGTAGGGTTTTTAGCAAAAAAATTGCAGGTCAGTAGTAAGGATGTGACTTCAATCCTTAATAAAAAAAGTGGGCTTTTGGGCATTTCAGGTATCAGTGAAGATATGAGACTTCTGACTGAAAGTGCGGATCCTAGAGCAAAACTTGCCATCGATATCTTTTGCTATCGCCTGGCAAAATATATTGCCGCTTACCTTGTTCCTTTGCAGCATATTGATGGCGTGATTTTTACTGGAGGGATTGGAGAAAACGCTTCTGGAATTCGGGATCAAGTCATGACACACCTTAACCCCTTTAATCTAAAAGCGCTTGTCATTCCTACAAATGAAGAACTCATGATTGCACGCGACGCTGCAGCCATCGTGAGGAAAGCGTTATGAAACATACGATCTTAATGGTTCCTATTGGTTTAGGTGTTGGGTTAACAACTGTCTCAATAGGACTAATCCATGCTTTAGAGAGTCAGGGCCTTTCTGTAAATTATCTAAACCCTTTTGGCAATCAGCCCGATCTTGACTTCAACAAGATAGAAAACCTCCTTAGCACGGGGCAAGAAGATGTCATCCTAGAAGCGATTATCGGACAAGTAGAGCAGGAATCAGAGAAAGATGGAATCCTAATCCTTCAAGGAATTATCTCAACTCAACTACGCCCCTACGCCCCAAACCTGAACAGTGCCATTGCAAAAGCTCTCGATGCGAAAGTGGTATTTGTCACAACACCCGGAGGAAAATCCCCTTTAGAGTTGAAAGAACAAATCATCATTGAAGCAAAGCCCTATGGAGGGATTGAAAACCCTCGAACGATTGGATGTATGATTAACAAGGTGGGCGCACCGGTCGACCAATATGGAACTGCACGGATTGATCTTTTTGATCTTCCTGAAGATCATGCTGAGGAAACGGCGCTATGTCAGATTTTTGCCCATCCAAATTTTAAGGTCCTTGGATGCTTTCCCTGGAATCGCCAATTGATGGCTCCCAGGGTTGAAGATGTTGTTAAATATCTTGATGCAGAAATTATCTCTGAGGGAAACATGAAATTCCATCGCGTCAATTTTTTTGCAATTGCTGCGGCAACAATCGACCATATGGCAAATGTGCTCAAACCCGACGTGATGATTATCACTCCCTCCGATCGATCTGACACTATACTAGCCACATGTATTGCATATCTTAGTGGAATAAAAATTGCTGGCCTCCTTCTGAGCGGAGATTACGCTCCATCTAAAAAGGCCCTGGAACTCTGCACGCGTGCGATGCAAGAGGGCCTTCCTGTCCTCAAAGTAAAAACCGATACGCTTCGCACCGCAATCTCTCTCCAAAATCTCAATATAAAAATCTCCGAAAACGATCTTGAAAGAAGAACCGCTCTTAAGGAGTATGTTGCTAGCCATATTGATGCACCTTGGCTAAAAGAACTCCTTGGGGCGCAATCAGAGCGCAACTTGTCCCCTCCAGCCTTCCGGTATCAACTCATCGAAAAAGCCAAAAAAGCCCGCAAGCAAATTGTCCTCCCTGAAGGAGAGGAACCTCGCATTATCAAGGCTGCTAGTATCTGCGCACAGCGGAAAATTGCGCAGCCTATTCTTCTAGGCAACCCTGAAAAAATCCAGGATATTGCCAAAAAAAATGGGATTACACTTACCCCAGATATTCAAATACTCGATCCAAAGCCCCTAAGAGAAAAATATCTCCCTTCCCTGATGGAGCTTCGAAAACACAAGGGAATCACCGAAAAAAATGCATATGAGGCCCTGCAAGAAAACATTGTTGTAGGAACCCTAATGCTTGCTGAGGGTGTTGTAGATGGCCTTGTTGCCGGAGCGATTCATACTACCGCGCATACTATCCGCCCCGCGCTCATGCTTATTAAAACAAAGCCTGATACCGCTAGAGTCTCCTCGATCTTTTTTATGTGTTTGCCAAAACAAGTATTAGTGTACGGTGATTGCGCAGTGAATCAAAACCCGACAGCAGAAGAACTTGCCGATATTGCCATTCAATGCGCCGACTCCGCAGAGCAGTTTGGAATCTCTCCGCGTGTTGCCATGATTAGCTACTCTACAGGAGCCTCAGGTACAGGCGCTGATGTCGCTAAAGTGAAAGAAGCCACAGAGTTAATAAAACAAAAGCACCCTAATCTTCCTGTTGATGGCCCATTGCAATACGATGCTGCATATAGCGCCGATGTTGCTGCAAAAAAGGCACCCAACAGCCCTGTCGCAGGAAAAGCAACTGTTTATGTTTTTCCTGATCTCAACACCGCAAACACTACATATAAAGCTGTACAACGAAGCGCAGATGTTCTTTCTATCGGTCCAATGCTTCAAGGGCTAAAGAAACCAGTCAATGATCTTTCTCGTGGCGCACTTGTCGATGACATTGTTTTCACAATCGCAATCACAGCCATACAATCTACATAATCGTTGGTATAAACTCTTGGACCTGCTAAAGTGCGGAAAAAGTAGTGCTTGTTGAGTATGGTATCATGAGAAAAATAATACGTTCTGTTCTTCTGCTTAGTTTAATGGGAAGCTTCCTTGTCTTGTTCACGGGATGTGATAATAGCCGAGAAGTTGTAAGCAATGTTAGCGAAAAAGAAGCAAATATTACCCTTGTGTTACTTGAGAGTAAAGGCATTCCAGCAATGAAGCAAGCTGCAGCAACCTCTGGTATTGGGGCGGAAGGGTCTGTTTCGAAATATTCGATTATGGTGCCTGAAAAGTATTCGATTGAAGCCATTGCCTATCTTAACCAAAACGGTTTCCCTAGAGAAAAGGGGACAACTCTGCTCGAGCTTTTTGCAAAACAGGGGCTCATGACTTCTGATAAAGAGGAAACAATTCGATATCAAGCGGGTCTAGCACAACAATTGACAAACACTATTCTAATGATTGATGGTGTCATTGAAGCTAATGTACAAATTTCTTTTCCTCCTGAAGACACAGGCCTTGGACAATCAACCGAAAAGAAACAAATCACAGCTGCCGTTTATGTGAAACATCAAGGGGTCATTGATGATCCCAATATCCATTTAGAAAACAAGATTAAACGTTTAATTTCAGGAAGTGTGACAGGCCTTGATATTAATAACGTCACAGTCGTTTCTGATCGCTCAAGATTTACAGATATCACTTTAGAGCAGATGCCTGAATCCCTTGGTGGGAAACCAGGAGAATACGTCAGCGTGTGGAACATCGTGATGAGTAAAAACTCAGTAAGTCGCTTCCGCGTCCTTTTCTTTATTATTACCTTTATCGCGGTTCTTCTCGCAATAGTACTCGGATGGATCAGCTGGAAATTTTACCCACAACTTAAAAAGAAGGGTGGGCTGAAGGAGCTCTTCAACCCTATTCCCTTAATTAATACCATCCGTAAAAAACCTCCTTCAGAACCTCCTGGAGAAGGAGGGGTGTAATAGATGAATACCTCCTCATGGGTTGTTTTTAAAAATCTCTTGGAACGAGGGGGTTCGGGGTTGCAATCATCGGTTGGTCGCTACCTAGCAAGGGAAGAACTCGAAAAACTGGAGAGTATACGCCCTTCGAAGGAGGATCCATTCTCCCACTCCACAACAATGGAAGCCCGCCTGAGTCGCATTCACTACTCTTGGCTTATTACTTTCCTGGAACCTTTTGCAGAAAACGATAAAGCAAAGATTCTGTCAGTACTTGATAAGCCCCAATCGACCAAGCTCCAAAACCACTTTAAATTGACCGATACAATCCATCCTCTAAAGGACGTCGCAAAAAACTATTTGGCATCAGCAGTTTATGAATGGTTGATCTCTGATCAAAAGGAGTTTCTTCCTTTTGAATTTTTACCCGATCATCCTTTAAATGCTCTTTTAGATTTATCAAAAAAAGAACTCCAGATTCTTGTAGATTATCTAGGACTTCATGATCTAGCGATGGAACTCAAGCATGTCATTAAGTCGGAACAGATCAAAAAAATCCAAAGAGTTCTTTCCAAGGAAGAACATGAATACTTGAAATCCTTATTGAAGACAAAAGAGCCTCTTTCCTTTGCAAGATTGAATTTGGACGGCTGGAATGGCGATGGCGAAAAGCTAAAAGCCATCCTGCATCATCGAGGGTTTAATCGCCTCGCAAAAGCCCTTTTTGGTTGTCACCCTTCTCTTCTATGGCATATTTACCACCGATTAGATACTGGAAGAACAAAAATTCTTCGGAAGTTTTTTACAGATATTAATAACGATGAAGCCCATCAAGCTCTTACAAAACAAGTATTAGGACTAATTCCCAAGGTGCATAAAGAATCATGAGTAAGTATTTTTCATTAATATATTCTGGTGAAATTACACAGGGATCGGACGATAAAGTGATCCCCTCGGATGAGTTTAGCGAATTGCTGAAAGCAACCGACGTCTTGAATAAAGCAAAAGCAGATGTTAAAACCTACCTCGAAAACAATAAAGAGGAGTGTCAAAAGCTTCTTGCTAAAGCGGAAGAAGCAGGGTTTAACAAAGGGCTTTCAGAATTCAATAAACAGATTCTCTATTACCAAGAGAGAGTCAAACAACTGGAGCATGAGCTTCAGAAAACGATCCTTCCTCTTGCATTAAAAGCTGCAAAGAAAATCGTGGGCCGTGAACTAGAACTTAAGCCAGAGACAATCGTCGATATTGTCAGACAAACATTAAAACCTGTCACACAAAACCACCACATTAAGATCTTTGTTGCAAAGCAAGATAAAGAAGCTTTAGAGGAAAGGAAGAAAGAACTGCGAGACATTCTCGAACACGTCCAAACATTTATCATAGAAGAACGGGAAGATATTACTCCTGGGGGTTGTATTATTGAGACGGAAGCTGGTATCATCAACGCAAGTTTGGAAAACCAGTGGCGCGCTCTTGAATCAGCCTTCGAGACGTTTATGAAACGAAAATGATAATTAATAAAAAATTTCTTCTTTTGATCTTTTGCTTCCTATGCTTTGTTGCGCACTCAGCCTATGCTGAAGAGGAAGGTATTGCAGGGGCGATTGCAAAAATTGCCGAACAAGCCCAACAAGGCGAAGGCGATGCCGCTCAAGCATCGGACGACAAAGGAGGCGGCGAACCAAATGTCATCACGATGATGGCTGTCATCACCTTAGTGGCTCTGCTTCCGTATGTTATTATCCTTTTAACTTCTTTCCTCAAAATTGTCATTGTCCTTTCTCTTCTCAGAAACGCCCTGGGTGTGCAGCAATCACCCCCAAACCAAGCTCTGACGGGGATTGCCCTATTGATGAGTATTTACGTGATGTTCCCAACCTGTGTTGCAATGTATGATGCTGGAAAAGAGTATATCAATAAAGACGCCCCAAAAAATCTCTTTTCCCAAAGCTCAGCAGTTTACATCTACAACATTGTCGAAAAAACTAAAGAACCGCTCAAACAGTTTTTAGTGCGGAATATGACCGTTAGTCACCAAAGAAATTTCTATCAACTTGCATACCAAAGCATGCCGCAAGACTTTAAGAAAGACCTAAAAATGGATGATTTTATTGTCCTTGCTCCCGCCTATATTACCTCTCAATTGAAAGGGGCATTTGAAATCGGTGTCCTGATTTACCTCCCCTTCTTTGTCATTGACCTTGTAACTTCAAACATTCTCCTTGCAATGGGAATGATGATGCTTTCTCCTTTGACGATTGCCCTTCCATTAAAACTTCTCCTAATTGTAATGACGGACGGCTGGACAATGGTCATTCACGGGTTGGTACAAACGTATAAACAGTAGGAGTTATCCTTGTACGAGTCGGAAATTTATCAACTCTCCTATCAAGCCCTTCTTCTGATATTAATCCTATCAGGGCCTCCAATTTTAATTAGTATGACTTTTGGACTTTCCGTTGCGATATTCCAGGCTGCAACACAGATCCAAGAACAAACTCTCTCCTTCACTGTAAAGCTTGTTGCAGTGATTATGACTCTCATTTTTATGGGAGGCTTTTTAAGTGCCCAAATCATGCAATTTGCTAATAATATTTTCCTGAATTTCCCTAAGTGGAACACATGAAACTGCCCCTCTATCGCCTCAAAATGCTACCTACTGACTCCGTTGTTGAGATAGCCTCATGAACTATGCTGAGCTCTATTCAAACCTTCCAAACATCAGCATCATGCAAGTCCTTTCCGTTTTCTTTTTGATTATCATGCGGATCGCTCCTTCCTTAGTCCTTGCTCCTTTCTTTGGAGCAAAGCTTGCTCCAGGAATTGCCAGAATGGGCCTTGCTATCTGTGTTGCAACAATCTTTCTCCCCTTTATTGCCGTAAAAACAACTGGACCAATCGGATTTAGCAACACCTACATTCTGTATTCTTTGAAGGAAATATTAGTCGGTCTCCTATTAGGATTTTTTATTACAGTCCCCTTTTACATGGTCCAAACCGCTGGTACCATTATTGACTACTTAAGGGGGGCCTCGATCATGCAAGCGCAAGATCCTTCAATGCAAACTCAAACATCTCCGATCGGAATCCTTTTTAATTACATCTTAATTGTTATCTTCTTTCAAATTGATGGACCCTTTCTCTTCTTTGATGCACTCATGAAGTCATACGAGCTTATTCCCCCTGATAAACTGATCAACCCTCACTTCCTTTCCGTGAAAAGTAATTTTTGGAAAGTAACTTTTGATCTTGTGAATCAAATTGTTACGATAGCAATTCAATTGGCAGCGCCTGCGCTTGTTGCAATTCTAATGGCCGAAATGTTCTTAGGGATAGCCAACCGACTAGCTCCCCAAGTTCAGATTGCTTTCCTTGGGATGTCGATTAAATCATTGCTTGGGCTTGGGCTTCTCTTTGCCGCTTGGTACTTCATCCTAAAACAGTTCACAAAGCAAGGCTACAGTTGGCTAGAACTTTTGAATAAACTCATCTATTCGATGCAAGGATTAAACCCTTAAGGCCTATCCTTAGAATTCTCCCAACTTGATTTTTTTCTTGCAGCTGCATATACCTTGTGAAAAGCACTATATAAAAGGAATCATCTATGAAATACCTCGCATCTTTTCTCACACTTTGCGCAACGGCTTTTTGCGCTACGCAGTATGAAGCTCCCGTAGTAGCTCCGGGAAGTGTTACCCCTCCAAATCATATTACACCAGGAGCAGGCCCGCGGGTTGACCATGGAATCGATACCTTTATTAATGGGGATTTTATCTATTGGACTGCGCGAACAGACAACCTTTCCTATGTTATAACGGGCGCGGGGAATAGCATCACAAGTGTTGGCAAAGGAAGCACAAAGTACCCTGACTGGAGCTGGAACCCAGGATTTAAGGCAGGGCTTGGACTTAACCTTCCTCATGACAGTTGGGACGTTTGTGCTGAATACACGTGGTACTATTCAAGCGCTTCTAATACGTCAGATGCGAGCGGAAATGGAATGCTTCCAACGTGGGATGTTGCAAACATCAATCTCTTAATTCAAAATAACGATTCGATTGTTCAAGCACGTGGAGAGTGGGACATTCACTTCTACGCCATCGATGTCAGTTTAGGTCGGAACTATTTTATCAGCCGCTTTCTAACGCTCCGCCCATTTGTAGGATTCAAAGGGAGCTGGATTGATCAAGACTACAGCGTTCGATACAACCTTGAAACAACACCCATTGATACTTCATTAAAAATGGAAAATGATCAGGACTACTGGGGCATTGGGCTTCGCTCTGGTTTAAAAACCGCATGGCACATCGATCCTTCATGGAGTCTATACGGAGATTTTGCTTTAGCAACTCTTTGGAGCCAGTTTAATGTTACTAGAAGAGACACACGAACTGATAGCCGAAATCCAGGAGCTGGAAATCCTTCACTTAATACACCAATTACATCCATTCATGTGGAAGATAATTTTCATACCATCAAAGGTGTACTAGAATTTGGGATGGGTCTTAGAGGAGAGTGGTGGTTTTTTGAAAACCGTTACCACTTTATGATCCAAGCAGGATGGGAAGAACAACTCTGGATTAATCACAACAACTTTGAAAAAGTGCTTGTTGTGCAGGCTGATCATGGGGATTTAATCTTGCAAGGACTCACAATAAAACTACGTTTCGATTTCTAGAGGCATCTCAATACAAACAAGGATAAAAACTGAACATTTTTTGTGTGTTCAGTTTTTTTTTCTTGCCAAAGAAATCCCATGTAGAGTTTGATAGTACTTCGAAAGAAATAAAAACCCTTTCTGAGCTACGTGAGAGCAACAAAAAAAGGGTGCAAGAGAAAAAAATGCTTGCACAATTGTTCTTAAGTCGTTTAAAAAGGAAAAGCATTAATGAATGATATTTTAGCATTTCTGTAACAGGGAGAAAACTCAGAATGGAAGTGAAACTCAGGAAAATCTGGCCTCTAGTAGGGGCACTGTGTGCAACTGTGTTTAGTTCTGCTTTTGCTCATAGCAACTACTCTAGTGGTAGCAGCTATGGATCTAGTATGGATTCAAGCAATGGTAGCACGCAATCAGGACAAGGAACCTACCAACGTGGGACCTTTAGAGAAATTACACCAAACGCAGGACCTCGTGTCGCTCACGGCGCTGATGTTTTTGTCACCGCTGACTTCATCTGGTGGAAAGCTACGCAAGACGGGCTTAACTACGCCATGAGCGGTGTAGCTTCACCTGCGAATTTTGACCAGTTGTCTTCTACAGTCGGTGTAACTGGACGAGGTAGCGTAAGCGACCCAAGTTTTGGCTGGGACCCAGGTTTTAAGGTGGGGCTTGGTCTGAACCTCAGTCACGACGGTTGGGATTTGTATACCCAATACACATGGCTTCATAGCTCTGCATCCAGTTCGTCAAAAGGGATTGGGATTACTAACTCAGTTAACTCAGTTGTGGCAGCAATTGCCCTAGACCCAGCACTAAACAATGCTGTTCGAAATGCTGACTGGGATCTTCACTTCAATGTGATTGACCTTGAGCTAGGAAGAAGTTTCTACCTCAGCCAGTATCTCGTAATACGGCCTCACTTTGGTCTCAAAGGAACTTGGCAAGAGCAGGACTTCAAAACAAAAATTACCGCTGATTCTTCTTCTTTTAGTCCAGACCTTGCAACTGCCTCATATAACTCGCACCAAGACCATGACACATGGGGACTCGGTATACGCGGTGGTGTGAACCTTGCTTGGTACATGACAAAAAGCTGGAGTATATTTGGAAATGTTGCATGGAGTGCAATGTGGACTCATTACGATGTTGACCGTAAAGATCAGCTAACTCTCTTAGATAACTCAGAAACAAACTTGCAACTTGTTAATACCGAGATGAACAACTATCGTGTTAGGTATGTTAGCGAGCTTGAACTAGGTCTGCGTTGGGAGATGTGGTTTTATGATGATAACTACCATTTTGCAATCCAAGCAGGATGGGAGGAACAAGTCTGGCTGAGTTACGGTAATTTCATCAGACTTTACAATGACACTCAAGGAGACCTAAGTCTTCACGGTCTCAACTTGAAATTCCGCTTTGATTTCTAACAACTGTTAAAGATCCAAATGGAAAAAGGCACCAAAATTTGGTGCCTTTTTTTTTGCCTTAACTATACTGAAAATGTCTGTTATACTAATTGAAAATAGTAACAATACTTTTTTATAAAGCATCTTTCTTTTCAACAAAGAGGAAGATATGGCATCAAGACCTAATGTTGCTGAGCAATTGAAAGAACACAACTTTACAAAATTATTTCAAGAGGCCTCTCATCCAAGAGAAAAATTGAGATTCTTGGCCTTTGTTCATCTTAAAGATGGAAAAGAAGTTTTTCAAGCTAAAGGGATTGATGGACTGCGTGAGCAAGGCTCTAAAATGTCCCATTGCATATCTGTTAATCCATTCAACCTTCCTGCCATTAGACCTCCATATTCAGAACGGAAGGTTACAGCATACAAGCATCAACTATTTATTTCGATTAGTCAGATAGACTCAACAAAGTATTATTAATATTTTTTAATTAGTATAAGCCCCCTTTTGTTTAACTCATGTCTTGATTCCCACCCACAGCACCTGAAGCATGAGGATGGACCTTAATATGGGTTGCACCAATCATAAGTCGTTCATAATAAGGGCCTACAATCAATTATTCCAGTAAATTCTCCCACACTCTGTTATCTCTCTAACGGCAAAAACAACAGTGGACATTCTTCCAGTCTCCATAATCTGGGGGTAAATCTCTCCATGGGGCTCCCGTTCGAAGGATCTAAAAAATGGCGTTAATAAATAACCGATTGTCTTTTACAACCCCACCCCATCCGATTCTTCTTCCTATAAGAAGAGGCTCTAGAACACTCCAAATTCTATCTGATAGATCGTGTCTTCTATATGCACTTTTCATAGTCTACTCCTTGCCTTCACATTCATAGCGCAGAAGTATAACAAAAAATTTATCTTGTAACGACACTATCTAAAAAAAACAAAAACCTCCTTCCAGGATTTATAACAGAATCTTACATAAGATATTTTTCTTGAAAATCAATTGACAATCTCGTTTAGTGGGAAATTATATGGACTAAATGGGTTTGTCATGAAGTTTGCATTGACTATTTGCATAGTATTTTTGTTTCCATGCATGGTTCTGCGTGGAGAAAGTGAAATCCGGATGAATGGACTTGAGAACCGGATGAACAATTTGGAAGGCTCTTCCGGTAATCGATCGATACATCCGATTACCCCATGCGCGGGACCAAAGGTTCATAGCGGAATGGACCTCAATCTCTCAGCTGTATTTCTTTATTGGACTGCTCGTTTAGATACTCTCACCTATGCAAAAACAGGATTTGGTAATCTCAATAGCGCTGCTTCTCCGAATAAAGGCGATGTCCAATCAGTTGATTGGTCTTGGGATCCAGGCTTTAAATTAGGTATGGGATGGAACTTCTGTCATGGCTGTTGGGATATGGCTCTCCAGTATACATGGTTTTATACAAATGTGGGAGATTCGAAACGCTCTCAGTTTCTACAACCCGGATTTGAAATCTTCACTCCAGCTTTTCAAAGCATGGATGTTCCCCAATTTGATAAAGCACATGCCCATTATGATCTTCATTACCAAGTGGGAGACCTTGAACTAGGAAGAAATTTTTATGTCAGTAAATCTCTGAAACTTCGCCCATTTTTTGGAGTTAAAGGAACATGGCAAAAACAAGACTACAATGTCTTTTACGAAACGATCCCTCTTCAAGTCATCTTCCAACAACTTCTCTTTAACTACTCTGCTCGCTTCGATCATTCCCTATGGGGGATTGGTGTGCATGGGGGGCTAAATACCTCTTGGCAATTCTCAAAAGTTTTCAGCCTCTATGGAAATATGTCATTTTCTGGAATGTGGCTTCACTACGATATACATCGCAAAGATACTTGTGCTCTTATGGATGAAAACCAACCTTTCCAAGCTGAAATTTCAACCGTTAACATCCAAGATCGCCTACGCATTATCAAACCTGTGATCGAGATGTCAATTGGACTTCGCGCAGAGACTTATTATTCCCGCGGTCGCTACCACATTCTTTTAGAAGCTGGATGGGAATCCCAAATCTGGGTCAACCAAACGCTCTTTATTTCACTCAGCGATAACTACGATCGATTTGATCTCAACCTTCAAGGGCTTACAGCAAAGGTTCGCTTTGACTTTTAGTAAGACACTTCTGGCCTGAGAAGAAGTACACCTTCTTGGATTGCTTCCACAGTATTATCGATATCACTGAGAGTGTTATAGATCCCCAATGAAATACGGGCAATCGATTTGAGACCAAAACGAGAAAGCGCAGGCTGAGCGCAAAGATGTCCTGTTCGAATAGCAATTCCTTTGAGACCAAGCAGCGTCCCCAGATCAAGTGGGTGTAAGTCGTCAAGAACAAAGCTGATAATGGGCCCCTTCTTCTTTGCAGTGCCAATGATTTTGAGTCCTGAGACTTCAAGAAGCTTTTCGGTAGCATGGGAAAGGAGATGGTTGAGCCATTCTTCAATATTTTCGCGGCCAAGAGACTCTATATAATCAATGGCAGCTCCTAGCCCAATCACTTCTGCAATTGAGGGGGTTCCTGCTTCAAAGCGCAACGGAGGATCTTGAAAGGTTGATTCTTCCATTGTCACGGTTTCAATCATATCCCCTCCTCCAATGAAAGGAGGCATATCTTTCAGGAGTTCTCGCTTGCCGTAGAGAACTCCAATTCCTGTGGGTCCATAAATTTTATGGCCTGAAAAGGCGTAGAAATCGACATCAAGAGCTTCAACATTGAGAGAAAGGTGGGAGGCTGCCTGCGCACCATCAATCAGCACTTTTGCTCCCACTTGATGCGCGAGGGAAATGATCTCTTTTATCGGGTTGATGGTTCCCGTTGCATTTGCAATATGCGCCACTGAAACAAGTTTTGTTCTTTCACTGAGAAGCTCTTTAAAAACATCCAGGCGAAGCTCCCCTTCTAAACTCATGGGGATGTACTTAAGTTTGAGTCCCCTTTCCTTTGCTAGGAGTTGCCAGGGAACAATATTGGAATGATGTTCCATTTCAGAAATGATGATCTCATCCCCTTTCTTTAGGAAAGTCCTTCCATAAGAATGAGCCACTAAGTTAATCGACTCGGTGGTCCCTCTTGTAAAGATGATTTCTTCTTCTTCGCGAGCCCCAATAAACTGCTGCACTTTCGTTCGGACAGTGCTATACATTTCAGTCGAATGGGCAGCAAGCTCATAAATCGCTCGATGAACAGTGCCATACTCCAGAGAATAGAATCTGTGGATTGCGTCAATCACACTTTGAGGCTTTTGAGACGTCGCAGCAGTATCAAGATAGATGAGGTGTCTTCCATTCATCATCTTTTTTAGCATGGGGAAGTCTTCTCGAACGCGTCTTATGTCGAAGGAATTAACCATCTTCTTGTCCTTGGCGTAAGAATCTGTCTATTACACTCTCGCATGCAAGTTCCATGCAGAAGCCTCGAGCTAAATGCCACTCTGCTTCTTTTTTGCTAAGCCCCCGCGACTGCAGATAAAAAAGTTCCTCTTCCTTGGGGCGCGCAACTGTTGCGCCATGAGAGGCTTTCACATCGTCTGCAAGAATCTCAAGATTTGGCTTGCTCATTGCTTGAGCTTTGGGACTAAGAAGGAGGTTATTGTTGAGTTGATAGGCCTCAGTTTGCTGCGCTTCTTTCTCAACAAATATCTTTCCTTCAAAACTTGAGCGCGCGCGTCTCATAAGTGCCGTTTTATAGTGCTGATTCGAGCGACAGTTAGGGGCCACGTGCCTCACGTCGATATAGTGGTGCACCTCGTCTTTAAACGCAGGCAAAGAGAGCCCTTTAAGGTCTACTTCACTGCGCTCTCCTTCAAGAGAGACTTGAATATCATGTCTTTCAGAACATGCTCCCTTTGAGAAAGTAAACATCTTAAAGAAGGCCTCCTTTTTAAGACGTGCTCGAACCGTATGCATAGCAAAGCCATCCGAGCTATGTTCGAGATGCTCATTAACAGAAGCAGTTGCGCCTTCCTCAAGAGAGAATTGCAGATGTTGGTTGTAAAAATAATGCCCCTGTCCTTTCTGAGTATAATGGACTGATAAGTGCGCACCTTTTCCTAAAAAGATTTCCATTTTTGGTGTATGCAGTGCTCCTTCCTCAAGAGAAGGAAGTGTCCATTCCATTTCAATTGTCTTTCCAGGAGGGACATAGAGAAAAAGTCCTGAGTCAGCAAAGGCTGTGTTGAGGAGAGCGTAAGGGTTCTTTTCCCCTATAAGCGCTTCTTGAAACCCTTTCAAAAGAAGAGCGCCGTGAGATCGCATCGCAGAATTTAGGGGGAGGGCAATGATCCCAGCGGCGCCCGAAATTTTAATGTCGTTAGCCTGAGCTAGTTTAAAAGATCCCTGATTTAATTGCATCAAAGAACTATAGCGAAAGGCATCCCACTTTTTCGTCGGAAGACCTAGCTGCTCAATCGCAGACCATACTCCTTTTTTCCAGGGGGCATTCTCTTGAAACAGAGGTTTTAATGTTTCTAGTAAACTCATTGGTGGATTGCATACCCTTTTTCTTCAAGTTTAAGGGCAAGCTCAGCCCCTCCTGTCTTAGCAACCTTCCCATCTACAACCACATGAACAAATTGGGGCTTAATATAATCAAGAAGGCGTTGGTAATGCGTGATGAGTATAAGGGCATTCTCATCGTTTAATTGCGACTTAACACCAGCTGCAACAACTTTCATTGCATCGATATCGAGTCCCGAGTCGGTTTCATCTAACACAGCAAGCTTTGGCTGAAGAACCGCCATCTGCAAAATCTCATTACGCTTCTTTTCTCCCCCTGAAAAGCCTCCATTTATATCTCTTTCAGAAAAAGTAGGACTGATTTCCATCTCTTGCATCTTACTCATCAGGAGCTCTCGAAAAACTTCTTCTGAAAGAGGCGCCTCTCCTTGACTCTTCCGTTTACTATTCAAAGCACTGTGCAAAAATTGAAGGTTTGTCACTCCAGGAATTTCAACGGGATATTGGAACCCCATAAAGAGCCCAAGATGGGCTCTTTCGTCGATTTCAAGCTCCAAGAGATTCTTCCCTAAAAAGGTGATGGAACCATCGGTGATTTCATAGTCTGGGTGTCCTGCCAAAACTTTTGCAAGAGTGGATTTTCCCGCACCATTCGGCCCCATAATCGCGTGAATCTCTCCCGCATTCACTGTCAGGGAAAATCCTTTCAAGATTTTTTCTCCTTCCACTGACACATGAAGGTTTTTGATCTCTAACATTTAACCCACCGACCCTTCTAATTTTAAGGTTAATAATTTTTGTGCTTCCGCTGCAAACTCAAGAGGAAGCTCTTTAATCACGGCTTCACAAAAGCCATTGACAATCATTTGTATCGCATCTTCTTGAGAAATCCCCCGCGTTTGCAGGTAAAAAAGCTGCTCTTCATTCATTTTAGATGTGGATGCTTCGTGCTCAAGCTCCGCAGTATCGTTATGTACTTCAATATAGGGAAAGGTGTTGGCACTGCAATTGTTTTTTACAAGCATCGAATCACACTGCGTGAAATTGCGCGCTCCTTCGGCCCTTGATGAAATATGGACAAGTCCTCGATAGGTATTGGAAGACTCATCTGCTGAAATCCCTTTTGAGATGATCGTTGATTTTGTCCGTTTCCCTAGATGAATCATCTTCGTACCGGTATCTGCTTGCATCTTTCCATTAGTCAATGCAACAGAGTAAAATTCTCCAACTGAATCATCGCCTTGCAAAATGCAAGAAGGATATTTCCACGTGATCGCCGCACCAGCTTCTACCTGGGTCCAAGAAATCTTTGAACGCTTTCCAGCGCACCGTCCCCTTTTTGTGACAAAGTTGTAAATGCCCCCTTTGCCTGTTTTCCGATCTCCTGCATACCAGTTTTGTACCGTTGAGTATTTGATTTCAGCATCGTCATGAGCAATCAACTCAACCACTGCCGCATGCAATTGGTTTTCATCGTAAGCAGGAGCGGTGCACCCTTCTAAATAACTCACATATGATCCGGGTTCTGCAATAATAAGGGTTCTCTCAAACTGCCCCGTTTCCCGTTCATTGATCCTAAAATAGGTAGAGAGCTCCATTGGGCTGCGTACTCCCTTAGGAATATAAACAAAAGAACCATCGGAAAAGACAGCGGAGTTTAGCGCCGTATAAAAATTGTCTCCAATGGGAACGACTGTGCCCAGATATTTTTCCAGAAGCTCGGGATATCTCTTAACAGCTTCACTCATCGAGCAGAGGACAACCCCTGCTTTTTCTAGGGTTTCATGAAAAGTCGTTCCAAGAGACACCGAATCAAAAACAACATCGACCGCAACATTGCTGAGGCGCTTTTGCTCCTCTAAAGGAATGCCTAATTTATCGAAGGTGCGGAGGATTTCAGGATCAACTTCATCCAGGCTGCTCAATTCTTGCTTCTTCTTTGGTGCAGCATAATATCTAATATCCTGAAAATCAATGGAAGCTATATCTAAATGCCCCCAACTGGGCGGTATCATCTCCTTCCACTTTCGAAAAGCTTTCAGTCGGAACTCAAGCATAAAGCTCGGCTCCTCTTTCTTTGCAGAAAGAGCTCTGACAGTCTCTTCATCTAACCCTTTAGGAAAAAGGTCCGATTCAATCTCGGTTCTAAAACCATATTTATATTCTTCCCGCTCAGCAAGAAGCTCTTCAGTTGACATGCGTTCTCCATTCTTCTGGACCAATAAAATACCCCTTTTCTCCTCCGAATGTCAACTGCTCAATAGTCCTCGTTGAAAGTAAAAATTTCAGTCATGTCTCCCGCGGCTCTTTCGACAAATTCTTTCAAAGATTCTGAGCTTCTAAGAATTTCTCGAATCACCGCTCCCCTCCCTTCATTCTTGAGAACAAGCCCATAAACCCCTACTCCACGGTGAGGTCCTTGGCAGTCAGAGCGAAAAGCTCCCATCATAAAGGCTCCGACATCATCAGTGAGGCCTACCTTGAGATCTCCCGCCTCTTCTTTGGTATACTCCCGAATAAAGTGCCAAGGAACTGTCTTTCGACTTCCACGGCAAACACCATCTCCACCATAGAATCCCACATGAACATCGTAATACTCATGTGCCCACTGCGGCACTGATAAATGAAATTCTTTATTCCCCTCATTTTGAAGATATATCGCAAAGAAAAGGTCTAATTTATCTTCTTCTATATTTAATAGTTTAGCCTTCATCGGTTCTGGAAAATAGCAAATCTGCCGCCGTGGAATCTTCACAAAAAGGTGGGGCTCCCTTCCCTCCATATAGACCACATTGAGGCTTTGCCGTGTCGATAAATTAATTGAGGGATAGGTAATTGGGTCTAGCCAAGCCCTCCAAGTCTCTCGATCTCTTTGGCACCTATCAACCGTAAATAACCCCTCTTCAACGTCCCTAAGCTGAGGAGCATCAGATATCCTTGCATTAACGATATGAAAAACAGCGGTAGCATACTCATCCACCCGTTGAATCAATGCATCCACATAGGAATATAAATAACTTGCAAATGAATAAACACGAGACGCGCCAACTCTTTCCATAAGACCCTCATCAAATGAGAGTAAGTATAAACTTTTTTTGTTTAGAAAGGCAAGTACTTACCAGATGATCAAGAGGGCTGGTTGGCAATTTTTGTAAGATCTGTAATCAGCTTCTTTAGGATAGCGACTGTTCTGCGATTCGTGTAAAAGATAGCCCCCGAAAAAATTACTAACGAAAGAAAACCTAACGTTGCCATTGTTTTCATCCTCTTTTTGTCAATTTTTTCCTCGAGTACTAAGTCGAAAAAGGTCCACATTCCTACCAACAGAGGAGTTCCCCAAATGGGACTGTTGAGAACTGGCATAATTTTCTAGAATAATTTAAGCTCTTTCTCTTTTTAGATGGAGGATTCCCATGCAACAAGTTGAGATGATTTGCTTAGAAGACTTAGTTCCAAAAAGCCACAATTATCGTAAATTTGCCAAGATTTGGTCATTTAGTTTTGTGGAGAAAAGACTCAGAAAACTGGAGAAGGACAATCCCCATAAAGGGCATGGCTTGCTTCGGATATTCAAGTGTTTATTGCTGCAGTTTAATGAAGCGATTCATCGCTTTTATTCCCTCCTCTTTTGTCGGAGGCATATACATATTATGGGACTGTTGAGAACTGGCATAATTTTCTAGAATAGTTTAAGCTCTTTCTCTTTTTAGATGGAGGATTCCCATGCAACAAGTTGAGATGATTTGCTTAGAAGACTTGGTTCCAGAAAGCCACAATTACCGTAAATTTGCCAAGATTTGGTCATTTAGTTTTGTGGAGAAAAGACTCAGAAAACTGGAGAAGGACAATCCCCATAAAGGGTATGGCTTGCTGCGGATATTCAAGTGTTTATTGCTGCAGTTTCTGGAGAACTGCAGCGATAGAGAATTAGAACGCTTTATCCAAGAAAACACTGCAGCTCGATGGTTTTGTGGGTTTAACCTGAGAGACAATACCCCAGATCACACAGTCTTTTGTCAGCTTAGAAAAAAAATAGGGACCAATATCTTGTCCAAGATCTTTGCTGATCTAAGAGATCAGCTAAAAGATCAAGGACTTATGAGTGAAGTTTTTACCTTTGTAGATGCAACCCATTTAATTGCTAAAGCGAATTTATGGGAGGAAAGAGATAAGGCGATTGCAGAAAAATACGAGAAACTGAACAACGAAAACATCTCACAATTTTCTGCAGACGTTCAAGCAAAGATTGGTTGTAAAGGGAAGAATAAATACTGGTATGGTTATAAGCAGCATACCAGTGTAGACATGCAGACAGGTCTTATCAATAAGGTTGCGATTACTCCGGCTAATATCACAGATGCCTCAGGTTTCAAACACGTCTGTCCCTCTCAGGGGGCTAGCTATATGGACAAGGGCTATTGTATAAATCCCGCCCCCAGAATAGCTAAGGCAAAGGGGGTACATCTAGGCGCTATCAAAAAGAATAACATGAAGGGCAAAAATAAAGATCAGGATCGGTGGTACAGTTCCGTGAGGGCCCCTCATGAGCGGGTCTTTTCGCAAATAGAGAAACGAGTGCGGTACCGAGGAATCGCGAAAAATCAGTTTTCAAGTTTTATGCAAGCTATTTGTTACAATCTGAAGAGGCTCGCGGTTCTAGATCCCCCAAATTTGTGTCTCTCCTAGGGAGAGGTGTGTCCAAATGGACTGAATTTTCCATTTCTAAACACTTACAAACTACAAAACCTATCAAAAAGCACCTGTTTTTTCGAACTCAAAAGTTTTACATTCTGAAACTTCTGAATCTCTTTGGTTCTAAACAGCCTCATTATGGATCATTGACTTCGCATCAACCTGAACCGATTTTGGCATCTTATCGAGGATATTGGCAGTTTTGTGTACCCAGCAACGTTGCTGAGCACATCCAGGAAACTCCTCTTCTAAAGCAGCCCAAAATCCAAGAGCCCCATCTCCAATTGATAGCTTTGGGCCCTGTTTCAGTCCTTTGGATTTAAGATCCTGTAGCACTGTTTTCCAAGATAGCTTGTTTTCTCCGTCTTAAATCGCAACCATTTCCTTTGTTCCATTCGCAAGTGCCCCTATGATAACAAGCAAACAAGGGCGATCACTACTAAGCCTCACATTGAAATAAATCCCATCAGCCCAAAAGTAAATATACTCTTTGCTTGATAGATCTCGGTTTTGCCACTTTTCATACTCTTCTTCCCAAATCTTGGTTAGCCTAGCAATGTTTGTTGCTGACAGTCCTTTGGCGTGATCTCCCAATATAGCCACCAAAGCTTCACTCATATTCCCCATGGAAACACTCTTGAGATAAAGGGATGGAATAAGGGCATCAATGCTTGGCGCCCGTCTCATATATTTTGGCAAGATCGCACTCGTGAATTTTTCTCCTTTAACCCGAGGCTTTTTGACTTTTATGGGACCTACTCCAGTTTGGATTTCTCTTTCTGGAAGGTAGCCGTTCCTCTTCACAGTCATATGGCCATTCTCATCTTTTGAATTGTTGCATTGCTTTATAAACTCTTCTACTTCACTTTCAATCGCTTGATGAAGCATCTTTCTCGCTCCCTCGCGCACTATCTCTTCTAGACACTGATAGTATTGGGTGACCTTGCCCCGAAAAAGTGGACGGATATGATATAGACTTTTCAAGAAAATGAGGAGTTTAAAAGAATGAAGAAATTTGACGAAGAATTCAAAGCCAATGCAGTTCGTTTAGTCAGAGAAGAAAGGATGAAAATCAAAGACGTGGCACATGATTTAGGAATTGGTAAATCAACGCTTAGCTACTGGTTAGGACTCAATCGAAAGGGAGAGCTTATCAAAGCGGCAAGTCAAAAAAAAGAAGATGAAGATATGAGAAAACTCAGAAAAGAGAATCGCATCTTAAAAGAGGAAAGAGACATCCTAAAAAAAGCCATGGGCATCTTCTCATCAATGTCAAAAGCAGATACAGAATTATGAAAAAGCTAAGGAACCAGCATTCCATAGAGAAGATGTCCAAGGTATTCAGGGTGTCAAAAAGCGACTATTACCGCTTTTTGACTTCCTCCCATGGTAAAAGAGCCCAAGAAGAAAAGATCTTAGGAGGAGAAATCGAAGTACTTTTCCATGAACATAAATCAAGAGCAGGCAGCCCGAAAATATGGGTAGATCTCAAAGAAAAAGGATACGCATGTGGCAGAAAAAGAGTGGCTAAGATCATGAAAAAGAAGGGGTTGTCAGCAAAAGTTCCTAAGAAATGGAAGGGAGTAAAAAGAGTTGTGGATCAAAAGAAACCCAACCTTCTTAAGCAGGATTTTCATGCCTCATCACAAAACTATAAGTGGGTCAGCGATATCACCTATATCCGCACAGGGAAAGGATGGGCATACTTGTGTGCGATCATGGACCTTTACTCCAGAAAAATCGTAAGTCACAATGTGAAATCACACATGAGACAAGAGGTTGTTGTTCAGGCATTAGAACAAGCAATGGTAAGAAGAAAAGGTTCAAAAAAAGGACTAATTTTTCATTCAGACCAAGGAGTACAATATGGGTCACAATCAGTTGAAAAGCTTCTTGAGCACAACGGAATCATAGGAAGTATGAGCAGCAAAGGAAGCTGCTATGACAATGCTGCAATGGAGAGTTTCTTTAGCACCTTGAAGAGAGAGTGTGTAAGAGGCAAGATTTACAAGGATGTGAAAGATGTTGAAAATGAAATATTTAACTACATAGAGTGTTATTACAATACTAAAAGAAGACACTCAACATTGGGATACGTAAGCCCAACAAAATTTGAAGAAAAGTACCAAAAAAGCCTATATTAAAACCGTCCACAAAATCGGGGCAAGGTCACCCTATGACTTTTTCTAAGGTTCCATAGTCATCTTTTTCTTTGAGCTGATCTGTATACAGCTTCGCCCAATAGTATAGAGCTCTTTTGTCGTAGTCAGCCTCATCGGCAATTTGAATTTCAATATTGAACTTCTTTCCGTGGTTTCCTTCGGCTTTGATGTCGAGGATTGAGAGCTTGTCTTCTTTGAAATTCTTCTGATTATAGGGATTAAGCAGGGTCACATCGACAACCTGATCCTCCTCTCCTACGATAGAGTTAATCGTTGATTGCTAAACTTTTTTGTAACCCTGTTCAGACGCCCTTTCTTTTTTTTCAAAAATATCATCTAACTTGCTTAAAACTGAATCCTTGTATTCACCAGCTTCTGATTGCAATTCGCCTTGATTATCAAGTCCCTCTATAGACTGTAAAAATTGAATAAACAACCCTTGTATTTTTTCCTCTGCTTCTGCTTTAGGCAATTCTGGGGGTGAAAGCATCTGAATAATCTCTTTCTTAAATTGGAACACATCAATGGAAGTAGTCATGACTCACCTCTTTCTTCTGGTTTTCTAAGCAGCAAGCACTGCTTTGTTAGCGGACATTGTATATACTGTGCTTTTAAATGAAAACGAAAAGCTGGGACCTCATTAGCGCATCCCATTTCTTTTCTAAGTTCAAAAGATTTGTCTACTTCTTCTTTGATCTTTTCTAACGCATCATCTTCTTGAAAAGCAGCTTTGATTGTAGCAACAATAACATCGAAGCTTTGGTTTTTCTTTGGAACTTTAATAAAGCCGTTTTCTGCTAAAAACTTTCCCAGATAGGCTTTATGTAAGCCATCGAATCCATTCGGTATATTTTCTGTAGCCAATACTGTTTTACCAATCTTGATCTTTGGATCGCCTAAAATAGGGTTTGGAGTTCCGGTAATATAAGTCGCTGTATCGCAAAAAATAACTCTAGTTGGACAGTTTTCCATTAATTCTTTTTTAGCAGCTACGCATGCAGAAGTTATTGAATCCACCCGCTCTTGAAAACTAGTATCCCTTTTTAAGAGTCCCTTTACTCCTTTGTATATACCTTCCATGTCTACTGCTATTTTTGTACAAAATATCTCTGGGTCTATAAAGTGTAAGTTCCCATGTCCATCCAATATAAAATTTTCATTATGAGTATCTTCAAAACCCATGTGATGCAATACTGTCACTAAATCTACAGTACTCATATGTGCTTGATTCACCTTGTTTCGCATTTCTGAAGTAAATTTCGACACAGGTATTTCAATCCCTTGTAAACGGGAGTCATAGCCGTGGTCACCGCAATCTAGCATAGGCCTAAGCTCTTTCTGACAAACTTCGTGAAGTACGTTTTCTAAAATTTGATCCGGAATTAAGCTGCGAGGTTTATATACCAATCGAATTTCTTTGTCAGCTACTGTGAATGTTAAAAATAAAGATTTTTTACCGCCAAAATGTGTTTCATCTCCTGCGATTTCCATTTTAATTTTACTCAAAACCTCTAATCCAAGGCATTCTGGAAAAAAGGTACGAACGATTTCACTACAATCTTGTTTTATATGCCCTTTTACCTCTTCGAAAAAAGAGGGAAATAAAGAATCGCCTTGGGGTCTTTTTGTAGACACTCTAAGAGTTGGAGAAGCTATTGCCTCTAAAATGCGTTCTATATGTGATTGATTATCTGATGATTGCGCGCCTGAAACAGGCTGACTACCTGTAGGTCCTGAAGATGCCTCTGCCATTTACAAACCTTTTTTATTTTTAATAAAAAAAAAATTTGATAAAAAAGCAACATTTTTTTTTAATCTCTTTGGGTCATATTCCCCGCAGCTTGCTGCGTGAAAAAAGAAATATGATACTATTGTTGGCATGAGCCGCTATATTCAAAAGTCCTTGAGGGCTAATAAAACACCTCAGATGGCGCTTTGAGAGAACCAATGCTAAGTCCTTTAAGGTTTTTAGCTACTAAAGTGCGAAAATCCTGTACTCAACATATCCCCGTGCTCAAAAACGCAGCGCTGGCCCCTAAAAGGGCCAGCAGCTAAGTGGCCAGGCTCTTATAAGATCTTATATATTCTTATATATATCTTATAAGATCTTGCTAAGATAATTCTTCTATGGAAAAAGCTATTAGTATAACGGCATTTTGCTATTAGTATAACGAGAATTGCGACGTGTATAACGCAAAAACAGTATAATTTGCTATTAGTATAACGGCATTTTGTTACTAGTATAACGCATATAGAAAAAATCTCTATGGAGGGGCTGCTACTAGGAGATCCTGGAGAGGTAAATGAGTTAGCAAAATCCCTCGAGCTATTAGTATAACGTAGGAGGAGATCTGAAAGTGCTACTAGTATAACGCATATAGAAAAAACCCCTATGGAGGGGCTACTACTACAGGGACTTTTCATAAAAAAGTTTTGACATCGACTAAGATTTAACGGAAGATAACACTTCTGATTAACTTAGAGGTGTTTATGTCAAAGAAACAAGTGGCCAAGTTCTATTCTGAAGTAGATCAACTCCTAGATCAGCAAGCCTTCATTGAGTCCATAGAAATAGAATTCAAAGATATCCAAGATCCACGTGCTAAAGATAACTTGTCGTATCCGTTGGTTGCCCTACTAGTCATTATCTTAGCAGCGGTCATAGCTGGGGCTAATGCTATCATCCATATTCATGAGTATGCATGTACAAAAATCAGCTTATTCCAACGGCTTCTTGGAATCAAAAAACCTCCCAGCTATACAGTGTTTTGGTGGCTTCTCGTTATGCTAAACCCCCAAAAATTACAAGAGACTTTCATTCGATGGATGAAAGCTCTTCCTGTTGAAGTGAAAAAGCAAATTATCGCAATCGATGGTAAAAGGCTCAATGGGGCATCCAAGCAAACAGTTCATCTTGTCTCGGCTTGGGAAACAGGTCGAAGTTTGTTGCTAGGCCAAGTCAAAACAGAGGAAAAATCAAATGAAATTACTGCCATTCCAGAATTGATAAAAGCCATAGATATCAAAGGATCAATTATCACTATTGACGCTGCAGGCTGTCAGAAAAAAATTGTGGAAGACATTCGCAGGGCAGGAGGCGATTACGTGATAGCTCTAAAAGGCAACCAAGGAACTTTACATGATGAAGCCCAAAACTTCTTCGATCAGGCAAGGGAGGTTGAATATGAAGGGGCAGAGTGTGCTAGGGCCAAGAAAATTGAAAAAGCTCATGGAAGAATCGAGGAGCGAGAAGTTGCTGTAGCCAGTAACCTAGAATGGTTAGACTGTCGAGAAGAGTGGCAAGACTTAAAGACTCTTATCGAAGTAACTTCAAGACGAGAAGTTAGGGGGAAAGTTAGCGTAGAAAAACGTCACTACATCTCAAGCCTTTCTTTAATTCCTCAGGAGGCGATAAAGCTAGTGCGAGGGCACTGGGGAATAGAGAACCATCTTCATTGGATGATGGACGTAGTTTTCAAAGAAGATGCCTGTTGTATAAGCACGGGTAATGCCCCTGAGAATTTTGCGGTTTTTCGGCGAATGGCGCAGTCGATACTTCAGGTAGATGCAAAGGGAACAAAAGGGATAGCAAAGAGACGGCGCCTAGCTGGGTGGAACGATAGCTATCTTATTAAACTACTTGGAATATTAATCAACGACATCTCTGTAAAGTCTTTTTTATGAAAAGTCCCTGGGGAAAGGAGCACTTTGAGCTTAAAAAAGAACTTGGGAGGAGATACGGTCCATTGCGCGCGCTAGATCCTCGGGAATATCGATTCCAAGCGATTCGTGAGCTGTCTCATGGACCTGAATATTCATCCCATTTTCAAGAAAGCGGAGCTGCTCGAGTCCCTCAGCTTTCTCTAGTAGACTGGGGGAGAGGGTGGATATTTGTTTTAAGGCATCAGCAGTGTATGCATAGATTCCCACGTGTTTGTAGTAAGTGACATCTTCGAGACCATCTCTGTCATAAGGAATGGGCGAGCGGGAAAAGTAGAGAGCGCGATCTTGGGGATCAGTCACAACTTTTACCACATTGGGATCCTCAATATCTTCTTCTCTCTCGATTTCTTTTCTTAAAGACCAAATGTCATATGCTTCGTCGGTTGTTTGCAAAAGGTTTTCGATCATTTCCTGATGGATGAAGGGTTCATCGCCCTGCCAGTTGACCCAAATATCCCCTTGCATTTTCCCCTCAGACTGGAGTTCAATGAGACGATCGGTTCCTGAGGGGCAATCGGGGGAGGTCATAAAATGTTTCCCTTCAAAAGAATCAATCAGGCGCTCTGTTTCAGAATCATCAACCGCAAATGCAACATCATCAAATAAATCAACGCTGCTGGCTGCTTCCCATACCCACTGAAGCATCGGCTTTTCGCCTAGCATCGCAAGCACTTTCTTAGGGAATCGACTTGAAGCAAGTCTTGCTGGGATCACGCATACAATTTTCACACCAGTACTCCTGGAAAAGTTTTAATGGTTTCCCGAAGCCCCGCTTGCAGCGGCCAAATGGGACGATAGCCCAGTTGCTCGACTTTAGCACCATCGATTGCATACCTAAAATCATGCCCAAGGCGATCTGGAACATAGGTAATAAGTCTGTCAAGCCCCGTTTCTCCCGTCATCTCTTCAACGACATTTAAAATCAACCTAAGAAGATCTAGATTTTTCATTTCATCCCCTCCCCCAATGTTATAAACCTCGCCCTTTTTCCCCTGACTCAAGATGGCCCAAATAGCACGTGCATGGTCTTCAACATAGAGCCACTCCCTCACATTTTCTCCCGATCCGTAAACAGGAAGAGGTTTTCCCTCTAATGCGTTTTGGATCACAAGAGGGATAAATTTCTCAGGATACTGATGGGGACCATAGTTGTTACTTGCATGTGAAAGGGTCGTTGACAAGCCATACGTCGCCCCATAGGCTCTCACAAAATGATCCGCACTTGCCTTTGAAGCCGAATAAGGAGAGTTAGGCTTGTAAGAAGATTCCTCAGTAAACCGCCCCTCCTTTCCAAGCGCTCCATAGACTTCATCGGTTGAAATATGATGAAAATGAATCTTGGAGTGGGCTTTAACAAACTCCAAAAGAATATGCGTTCCGATGACATTTGTTTCTAAAAATGCTCCAGGATCTGTAATACTTCGATCCACATGAGTCTCAGCAGCAAAATGTACAATCAAATCAATGGGGCGCTCTTTATGAATCTTCTCAAGAATGTCTCGGCCCCGAATATCGCCATGGTAAAAGCTATAACGCGCATCACTTGCGACCGCTGCCAGATTACTTAAGTTCCCCGCATAGGTTAGGAGGTCAAGGTTCGAAAGGTGCCCAGCAAAACCCTCTTGTTTCAAAACATAACGGATAAACGCCGAACCCATAAATCCCGCACCCCCTGTAACAAGAACATGGGCATTATTTAGTTTTAAGTGCATGACGAATCACCTCCTCAAGTCCTTCTTTCCAATGGGGAGGAGAAAAATTCTCGGTCTTCAGAACCGAAGACGCTGGGCGTTTCGCTATTATGCCAAAGTCCTCAGTAGAAATAGGATTGACCTGTTGGCACTTAAGAGAAATATTATTCTCTTCAAGACTCTTTTTAATCGCCTCAGCAAATCCATGCCAAGTCGTCTCTCCTGTATTCGCAAAATGGTAGGTTCCTGAAGCATCTAGAAGGTTGAGGGCTGCTTCTGCTAAATCATCTGCGTAGGTAGGACGCCCCCACTGATCGCTAACCACTTCAATCATTTCCTTTTCTTGCATCAGACGGATCATCGTTTTAACAAAGTGATTCCCTTCTTTTCCAAAAAGCCAAGACGTGCGAATTAAGCAAGCTTCTGGGTGATATTTTTTGAGTAATTTTTCACCAGCCTCCTTACTTTTTCCATAGATGGACAGCGGGGCAGTTGCAGCTTCTTCCCTATAACCTTTCTCCTTTCCATCAAAGACATAGTCAGTAGAAAAGTGGATTAGCTTCTTTCCATAAGAGTTTGCATATTTTGCAAGTGTTTCAATTGCGCGTGCGTTAAGAGCATAGGCTCTTTCTTCTTCCTCTTCGGCTTTATCAACAGCGGTATAGGCAGCGCAATTCATCACATGGGTAAATGATAGGGTTTCAAATTGTGCTTGAATCGCTTCTTCTTGATGAAGATCAACCTCTCTGCGCGAAGTTGCGACAAATTCAATCCCCTTTTCTTCGCACTTTCGTCGCATTGCGCTCGAAAGTATCCCTCGTTTTCCCAGTATCCACAATTTCATGACCACCTCAATTCGTAAAAATAGGGGCTTGTTTGATCCCTTTCAGAAACAATAGGCGCTTGGACAGGCCACTTGATTCCTACTTCAGGGTCGTCAAATCGAAAACCCATTTCTGTTTTGCCATTATAGGAAGAACTTGTCTTATAAAGGACATGTGCATCGGGACTGACGACACAAAAGCCATGGGCAAATCCTACGGGAACGAAGAGTTGCTTATGCGACTGATCATCCAGATACACCCCTTCCCAGTTCCCAAATGTTGGAGAGTCGGGACGGATATCAACAATCACATCATAGATCTTCCCCACCACAACCCGTACAAGCTTTGCCTGGCCTGGAGCAGATTGGAAGTGCATTCCCCGAATCGTCCCTTCTTTAGAATAGGAGTGGTTATCTTGAACAAAGGGACAATCAATCCCCCCTTCTAGGTAGCGCTCCACCTGGTGGCTTTCAAAGAAAAACCCTCTTTCGTCTTTAAAAACGTTGGGGGAAACAACCCGCGCACCCTTTAATTTTAATTCTTGTATTTCCATTGCCCGTGATTATCTCGACTTTGTACATTTTTTGGCTAGTAGATCTCTTATGCTTCCTATGGGTGTTGTTGAATAAATCGGTATAAAAGACTTGCTAAAAACTTCTTAAAAAAGAGAAACCCTTTTATTTTAAGTCACTAAACGCAATCGATTAAAGTATAATCAAGATGTGGTAAAAAGGGGAAGCATAACTTTTTCCATCGATCAAAATGCCTAGATAGTATCGTCATGAGATAGAAGTCCAAAGAGCGATACAACGAATTTGCACTGCAGCTATGAATGAAGCTGTGTTTTTGGCATATCGAGTGGCTATTCCACGCCATCGTTTTAGGTGGAGAAAAGCATTTTCTACAAGGTGTCGAAGCTTATATAGTTCTTTATCAAATTCTCTCCATTTTTTGCGATTTGACCTCAGAGGAATGACTGGATTTATGCCCTGACTCTCGGCTTGCAATATAATTGCGTCACTATCATAAGCTTTATCGGCGAGCAAATGCTCTGCTGAAATACCTTGGATCAAGAAACTTGCTTGAGTGCTGTCATGAGTGGTACCTTGCGTAACAACAATTCGGACTGGCATACCATGCGCATCCACGGCCAAATGTATTTTTGTGTTAAGCCCCCTTTTGTCCGACTCATGTCTTGATTACCGCCTTTAGCTCCCGATGCATGAGGGTGCACCTTAATATGGCTCGCATCTATCATGAGCCATTCATAGTCAGGATCTTCCACTAAACATTCAAGCAACGCTTCCCAAATTCTAGCATCCCGCCAACGACAAAAGCGACGGTGAGTGTTTTTCCAATCTCCATAATCAGGTGGTAAGTCTCTCCAAGGAGAGCCTGTTCGAAGAATCCAGAAAACAGCGTTAATGAACAGACGGTTATCTTTTGCTACGGCGCCCCAACCCCCTTTTCGACCTGGCAGGTGAGGAGCTAACAATTCCCAGACTTTATCTGAAATATCGTGGCGACGATGCGATGCTTTTCCCATAGAAAATTCCTTTGTTGCGTTGGTATAAGACAGCAAAGTATATCAAATTCAAAATTTCTTGACGACACTATCTAATAAAAAAAGATTGTTCTAAATGATTTTTTCGAGTATGATTACTGCGAAATTTTGCATTATGATGACTGGAGATCAAAAATATGTCAATTTCTGCGATTTATGGCGGCATTCACTCTAGTATATTTACATGGTTTGTAGATCGAACAGGGGTGGTTCAAAATATTGCCAAAACGACAACACCTCTCCTTAAAGGGGCCTTTGTATTTGGGGCCGTTCATAGGACTGTTGAATATGCTTCAACAAACTTACAGGGAAAAGTGAAAAGAGATTGGACTCCAAAGGGATATGGTCTCGATAAAGGGGTGGATGCTCTGCAGTTTGCCATTGCTATCGCGTCGCGATATGCTGTGGCAAAGCTATGCAATGAGCATTTTGGCACGAAGATTACAAACGAATTTGTCCATATCTATACCGCTTCAGATGTCATTATGATGACCTCTCCAATGGGAACTATGACCTCTCCAATGGGAACTATCTCACTTGCAATGGCAGGATTTCAGACTGCGATTTGTACTAAAGTTCTTTCGATTTTTATGGCGACTCCGTTATTCAAAGATGCATTCTATTTTGGAGCCATTAATTTAGCATTCACCATTACATACATAAACCTCAGCATGGAAATTTTTGTTCAAATAAAAAATCGTCTAGGAGTTGAAGGCCCAAGACTTTTTTGTATTACGTGTGTTGCACTCTCTGTTATTTATTCTATTGGCAGTTACTACACCCAAAAAATTTCTGATCAGTATCTCAAATTGCAGGTTCCTATAAACTATTCCAGTCTTATGCCTGTCCTTACCATTCCAATAACGGTATTGTCAATTGGTGTGCCTATGCATCTAGGCTTCCTTATAGAGAGAACTGAAGCGATTCATCGCTTTTATTCCCTCCTCTTTTGTCGGAGACATATACATATTATGGATCATTGACTTCGCATCAACCTGAACCGATTTTGGCATCTTATCGAGGATATTGGCAGTTTTGTGTACCCAGCAACGTTGCTGAGCACATCCAGGAAACTCCTCTTCTAAAGCAGCCCAAAATCCGAGAGCCCCATCTCCAACTGATAGCTTTGGGCCCTGTTTCAGTCCTTTGAATTTAAGATCCTGCAGCACTGTTTTCCAAGATAGCTTGCTTTCTCTTTCTCCGTCGTAAATCGCAACCATTTCCTTTGTTCCATTCGCAAGTGCCCCTATGATCACAAGCAAACAAGGGCGATCACTACTAAGCCTCACATTGAAATAAATCCCATCAGCCCAAAAGTAAATATACTCTTTGCTTGATAGATCTCGGTCTTGCCACTCTTCATACTCTTTTTCCCAAATCTTGGTTAGCCTAGCAATGTTTGTTGCTGACAGTCCTTTGGCGTGATCTCCCAATATAGCCACCAAAGCTTCACTCATATTCCCCGTGGAAACACCCTTGAGATAAAGGGAAGGGCATCAATGCTTGGCGCCCGTCTCATATATTTTGGCAAGATCGCAATAAACTCTTCTACTTCACTTTCAATCGCTTGATGAAGCATCTTTCTCGCTCCCTCGCGCACTATCTCTTCTAGACCTTGTTGAAATCCTGGTAATTCATCATACTTTTCCATGAGCGTATCTCCTTATTTATGGAAATTTTTTCAACTTTCCAAGGATACCCTCATTTATTCTCAGACACAACTTATTTAAGACCTTAGCGTACGTTTTCGTACGGTTGGACTTCAGACCCCTTATACTGCTCCAGTTGCGGATTCGATAGAGATCTCTCTTTTTGGATGGGTTTGAATCTTTCTTATTCGTCATTTTGAGCCTATGGTTTTTCGTTTTCATAAACAAAAAATTTTATAGACTCACTGACCTTAAGGCAAGAATCACATTTTCTGCAGCTATTTATGCAACAAAGCCATACTGCGATAAGAAGGTAACGCAGCAGAATTTAAGTTTCGGTAACCGAACTTACTTGAAGATTAATTCGTATCCGACATATTTATTAGAATCAAAACCATCGTGTATATCTTCTGTAGGGATAAACCCAAGCTCCTCTAAAAAACATTGACTTGTTTTATTTAGCACACGAGTAACTGCTACTATTCTTTCTACACCAGGGAGATTTTTAAGCACAATATTAGCCGCCATCCTTCCTATCCCTAACCGCATATAATTTGGAGAAATTGCCATCTGTCGCACATACACTTTAGGGAACTCTTTAAGTTCTAAAATAAGCAGGCCAATCACCTCTTCAGTATTTTTTATGATTAGCCAATGGATACTTTCTCTTTCGTTGTTCCAAAGTTCTTGTTCATCAGCAATGACCCCTTGTAAAAACGTTTCAACACTTTCTAAACCTAATTCACCAGGGATAAAGCTGTCATATGCATACTTAAAGGATTGAATAAAAAGATCATCTATCAGATGAAAGTCCTCTTTGTGATCCCATTGAAAAGAATACGTTCCAACCTGTTCGTCTTCAAAGCTCCAAGCTGATAGCGCTGAGCAGATGAATGATAAGTAAAAAATCCATTTCATATTAATTTTTTTAACCTGTTTAATACTAAATGGTTAAAAACCATTCTCCTTAAATTTGAGGGACCTGTTTGATATCAACTGCCGTCATTTTTTATACTTTTTCATCAATATTTTTGCTAGATCATTCCAAACATCTAAAATTTCACTTTCGTAGAACTTTTCTATGCAATCGATTTTATTAAAGCATTCAACCTTGTTTATAGCGCTCCCCAATTGGGATTGGACTGTTCGATATGACGTTGAAAAAACTGCTGCAATTTGTTTAGCACTGAAACCGTATAAATTAAGAGATAAACACTCGATCTCTCTTTTTGTTAACTTATTTGAGATATTTTTTAATCTTTCAATAATAAGCTGTTCGTTACAGTGTAAAATACACTCCTCTTTGTAGCTTTCTTTTTTAACAAAAATTTCAAGGTTTTTATAGATGCTGTTCATATCTACTGTTGAACAATATGCTGATAATTTTCCTTTATCATTGTAACTTATAAAAACGTCAACAAAATAATTAATTTTTTTAAAATTAATATTCGATTTCTCTAAAAGATCTATATACTGACAGCTAAAAAAACTCGTGAAATCTTCTTTTTTTATGTGTTCAGGTATTCCGCTATATGTGGCTTCAAAATTCCAAACGGAAAAGCACTGCTTTTCTTGCTGCTTTAAATTTAACAAATCGATTTTGATATCTGTGAATAAAGATCTGTATAACTCATGCATTTTTTTTAATTTATCTACTCCAATATAATTACCCGTAATAGGAGCAGAGTAAAAAATTTCAGGAGAAACATGGTCTTTTATTAAAACCTTGTCTAGATTTTTTTCAATCCAAAAAGCTTCTGATAATTCTAGGAGATCTTTTGTAATAACAAATCCTCTATTTGGTGATTTGTGCTGGCCTTATGCGGTTATAGCTTGGTTGGCTTTGGATGAAAGAACTGATAGCAACATCATTTTCCATCAATCTTGTAACCTTTACGAATAAAATAAAATAATTTTTTTTGAAATTTGTGAATTCTACATGGATCAAAAGAGGGCAATGTTTTTGTCAAATAGGCTTAAAAAATTGAGCGCCATGACGTTGCCTCTGTGTTATTAAAACCACTGCCATAAAAAAAACGTTCTTATAAGTATTTTATACGTATTGCTTAGATATCTCACCTTTGATTAATTAGTCTTCGAAAACGATGCAACTTGGTCGAGCATGTAACGCATAGGAGAAAGTTGCACCAGAACCGTATTGTAGAGTGGTTAGTATATATTTCTAAGCACATACTATGGAAGATTTTGAGTTAAGGAACCAAAAAGCCTGGCTTTTCGGATTTTTGCAATTGGCTCATGATATTGTCTATAACTTTATTAGAAAACCAATGTTTCGTGGTATTTCATATGCCTTTCTAGAAGGGCTGAAAATGGTAAAAGAACAAGGAAAAGTTGTACTGCCAAGGGGGTCTAAGTCTAAAGAGGTTTTATCCCGCGTATTTGAGATTGCATTCCCAAAAGAAAGATGCTTGGTAATCCCAGGTAGAAATAATAATGTATTTGCCACAATTGCTGAGACTATTTGGGTGATTGCTGGGCGAAATGATATGGAATACCTCTCCAACTATCTTCCTAGAGCGATGGAATTCTCTGATGATAAGAAGGTTTGGAGAGGTGCATATGGACCTAGACTGAGAGACTGGAATGGAATAGACCAGCTTAGAAAAATAATTGAAGTTCTTCACCAAAAGGATTCAAAACGTGCTGTTATAAGTATTTTTGATCCAGATCGAGATTTTGTGGAGAGCAAAGACATCCCATGTAACAATTGGTTACAGTTTGTTTTAAGAGAGGGTAAACTTAACCTAAATGTTGTGGTTAGAGCAAATGACTTGTTTTGGGGGTTCTCAGGAATAAATTTTTTTGAGTGGAGTACACTCCTGGAAATGATGGCTTTTTGGACGGGAAGTGAAGTTGGTTCTATAACTTGGTTTGCTGGGTCTCTTCATTTCTATGAGAGGCATTTTGATAAAGTAAGTCCCATAATTGAACAATTCCCTCATAAAACTCTTTACGAGCTTGACATAGGTACTTTTAAGTTCTCTACTGAATTTCATGAGCTTGACGCGGTTCTTTCCAAATGTTTTGGTATAGAAAAAGAAATGAAGACAAAAGGGCTGGGGACCCTAAAAGATATTGAAAATATCCAAGATGATTTTTTGAAGAACTCATTAAAGATGATCCTAGTTTACAACATCTTTAAATACCAGGGTTCAGTTGAGGATATTTATACTGCAATAGATGCTATTCCAGAAAGTGACTTTAGAATTGCTGCAATAGAATTTTTTTACAGAAAATTATGGGATGTCAGAAGTTTGTTAACTCAGAAAGAGAAAAAATTTTTTGATATTTATAATTTAGGCAGAAAGAAATTTTTAATAACTACATGTCATCATGTTATTGATAATAAACAAGATGAATTTTGCACCAAAGCCTTAGAAAATCAGTAAATACAAAAGGAAAGCAGTAATGCAATCAGAAGAATTTACAAAGAAAGAAATTGTATATTTTGCTAAAAAAGTTCCATACGATAAGAACTCAGAGGACGTCCTAACTGTTGACCATATATTCGACAAGTATGAAACCGCCCTTAAAAAATACTTAGAAAGAAACATAAATAAAGGATCTTTTTTAAAAGGTGGAGCTTGGTTTTTCCCAAAAATTAAAGATAGCAATAAGAATCAAGAGCCCCTCTCTCCCATAGATATTTGGCTTATCCTAAAAAGGAAAATAGAGATGTGTAATATTCTGGTTGCTGTAGTAACTCCAGATTCTTATGGAACAATAATGGAAGCAGCTTATGCAGGAGGAAGAGGGGATATAGCGGTGTATGTATTTCCAGATAAAAAGATGTCAGAAGAAGAAATAAAGGATCAATGGTTTATATTTAACCTATCTTTAAGCACAAAACACCTTTGGAGGGAAGAGCACTTTAACCTCTACCCCTCTATTTTTCCGCGCTCTATTTCAATGCAGGAGTATGAAGAAATGATAAGAAAAATTATCCCCAATTTTTTAGTGAGGCAAAATTCTCAATTAGAATTAGCGAAAAACGCCTAAGGATAAAACTATTATGAGCTTCATAAATAAATTTTCTATATCAACAAAGAAATATGGATTACTTCTTGTTTTTTTACTTATCTCAACATCAGTAGGAACTTGTAATGAAAAGGGCTTACTGATAGTAGGGGCAGGCCTTCCTGCTTCAGGAAAGTCTTCTGTAATGAAAGAATTAGGTAAGCTCCTAATGACTGAAAACGTCTTTCTAGAACCAGAAGAAAAAACTTGGCCTCAAGAGTTGATCAATCCTCTGACTTTTCAAAGTTTTAACATTATTACTTGGCTAAGAGCCCAAAGGGTTTCCATGTTAGCGATGGGGGGAAAATTAAGAGATCATGGTGAAGTAGTCGTTGTTGACAGCTATTATGATAAGATTCTTTCATTTTATTTAGGAAAAGAAGATCACTTCTGGCTTATGAAGCCTGATAATGTATATTTCAATGCACTAAAAGAGATTGCAGAGCTTGACACAAAGATTTTACCTAATGCAGATTATATAATCTTTTTCAAAGTAGATAAAAATACCTGGGTTCACTTTTTGAAAAAGCGTAATAGGATAAACGATGAAAATTTGGAATTGGTAGAATTTTTTGAAGCACAAGAATCAATATTAGATGCAGTAAAGCTAATTTGTCATAAAACAGGCAGTAAAATGATTCTGATAGAACAAAAAATCGATACGTCGCCAAGAGAAGCAGCTAAAAAAATTAAGGAGCTGATAGAAACAGACACTCTGCATATGCCTTTTTTCTGAATATTACAAACAAATAAAATGAGGTTTTTTTTATGATAAAAATTTTTCGCTTATCATTACTAATGATATGTTTATATAGTTTTCACTCAGTTGATTGTTTAGAGAGAAAATTAGCATTTGTTAGACACGGAACCACAGATTGGAATTGGAGAGATTTTGCAGGAGGGATGAAGGACTTGCCTGTAAATAAGTTAGGGGAAGAGCATGCTAAAGAAGCTTCTGAGAGTCTTTTTAACTCAGGGTTTACACTTCCTAAAGCTATTGTATCAAGTCCATTGCTACGCTGTAAGCAGACAGCGAAAATAATACAGGGATACTATCTTAATAAACTAGGAATTAGAATACCAGTATTAATACAGCCTGAGGTACAGGGACCTATTTATGGAAAATGGACTCAAGAAACTTATCAAAATGTTGGAGAATTAGTAAAAGAAGTTGAAAGTCTTGGGTTAGACGAGTTTGCGTCTAAGAACTTGTTAGTAGAAAAATTAAGAGATGTTCTTCCTGGTGATGAGGAGTCGGAAGAAAAATTTTTACTTAGAATTTGCAAGGCGGTTGACTCAATAATGAACCAATATGATGAAGTCATCGTAGTTAGCCATGGTTCTTCTAGCGAAGCATACTTAAAGTCTTTAAACATGTTTGATAACATCCATCCAGATTACTGGAAGTCAAAAAACAGGTTCCCTCTAATTATTACAGAAGAACTGGAGGTTAAGAGTGTATTTGCCATCTTCAGAGAAGCTCCCTAAAAAATTAAATAGACATATGTCAGTCACCTTTTTTGGTTCTGCTCAAGTGTCACCAAGTTCTTTTTATTACCGAGCGGCAAGAGATCTATCCTTTGAGCTTTCTCAACAAGGTTTTAGCATCGTTACAGGGGGGGGGCCAGGAATTATGGAAGCAGCCAATAAAGGAGCTTGGAATGCTGGAGGACTTTCGAGAGGTGTTCTTATGGATATACCAGATCAACCAGCAAATTTATTTTGTTCTAGAGGACAACAAACACAATGCTCTAGCTTTTCAGAAAGAAAAAAGGAGCTTATAAGTAAATCAGAAGCGTTTATTTTTTTTCCTGGAGGCTTTGGTACTTTAGATGAGTTATTTGAGTTATTTGTTTACATAAGAACTGGAATAATTAAAAAAAAGCCCACTATCCTATTTGGTAAAGATTTCTGGGAAGGATTAATTCTCTGGGTAAGACAATTTTTAAGAAAGGATAATTATATCTATGATGAAGATTTAGAAATTTTTGAAATTTTTAATACAGTTGAAGAAACTTGTCTTTTTTTAATTAGGGAGTTAAATTTTAAAGATGAAAAAGTTAGTTTTAGCTTCTACGAACAAAAATAAATTAACTGAAATACAAAAAAGTTTTGAAGAACTTCATATTTATGATGTAGAGATAGAGGTAATACACAAAAGCCTTCTAAAAGAGCCGGAAGAGCCTTACGATACTTTTAAAGCAAACTCTCTTCATAAGGCTAAGCATTACGCAAATTTAACGGGATGTATAACCTTATCAGAAGATTCCGGGTTAGTTGTTGAAGAGCTAGGAGGGTTCCCTGGAGTTTACTCTAAAGAATTTATTTTAGAAAATAAAGGTGTGTCGGGCGCAATTATTTCTTTAGAGAGAAAATTAGAAAACAGCTCAGAAAAAAAGGCTTCTTTTGTGAGTGCTGTTTCTGTATATGACCCTAATAATCTTTTATTTATTTCAAATGAAGCTGAGGAGAAGGGTAATCTTTGTTTTCCCCCAAAAGGTAATTATGGGTATGGATTTGATCCTATATTCATACCTGAAGGTCACTCAAGAACTTTTGCAGAAATGACTATGAAAGAAAAAAACTCTGTTAGTCATAGATTGCGGGTGTTAGAAGAATCATTAATACAAATAATAAGATGGTAATGTAGAAATTAATTTAAGCTCGATAACATAAACTACTATACCCATCGTGAATGAAAAAAATACTTGAGTGTATATCAAAACCAATTTTTGAAGTTGTTTGGGTATATATTGGTGAAAGGGAAGGCTGGGAAGTTGTGAAAAAGTATGTAAAGAATCAGGAAGTTACTGAAGAATAAGTAATTAATATTGTCCTAATTGCAATTATCCCGTGGCTCGCCACTGGGATCCTTTATTGAAAAACCAAAAGGAAAAATCCATGGATAATTCATTCCCCCCCCCTAAGAAACGGAGTTTTTCCAAATCTAGAAAAAACCTGTCTTTTAAGCCGGGGTGCATTTCCTTGTCGACTACAATCTCCATCTGGACAGTCTTATCAAGTCTGCAAAACCACCCATGAAGAACCACAAAATATTGTCATTTGACAATATCTCTGTTCCATTCGCAAGTGCCCCTATGATAACAAGCAAACAAGGGCGATCACTACTAAGCCTCACATTGAAATAAATCCCATCAGCCCAAAAGTAAATATACTCTTTGCTTGATAGATCTCGGTCTTGCCACTCTTCATACTCTTCTTCCCAAATCTTGGTTAGCCTAGCAATGTTTGTGGCAGACAGTCCTTTGGCGTGATCTCCCAATATAGCCACCAAAGATTCACTCATATTCCCCGTGGAAACACCCTTGAGATAAAGGGCCGGAATAAGGGCATCAATGCTTGGCGCCCGTCTCATATATTTTGGCAAGATCGCACTCGTGAATTCTTCTCCTTTAACCCGAGGCTTTTTGACTTTTATGGGACCTACTCCAGTTTGGATTTCTCTTTCTGGAAGGTAGCCGTTCCTCTTCACAGTCATATGGCCATTCTCATCTTTTGAATTGTTGCATTGCTTTATAAACTCTTCTACTTCACTTTCAATTGCTTGATGAAGCATCTTTCTCGCTCCCTCGCGCACTATCTCTTCTAGACCTTGTTGAAATCCTGGTAATTCATCATACTTTTCCATGAGCGTATCTCCTTATTTATGGAAATTTTTTTCAACTTTCCAAGGATACGCTCATTTATTCTCAGACACAATTTTTGGTTATAGATATAACCTAAATCTTCACCCCATGGCAAGCCAACGGGGAAAATAGCAAGTTATATTACAACGTCCAGGATTATTATCTTAATTTTGAATAAACGATGCGCAGTACTGCAGTGTTTTAAGGAAAATTAAGCCCAGCAGATCACCGGGCTTACGTGTACCTAATTTGAATAAGGGCTCTTAGAAGAAGAGCTGCCACTATTGCCAGGGTAGCTATAGCTTCCACCATAAGGGCTTTGCGATGGCTGCTGCTGCACATCACTTGATTGGTCTTTACGTGCATTCTTCATGATCACTTCCACCGCTGCATCAGGAGAAATCTGAGGCTGACCACTTGCTCCCCTTGTGGCACCAGCATTTGCCAGAGTCATCGCTTCAATCCGCTGAGACACTGAAAAGTGTCGGCAAAACATGGTGCGATGCATATCGCTGAGCTGCATTGCAAATTGCTGTTCTTGCTGAGAAAGATGTGAACAGTCTGATGGAATAGTACTTTGCTGTTGAGGCATTTGCTGCGTTTGCTGTTGACCCTGCTGTCCATATTGACTGTAGGAGTCGTAAGAATTATTCGATGACCCGGTTGATGAATATGAACCATACTGAGCACAGGCTGTAGACATTCCTAATACAAGTAATAGGGATCCTAAAACTTTTTTCATTGAGGTAACCTCCTAGTTATATTTTTGGGATAGCACAAGTATATGGATTATAAAAGCACTTTTTTCTATACACCAGTTGTATGAGTGAACGACCCTTAGAGTGCAGTCAATGCAAGCGGAGCGCTGATGTCATCTATAGCGAGATGGTAGAAGAAACTGTTACAACCACAGAAATGTGTCGTGATTGTCCTGTATTAAAGCTAAAACTTCAGGGGAAAACCCAAAATGAGGAAGCTCCCAAGAAAGAGGAAGGGCTTTGCTGTAGCAATTGCCATACTTCACTTGAATCTGTTCTCATGGGAGAACCTCTGGGATGCAAAGAGTGTTACGCCATTTTTCAAGATGTACTTGTCGATCAACTCCTTGAAACACACCTGATTTCTCCTCGATTAAAGCCAAACCCTGCCAACCCTATTCCAACACTACACATTGGCAGGACTCCTCATTTCAACGAGAAAACTCAAAATACCAGCCGCATTCGGGACCTGAACGAATCACTCAATGAGGCCCTGAGTGGAGAAAACTATGAAGAAGCTGCATGGCTTCGAGACCAAATCAATGCCCTTACGGAAATGAAAGATGAAAGAGCCTAGCCCATTTCAAACATTGAAAGAACATAGCATTTGGGAGAAAAGTGATACTCCCATCTGGATGGCTTCCAGCTTCTTCTTGCAACGAAATCTTTCCTCCTCAATGTTTCCTCAAAAAATGAAAGAAACAGACTCCCTTCAGGCCTTGACGACCCTAAAACAAGCCCTACTCAGCAGTCCTTCTTTAGAAGCCCCCTCATTTTTTGAAATGGAGGAGTTAAGGACCGCAGAGCGAGAATTCATTCTAGAACATTTTCTTGCGACAAACGAGTCTCAAAATCCTGAATGCAAATCCGGGGTTGTCATTGACAACACAGGAACCTTTCTGGCAATGATCAATGGTGAAGATCATCTCACTCTCCACTCTATTGAATCCCACTCGGCATGGAAAGAAGCATGGAAAAAACTCGCTGAAATCGAAGCAGAACTCGCTGAAAACCACTCTTTTGCTTATTCACATAAGTTTGGATATCTCACATCACATCTCTCCAATTCAGGAACAACCTTGACCGTTCAAGCCTTCCTCCACCTTCCCTGCCTGATAGAGCTTGACCAAATCGACGACATCTTGGCAAGTGAGCTCGATGAAGAGGTTCAAGCAAGTGGGCTGACAGGAACCGATGAATTTGTTGGAGATATCGTCATCATTCAAAACCGCTTTACATTAGGACTGACTGAAGATCAAATCTTAGAAGGGATCCATAAAACCGCAACAAAGCTTACAGGTCATGAGAAAGCCCTCCGCACTCAACTCCTTGATACTCCCAATGCCCTTATCTTTGATAAAATCAGTCGCGCTATTGGACTTCTCAAGCATTCCTTTCAAATAGAAACCAAAGAAGCTTTGAATACTCTCAGCTTCATCAAACTCGGAATCGATCTCAAGTGGATCGATGGTCTCACCGATCAAGACCTCAATAGGATTTTCTTTGAAGTGCGGCGTGGTCACCTCTCCCTTTCCTTAAATGAGAAAATTTCTAAAGAAAAGCTCGCTCAAAAACGGGCAGAATTTTTACAATCAGTTCTAAAACCTATATCGATTAAATTATGAACCTATCCCAAAAGTCTATCACTGCAATTCTTTTAATGGGGGGGACAGGAGAGCGTTTTGGAAGCAAGACTCCCAAGCAATTCTTAAATCTTTCAGGAAAGAAAATCTATCTCCACACACTTGATGCTTTCCTTGCTTTTTCAGAATTTCAAGCAATTCTCCTCGTCTGTCACCCCGACCATATTGAAGCCGTCCAAGCTGAAACCACGAGCCGTCGAGTCCGTGTAATACCAGGAGGTTATTCTCGACAAGATTCTACCTACCAAGGACTCCTTGCGTGCCCCAACGAAACGACCCATGTTGTGATCCATGATGCTGTCCGCCCTTTTGTCTCCTCTAAAATCATCCAAGATAATCTAAATGCTCTCAAAAAACACGCCGCCGTTGACACCTGTATCCCTTCTGCTGACACAATTGTCTATGCAGAAAACATCGACACCATTACATCGATCCCTAATCGCAATCACTATCTGCGTGGCCAAACCCCTCAAAGTTTTTCCTATCCTCTCCTCCTTGAGGCCCACGAGAAGTATGCCCACCATGAGGCCTCTGATGACTGCCGCCTTGTGCTTGACCTAGAGGTCCCCGTACATATCGTCTCGGGGTCCGAAGATAATATAAAAATCACCAACGAGCTCGATCTATTTCTAGCAGAACAACTCATGCAGCGTAAAACACGTTCCCTTCCACAAACGCTCATCTCTTTAAAAGGTAAAACGTTTGCTGTTGCTGGGGGAACGGGAGGCATTGGTTCAGCCCTTGTAACCCTCCTTAAAAAAGAGGGCGCCAACCCTCTTATTCTATCTAAATCTTCCAAAGCGCACCCTGTTGACCTCACGAATTACGCTGCTACCGAGACGCTCTTTCAATCCCTTGGCCCCATCGATGGTCTCATCAACTGCGTAGGTCATCTATCCCTCAAGCCCTTTCATTCCCTTTCTTCAGAAGAAATCGATCACCTCATCGCCACCAATCTCCACTCTCTGCTTTACAGCTGCCGCTGTGCACAGGTCAAACCCGGTGGCCACATTATCAACCTTTCCTCTTCCTCCTTCTCTCGAGGGAGAAAATCCTACACTCTTTACTCCTCAGCGAAAGCAGCAATCGTTAATTTTACTCAAGGACTCGCCGACGAGCGCCCTGACCTCCATATCAATGCGATCGTCCCTCAACGAACTGCCACCCCCATGCGATCCAAAAATTTCCCCAGTGAAGATGAAAATTCCCTCCTCTCCCCCTTAGAGGTTGCCCAAGAAATCCTCACCCTCCTCAAACATACTGGCACAACAGCAGCCCTTTTCGAAGTACGGAAAAAATAAATTTACAAGCTTCGGGTAGATTTAGCCCCCCCTCTTCAAAGCCCCCATACTCCAACAGTAAGGCGAAAATGAGTGCCCTAGCAAAGCTCTTTCAACCACACAACTGTTAATTAGATAAAAAATACACATAAAATAATATATATTATTTTAATATTGAAATAAAGTCAATAATGAATATACTAATGACATCTTTTTAATGTTAAACAGGGAGAGCACTATGTTATCACTAACCTACAATATGCTTGCGCGCTCAGCACTTGCATCCGTAACAGGACAACTTTTTTCAAAAAATTTATTTACATCATTTGGGAAGTCTCAGCTTCCTGCTCTAGCAAGCGCTGTGACTTACACCGCACTTTCACAGCTAGGAGAAAAAGCAACCGGTGCCGATAAAAATCCTGCAGGTAAACGAACAACGAGAAACACATGGACAAGGCTCTTTGTCCAGCTATCGACTGCTGCTGCTATCACCTATATCACTCCAAAACTCACTCAAAAGCTGTTTGACACCAAAATCAACATCAATCAGTCCGGCCACCTTGCTGCTAGCTCGCTCATGATCCACCTAATTCCAGGAATGATTGCTGCTTATAATGGGAGGCGTTAGATAAAAAAGGTCAGGTGGTTCCATCTGAACTATATAACGATACCAATCTCTACGCTAAATTTTCATATAGAGATTGGTATTATTTTTTAGGCCCGAAATGAAACACAGGGTCGCCTATTCTTTTGCCGGTGCCCTGCTTGAGGTGATGATCACAAATGCTTATGGCGACCTGGCATGTCGAAATCTTCTTTTCAGCAGCAGTTTGATAAATGTTGGGAAATTGTTGGTAAATTGTTGGTAAATATTCGTCGTCGCTTTTATCACTCCAAGAAATTATAACCACTTTACCCTTTTTGAACACATTGCTTCATAAACAGTCAAAGCCTTTAAGCAAAATGATAGAGTAAATTTGTCAACACATTGATAGATAAAGAATGCCCGTTCTTAAGGTGACTTAAGAACGGGCATTAAAGAATGAGGCTTGTTGGGCTCGAACCAACGACCCTCTCCTTAAAAGGGAGATGCTCTACCAACTGAGCTAAAGCCTCGAGTATGACCCCAAGGGGATTCGAACCCCTGTTGCAAGGATGAAAACCTTGTGTCCTAGGCCTGACTAGACGATGGGGCCAGATAATATCTGCCGTCTAATGGAGAATTATAATTCCTAAAGCAGTAATAAATCAAGATCAAACTGCGAGGATATCTTTTTCCTTTTCTGCAAAGAGCTCATCAACTTGTTTACAAAATTTATCTGTAAGCTCTTGAATCTGCTTTTCATCTCTTTTGAGATCGTCTTCGGTAATTTCACCATCAGACTTCTGCTTTTTTGTTAGATCATTAGATTTCCGACGCACATCACGAATCGTAACCTTTGTCTTTTCTCCTTTCTCGCGAGCATCTTTAGCGATTTCCTTTCGTCTTTCTTCGCTCATTGGAGGGATGGGAACACGAACAACATTCCCATCAACAGCAGGCTGAAGATTCAAATTTGCCTTTTCAATCCCCTTTGCAATAGAGTTTGCCGTGCTTGGATCAAAAGGAGTCACAACAAGCTGATTACCATCAGCAACCGCTACCGTTGCAATATCGCGCATGCGCATTGGTGTTCCATAAACTTCTAAAGAAACTCCGTCTAACATCGAAGGGCTTGGACGGCTTGTCCTCATCCCTTTTAGCTCTTCCTTATAATGGTCAAGAGCCTTTACCATATTTTCTTTGCATTCGTCCATAATACTCATGGGTTAACCTTTCGTCACAAGTGTTCCACCCTTTCGATCGGTGACTGCCTTCAACATCGCACCCTTTTCAAAGAGATTGAATACATGAATAGGGATATCACTTTCTCGGCAAAGGGCAATCGCCGCACCGTCCATCACGTGGAGATCCTTTGTCAAAACTTCTCCATAAGTCAGGTGATCACTTTTAACAGCTTCTTTATGCTCCATAGGATCCATATCGTAGATTCCATCGACCTTTGTGGCTTTTAAAAGAACCTCTGCCTCGATTTCACTGGCTCGCATGGCAGCTGTTGTATCCGTTGTAAAATAGGGGTTCCCCGTTCCTCCAACAAAGATGACAATGTGTCCTTTGTCAAGAGAATGGAGGGCATGATTCCAATTGTAGGGCTCGACGATTCCATCAAAATTCAGGGCACTCATGACACGAGTCTTACATCCCTTTGTTGAAAGAACCTGACCAAGAATTAGACCATTAATGGTTGTTGCAAGCATCCCTACATGGTCTGCTGGGGTACGAGCAAAGCCAAACTGCTCTGCCATATTCCCTCGGAAGATATTCCCTCCTCCAATCACGACTCCAATCTCAATACCAAGAGCATACACTTCACAAATCGCATTCGCAATCTGATTGCACGCCACATGATCAATCACCCCGGGTGTTTCTCCCTTGAGGGATTCACCAGAAAGTTTTAGAAGAACGCGCTTATAGGAGGGCTTTGTCACTTATTCACCTATTTGCCAACGAACAAACTCCACAACTTCAAGAGTTTTGCCCGCCTTTTTTCCTTCTTGTGTAACATAATCCGCTACGCTCATTGAAGGATCTTTGACGAACTTCTGATTTAACAAACATGACTGCTCATAAAAAGCCTTAAGCTTTCCTTGAATAATCTTATCCATAATCTCAGGTGGTTTGTCTTGAATCTGGCTACGAGCAATCTCTTCCTCTTTTGCCAGAATATCAGCAGAAATCTCGTCAGGTTTCAAAAAGTCAGGAGCTTCAGCAGCAACATGCATCGCAACATCGCGCGCAAGAGAATCAACGTCCCCTGCCCCTTTAATCACTACAGCACATACAATTTTTCCGCCCATATGGGAGTAAATTCCAAGCGAGCTGTCAGCAGTCTTTTTAAAGTTGAGAAGCCGCTTAATCTGAATATTTTCTCCAAGACTATGCACAGTCTCAGCGCGATACTCATCAATCGTAAGTGCTTCGTTCTGACTGTATTTCTGCCCAATAAAGTCTTGAGCAGTTTTTGGCTTTGTTTTAAGTGTATCGTCGCAAATATTCTTCAGAAATTCTTTAAAACGATCGTTTTGAAGTACAAAGTCTGTTTCTACATTCACCTCAACAAGGTAGGCCATCTCGTCATTTTCAGAAATGCCAACAACACCTTCGTTTGTCTCACGGCCTCCCTTCTTGACAGCAGACGCCATTCCCTTCTTTCGAAGAATGTGAATCGCTTCTTCCATATTGCCACCAGCTTCAGTAAGCGCATCTTTGCATTTGGTCATTCCAACGCCAGTTCTTTTTCTAAGGTCCATAACCATCTGTGCTGTAATTGTCATTCCTTCACCTCTTCTTCTTGAGCCTCTTTTGGTTCAATCTTAGCTTTAGCTTCTTCCTTGCCAATCGCAATATTCAATTCACCTTTCTTATCAATAATGACATCCGAAAGGGCTTGAACAATCAACTTAATGCTCTTGAGCGCGTCATCGTTGCATGCAATCACATAGTCGATAGGATCGGGATCGCAATTAGTATCAACAAGAGCCATCACAGGAATGCCTAGTTTGTTTGCTTCAGCAACAGCGATATGTTCTTTATTTGGATCGACGACAACAAGCAACCCTGGAGGCTTACGCATGGCTCGGATACCTGCGAGGTTTCGATCGAGCTTTTCGCGGTCTTTATTTAGCAATGTCATCTCTTTTTTGGTGAACCCGTCACCCCCTGTAGCGATTTGTTTTTCAACGCGCTCTAGGGTTTTCACTGAACCTCTGATGGTTTTCAAGTTAGTGAGCATTCCACCAAGCCAGCGCTCTGCAACATAAAATTCGCCACACCTCTCTGCGCACTCTTTAATGACATCTTTTGCTTGTTTTTTGGTTCCAACAAACAAGATGCTTTGATGCTTTTCAACGGTAGAAACCGCAACGTCAATTGCAAGACGAATTTGCTGCATGGTTTTTGCAAGGTCGATGATGTAAATCCCACTGCGCTCTTCGAAAATAAAGCGCTTCATCTTGGGATTCCATCGTTGCTTCTGGTGACCAAAATGTGCCCCAGCTTCGAGTAGATCCTTAATGGAAACAGTAACAGTTTGGTTTTGTGCCAAGCCTTGTCCCTTTTGTTTGACGACGGCATCCTAACTCTCAGGTCAGGATTTCGGTCTTGGTTAATATTGAAACAAGCGCCTGATCAGAATCGAACTGACACTAATAGCTTGGAAGGCTATTGTTCTACCGTTGAACTACAGGCGCATGATCCATCCTTTTTATCCTATCTCACTGATTTTTTCCAAGTGAAATCTTTATTTGTATCAGAATGGCGTCGTACATAAATTGCCCAATCCATTAAGGATTCTGTTGCAAAAATCTCTTTTCGAGGAACAAGCAGCAGAACATAGGAGAATAGCGTCGTTGGTCCAAAGAGTGCAATGGAAAATTGAAAGAGTAATATCGTGGTTACAAAGAAAATTTAGGAGTCGGCTTGTGAGGAGAGGGAAAGCAGACAGGCCTTTTATAGAGATAAAGTATATTCAACTCTTTATATATCAAACGCTTATTTTATTATAAATTATATGATACTGACGTATAGTTACTTATATTTTTTATAATTTAAAAAATAGGAGGTTAATTATGGATTCAATATCAAGCATAGCTTCAACTGTAGGAATTGGGCTCGCAGGAGCTGCTGTCTCAAGAACTTCTATGTGGGTCGCGCAACAAGGCGACACGTTGGACAGGCAACCGACTATGTCATGCCAGAATGTGTAAAGCAAGCTTTCTCACTAGCTGGGAGAGGTCTTAATTATCCATTAAATACTTTAACTCAACAACTCTTGTACTTCTATATCCACAAACCTTCTAATAGAAGGTCGAATTGACATTGAAGAACTTGTAAAACGGGCATCCCACCTAGAAAATTTCTTCACAATTGCCCTTACTCCACTTATGGAAGAGATCGTTTTTAAACGAAAATGACGTCATTTGACTGGTCCCCAATTTCTGTTTATTGATGCCACATCATTTTACATAATCTTCATAATTTAGGACCAGGCGTTTTGTTAAAAAATTATTTGAAACAGAGGCGGGAAGACGACTATTAGGGCATGTATTTTTTATTCAGGATGGGGTATAATAGGTAGTCAAATGGATATGAATACGGAGTCAATCTCATGAAGAAATTTTTGCTTGTCCCTTTTGTCGCAACATCACTAATTCTACCGATTGTAGCTAAAGAAGATACGACTAAAATCGAAAGCGTAAAATCTGAGCAGGTTGTTGCTTCTCAACAGAAGCTCATTGACGAAGTTCTATCCGATTATCGCGAAGGAAGATATAATAATTTCTTGAAATCTATTGACGCTTCCTACAAAGAAAAAAGCAAAAAATGGGCGTTCAATTCGGCTTTAGAAGAGCGAAAGAAACTTTCAGAAATAGTCACTGACTATCAAGGAAAAAAAGGGGATGCCTTCAAGAAGGAAATCGCTGCTCTTCATGAAGCTCAGAACCGAGAGCTCGTTGAAGTTTGTATCGACAACCCTTACGAAAAGATTAGCAGTGAAGTCCGCAATATGGTCTTCTTTTCTCCAAACCCTCACGAACTAGAAAGCATTGAATACATTCATCAGCTCAGCAATAAGTTTAAAGGGGATGGCATCACACCCCTAGAAAATAATCTGATCAATATTGACACAGAATTCTGGCTTAAAGGACTCTCTATAGGAGTTACACTCTCTCAAGGTCAAATCGACCAAGAAACATTTCAAAAGCAATATCTCGTTCTCCAAGTAGAGAAAATGAAGCAAATGAAAGATGCTTGCCAAGGGGATCTTGTCGACGTCAAAATCAAGTCTTACATCGATACTGCAGCAGAGGTTCTGCCAAAAGTCAAAGCTTCAGCTTCAACAAGGCAATATCTTACTGCTTTAGGTCGCGACAAAATCACTCCTAAATGCGATGCGGAAAAGAAAATGCAAGTGATTATGGCAAGCTATCTTCAGAAAGAAGGTGCCCTTGTCGAAAAACACTTCCAAAGCGGCAAATAACAAACATAATCTAGCTGTTTATTAATTTTACTCACGGCATTGAGTAAGATTGCTCAGCCTATTGAAAAACTTCGTTCGCAACGGTTTCAATCCATTTTTGAAATAATCCTTCTTCAAAAGCGCAAATTTTCCCTGCGTAAACAAACCCCAACGGAAGAGCCTTCAATCCTTCCTCCATTTCTCTTAGGTGCTCCTCTTCCTCTAATAGGATAGACTTCACGTAGACTTTTGCTTGAAGCATTCTTAATGCTTCATGATACACAGGATAGAGTTGTTGTGCTCGAAGCTCGATTGCGTAAGTCACAAGATGATAAGCAAACATTTTGGCCTGCTCCTTAGATAATCCAACATCTTTAATCAGAAACTGCGAAGCAAAAAGATCAAGCCGATCTAGGTACCTGAGAGAGGAAACACCTCCTAGAATGAATGGGAGCGTGAAATTATCAAACGAGGTTGAGGTAACTTTTTTAATTTGGCACTTTAAATAGTGAGAATGCCTGAACTCTTCAGCAGCATGTTTCAGCATACTCTCTTTAACAAATGTTGGATGCTCACATGAAGCTATTTTTCTTGCACCGCAGTTCTCTAGATAAGAAAGAGTGTTAAGCCATTTTGCATGAAGATGTTCGCGCCGAATAATTGCTAATAGAAGTGATTTAATCTTAGATGTCATAATGCTCCTTCTAAAGATAAAATAATGGCGTCATAGATAACGGTTAAATCCTCTTTACCAATACAGTAGGGCGGCAGGACATAAAGGACATTTCCTAAAGGGCGAAGTAGAATACCTTTTTCTAAAAAAAATGAGTAAAGGCTGTCACGAAGAGGTGAAAAATAGGATTTTCCTTCTGTTTTGTACTCTAAAACTAATATTGTTCCAAGCGATTCGCACCGTATTAGCTTCGGGTGATTTTTCCATGTTTCACAAAAAATGGTGTGAGACTTCTCTATCATTGTTCTTTGTTGGCAAGAGGAAAAAGACTGGAGAATCTCTAAACTTGCAATCGCACTTGCACATGCAAGAGGATTTGCTGTGTAAGAATGCCCATGTAATAGCGCTTTTTGCTTATCTTCTGATAAGAATGCCTGATAGATTTTCTCATGACAGGCTGTTACGCCAAGAGGTAAAAACCCTCCTGTTATCCCTTTTGATAAACAAATAATATCAGGTTGTTCTTTGATTTGATCACAGGCAAAAACTGTGCCGGTTCTTCCAAAGCCTGTCATTACCTCATCTGCTATTGTGATGACACCATACCTTTGGCAAACCTGAAGTAGTCGTTCAAGTTGTTTTGCTGGGTACAAGACCATTCCTCCAACCCCCAGGATGAGCGGCTCAAAAATAAAACAGGCTACATTGCCCTCTTCTAAAATCTTCTCGAGCTGTAAAATTGCCCCTTCCTCCTCTCCCTTAATCGGAGGAGAAATGGTTTCCACTTCGAACAGATAGTTCCAAAAGGGTTTATTAAAAGCATTCTTGCCAGACACAGACATTGCTCCAAATGTATCTCCATGGTACCCCCCTTTGAAGCAAACGACTTTGGTTTTGTGGATTTTTTGGTTATGCCAGTATTGGATTGCCATTTTAAGGGCAACTTCGATAGCTGTAGATCCGTTATCAGAGAAAAAAATCTTTCCCATTTCCCCCGGCAAAATAGGGATCAACTGGGAGGCAAAATCAACAGCAGCGGAATGGGTAAAGTCTGCAAAAATAGCATGTTCTAATTTGCAGGCTTGTTCCGTAATTTTTTGCACAATATAGGGATGTGCATGCCCGTGCAAATTTACCCACCATGAGGAAATTCCGTCCAGATAGTGCTCCCCTTGCTCACCATACAGATAAGCTCCTTTCCCCGAATGAATAGGGATGGGAGGCTGCGCTATTTTCATCTGCGTAAAAGGGTGCCAAATATAGTCTCGATCTCTATCGCTTATTGTCTCCATTGCTTTGCATACCTCTGAATGACTGATTTATTGATATTAGGTTCAGGGAGTAATCGCCCAAAATAGGGAACTTTAGTTGTTGTTAAGATGACATCCTCGGTATCGGGATTTGGCATCCCGTTAAAGACAATGCCCAAAATAGGGATCTTCCAGACTTTAAGTGCCTCGATTGTAAGAAGGGTGTGATTGATACTTCCAAGATAATGCCTAGAAACAACAATCCAGTTAGCTTCCCAAGAATGAAACAGATCAATGCTCAGTGTATTTGAGCTGAGAGGCACATACACACCCCCTACTGCTTCAATCACTAGAGGTTTACTAGACGGTGGAGGAGAGATTTGGGTTAGCTCCATATCGATATTTTCTAAACGTGCTGCGTGATGGGGTGATAGGGGAGCTTTGAGAGAATACGCCGAAGGGAATATTTGGTGCACAGAGGAATCAGTAAGTTTGGCAATTTCTTGAGAATCAGGATGTTCCAATCCTGTCTGAAAAGGTTTCCAATAGTTCCCTTCAAGCATCGTTGTCATAATCGCTGAAACAACTGTCTTTCCCACTCCTGTACCGATTCCTGCCACAACTATCCTACTCATGAGAACTCACAATATCGAGCAGCTTAAGCAGCTCTTCTCTTGAATTGAATGAGTGGAGGCAAAGACGCAAAATTTCTTTTCCTTGTCGAACTGTGGGACTGAGTAGAGCTCTAACATCAAAACCCGCTGCGGAAAGATTTTTGACTTTCTTATGAGCACTCTGATTTCCTGAAACAGAAATGGGCTGAATCGGCGAAGAAGAAAAGCTTGCAAGCTTTATAAGATCATGAAGTTGCTTTCTATTCGATTCTAAGGAGGGGAAAACGTCGTAACTACATTCTATTGCAGCCAAACAGTAGAATGGGAGAGCCGTTGAATAAATAAACGCATTTGCAAAATTAACAAGCATTTTCATTAAAATTCGATCCCCCAATACAATTGCTCCAGAGGCTCCAAGAGCTTTTCCAAATGTAACAACTTGAGCGAAGATTTTTCTATTCAACCCTCTTTCAGCAACAATCCCCCTCCCTCCTGGCCCAAAGACTCCTACAGCATGTGCTTCATCAACAATGAGTTTTGCTTCATACTTTTGAGAGAGTTGCACAATTTTTTCGAGTGGTGCAACCGAACCATCTGTTGAATACACCGATTCGATACATACGTAGCGTTCTCCAACACAAGGAAGCTTCAAACGCCCTTCTAAGTGCTCTAGATCATTATGCCTAAATGGAAACGCTTTGACTCGACTCATTTTTATCCCCTCACGAGTCGACGCATGGATGTGCGAATCAAAGAAAAACAATGAACTTCGATCCGCTATAGCAGTGACTAAGCCCATATTAGCCATAAAACCCGTGCTGAAAAAAAGTCCGGCTTCAAAATCATGAAAATTCGCAATTTTCTCTTCAAGCCCTTGAGTGTACAAATGATTTCCTGTTAGCAGACGAGAGCCCGTTGAGCCTAAACCACCAACCTCTCGCCACCGACGTATTACTCTTTCCCTTTGAGATCTAGAGCGAGCTAGACCTAAGTAATCATTGGAAGCAAAATCCACCAGATTGGGTTTCACCTGCAACGAACGGAAAGTTCCCAACATTTTTCGTCTATTTAGTTGAGTCTTCATACGCAAATGCTCGCTGTTTTTTTAACCCCAATTGTCTAAACATTTCGCTATCAGCATTGATAGAGGTATTAGCAACTGTGAGGAGTTTTTCACCTGAAAAAATTGAGTTTGCCCCAGCTAAAAAACAAAGTGCTTGCTCTTGGAATGTCATGTCGATACGCCCAGCAGAGAGGCGAACCATTGTCCTTGGCATAGCAATTCGTGCAATTGCAATCAGCTTGACGATTTCCCAACATGAAAGAGGTTTTTGATTTTCTAAAGGAGTCCCTTTGATGGGACTTAATTGATTAATCGGAACAGACTCAGGATGCGGATTTCTAGTAGATAAAGTATGCAGCAACTTTAAACGGTCTTCTTTAGATTCCCCCATTCCAACAATCCCACCGCAACACACACTTAACCCCACCTTTTCCACCACATCAAGCGTATTCAACCTTTCCTGGTAAGAACGAGTTGTGATGATGGTTTTATAAAAACCCTCTGAGGAGTCAAGATTATGGTTATAGGCATATAGTCCAGCTTCCTTAAGCATGCTTGCTTGAGACGCATTTATAAAACCGAGAGTACAACAGACCTCTACACCTAGCTCAGCAATTCCTTTAACCATACGGAGTGTTTGTTCAAACTGTTTATTATTCCGAACTCCCCTCCATGCTGCACCTAAACAAACGCGCGTTGCTCCTTGAGCAATGGCTTCTTTCGCTCGAAGTAAGGTATTCTCATAGCCCATCATTGGTTCAGCTTTTAGATTCGTCTGATAAAAAGAAGATTGAGCGCAGTATTTGCAATCCTCAATGCAACCCCCAGTTTTGATAGAAATTAAGTGGCAAACCTGAACTTCTCCAACTTTGTGGTGCTGAGAGTGAATGTGATTTGCCTTTGTTACAAGCTCAATCAAAGACATTTCATATAGCTCGTGAAGTTCGTCAACTGTCCAATCTGTTCGGATAAACATCATTTCTGCTCCTAATTTTTCTTACTGCAAGTTTATGAGAGATTCCTTTCAAGGCTCAATCTAAAAGAATTTATCAAAAACCTATAATAGGTTTATATAAACTGCATTTAGGTTTTGACAAAAACCAAACCTACCCCTAACATGAAAACCTAAAATAAGCCTAAACAAACCTAAATCCGGTTTAAATTTATGCTCGAAGCTTTGTGTGGAAATAAAAATGTGACGCACATCCTCCTCTTTATTTTTGCTAATGGGCAGTGTTACGGGACTCAGCTCCATCGGTCTTTGGGGGTTCCTTTAACCCCCATTCAAAAAAATTTATCGAGATTGGAAAAAGACGGAGTCATCATGAGCCGTTATGAAGGAAAAACGCGTATTTTTCAGTTCAATCCAAGATTTCCTCTTATGAAAGAACTCGAAAAACTCCTTCAAAAGGCTTATACTCTTCTTCCCGCCAACTCTAGGAAGAATTTCTACATCTCAAGTGAAAACCAACCTCCTGTCCAAAAAAATCCTGAGAATAAGCTCCGAACTCTACTAGATTTTTGGGAAAAGCTTGCTACCGTTCATCAACTCACCTTCAATGCAAATTCCAAATCAAGCCAAGAACATGGTTGGAATGGAAGAGGAACAGGACAAGTTGTTGTTATAATAGATAGCCATTCCACACTCACGTTCAACGAAAAGGGGCATTGGAAAGGGAGAACCGGCCCTAGTGTAAGCTTTAGCAATACCTTTCGCTGGACGCTCGATCGAACCGCTGGAGTTATCTCTCTTGAGCATTTAAGGAGAGGTCTCGACCATCCTGTTTTTTTATTTCACTTAGTTCCTACTTCCGAATATTCTCTATCCTCTATCCACTCTCACCTATGCGATGATGACAGCTATTTTGGACAGGTAGATTTTGATGAGCAGGGGCTCAGACTCAACTGGCGAGTGATTGGTCCAAAAAAGAACGAAACAATCGACTATTTTTATCACTAAGGACCCGTTCATAGTGGTTTAAGTTTAGCCACTTTCATTATTCTGTATCAATAGAGGGAAAAACCAGCAATACCTCTTGTTATAGGGTTAAACAGTGTTACCCAATCAGTGGTTGATCCTATCAATAGGGATTTGCTATCGTTGAGGTATGAGAACCCGCGATATTCCTCACAAAGCTAATTCTGTTTTGCATTTATTGTTGATTGCCTTCTTAATGATTACACTTCGTGTGTGGTACCTAGCGACAATCAAAAATGAGGAATATCAAGAAAAGGCCCTCAGACCTCAGCGTCGCAGCGTCGTAGAACCTGCAGCACGTGGAACGATTCGAGACCGGTTTAACATCCCCCTTGCGATTAACAAGGTGCAATATAATGCAGCAGTTTGCTTTGATCGCATTCGTGAAATTCCCCTTGTCACTTGGGAAAGGAAGGGAGGGAAGAAGGTTAAGGTCTACGAAAGGCGCCGCCACGTGGAAAAATTGGCGGAGATGCTTGGCAAGGCGCTCGAGATGGATCCTATAGGAATTGAAGATCTGATCTATAGCCAGGCCTCGATCTTTCCTAATACTCCTTTTATTATTAAAGAAGATCTCTCCGAAAATCTCTATTATCGCCTTAGACTTCTTGAAAAGAATTGGACGGGTTTGACAATGCAAAGAGCAGCAAAAAGGTATTATCCTCAAGGGAAGGTGGGCTCTGATATTTTAGGGTATATGGGGGCAATCAACCAAAAACAGTACATCGCAATCGCCCAAGAGATAGAGGAACTTTCACTATTTCTTGAGCAAAGGGAGGAAGGACTACCTATTCCCCTTCCGAAGGGATTTTTTAGCAGCCATAATGTTGAACTCCGTCTTTCTGAACTCAGAGAAAAAGCCTATACAATTCATGCACATGTCGGGAAAACTGGGATAGAGCGAAAGTTTGATGAATCCTTGCGAGGATCTTATGGAAAACAAGAAGTGGAGCTCGGAGCAAGAGGACGCTTTATCCGCAATTTGCCAGGAGGCAAGGAAGCAGACTCAGGAGAGAGAATCCTTTTGACGATCTCTTCAGAGCTTCAAGCCTACGCAGAAGAACTCCTCACTTTCAATGAACAAGATCGGGAACGCCATTTTGCTCAAGCAGGGAAGAGGCACGACCAGATCCCCTCGCCTTGGATTAAAGGGGGAGCGATTGTTGCAATGATTCCTTCGACTGGTGAGGTAGTTGCTCTTGCTTCATATCCTCGATTCGACCCCAATGACTTTAATTTAACCGACAGGGATCGCCACGAAAAAACACAATCAATCTTAAAGTGGCTAGAAAGTCCTCGCCATGTGGGAGCCATATGGGATGGCCTATCTCCAATGGAGCGAGAGTGGGTCACTTACTCGGAAAGAAAGTCTCTTTCTTGGGACCACTTTCTCAATCATGTTCTCTCCAATACTTGCCAGGTAAAAAAGGCTCTTAAAAAAATTCCCAACGTCTATGAAGCTGTCCACTTTCAACATGTTTTGGGTGCTATCCACAAAGTCATGGGAAATGCGACAGCTGAAGAAACAATCGATGCTCTTTATGGAGGAGAGGTCCCCCCCCTCGTTCAAGAGATGCGCAGAGAAATCGACCCTATCCTTAAGCCCATTAAACAGAACCTTGACAAGCTCCTTTTTCTTGATCTTTTAAGACTCATTGCAAATGGAAAGGATTTTTCAAAGTCTCATCTTGAACTGGTAAAGGACGTTCCTTTAAGTCGATATCGAGAACTCACCCAAGCATTTGTTTTGCTCCAAAAAGAGATTAAAGAAAGAGTCGAAACCCTCTATCATGAGAGGATATTTTCCCTATGGAGAAAGAAGCATTTCAGGGCCTACCTCAAAGAAAAACGGGAGGAGGAAAAAAACAGGAAAACATACCCCCACCCTTATACGGACTACCTAGTCGAAGCGGAAAAGACGCTGTTCTCTGAATTTTGGGATACACATCAATGGAAGTTTTTTGATGCTTTTATCTACGGCAATGTCTCAAAAGACTTCGACCTTCAGCCCTTCCTGTTTCACCTTGTCTTAACAAGCAAAGAGGCTGAAGGAAAGCTTCTTGAAAGCCTAGATTTGATGCGAGCAAAAAAGGTTCCCCTTAAATTAATGACAACATTTCGCTCTTTTAATGAGCTTTCCGACCCCCTTTGGGGACGTTATTATTCGCTTCGAAGCAAAACATTGCAGGGACTTGCCGGATCCTTTTATCCCCGCAATGGCTTTGGATATGGAAAATCCTATGCCTACGGAAGATCAACTCCCATTGGCTCGCTTTTCAAAGTTGTCACGGGGTATGAGGCTCTCAAGCAAATCTATCAATGCGGTCTCCCTTCTCTAGAAATTATCGACGAAATGAATGCAAATATTACAACTGAAAATGGAATCGTTTTGGGGCGTCACCTCGATGGATCTCTGATCACCCGCCACTACAAAGGGGGAAGGCTCCCAAGAAGTCATGCTAGCTTAGGACGGGTTGATTTTGGTGCTGCAATGGAAAGATCGAGTAACATCTACTTCTCTCTCTTAGCAGGAGAAGTTATCAATCATCCTGCAGAACTGCAAAAAACGACAGAACATTTTGGGTTTGGAAAAGCTACAGGGATTGATCTTTATGGAGAAACAGGAGGATATGTCCCCGATGATCTCCGAGATAATCGAACGGGACTCTACTCTTTTGCAATTGGGCAACACTCGCTTGTTGTCACCCCACTTCAAACTGCTGGAATGCTGACCGCAATTGGAAATGGAGGCGCTATTTTAAAACCCCAAATTGTGAAGATGCGTGCAAGCCCAAAGGGGGTTAAAGAAACAGAGCGCGAGGTCCGACGGGTCATTGATATGCCCACGAAAGTACGGACAGAACTCATGGAAGGAATGCGACAGGTGGTCATGGGCGCAAAAGGTCCTGTTCAACCCTATCGGATCCGAGCTCTATACGAACACCCTAAATGGATTCCAGAATATAAAGCTCTGCAAGATCAGTTTGTGGGTAAAACTTCAACGGCAGAGTTTGTCTACCGCCCCACGCTTGACAGGGAAGGAGGCCCTCTGATCTGTAAAGATATTTGGTTTGGAACACTCTCCTTTAAAGAAGGTGACGACTACCGAATTGATATGCCGGAGCTCTCTGTTGTGGTTTACCTAAAATTTGGGGATTACGGAAAGGAAGCGGCGCCACTTGCAGCTCAAGTGATTAAGAAGTGGAGAGAAATTACTTCTAAAGACTACCATGGTGATCAATGAAAACGAAAATTCTCTACGTCTTCACACTCATCTTGATTGCTGCTTTTCCCTTTGGCGATCTGTTTTTCAAGGTTTTTCGTGGAGTATCGGTTTCCTTTTTCCACCACTTTGAAAAAACCGCTCCTTTCGCTGTATCTCTCCCTCCCCTGTTTGAAAAATATATCCACTTTTATCTCACCGATTTTTGGATTGTAGGCCTCCTGATCGGCGCTCTTCTCTTAAAAGAAGTTAGAGTGAAAGAGCTCTTTTTTAACCGCCATTCTCGCTACCTTACTCTCTATGGTTTCGTTGCAGTTTTTTCTATTCTCTTTTCGGTGTTTTCTTCCTACTTTTTTCAGTATGTCACTCTTCTAAGCCTAGTGACTGCTTGCACGGCTTTCCACTTAATTTATCTGCTGATGAGCAGGCGAGCTGAATGGATCCCCACAGTACTCTGGTTTTTTATAGGAATTGCTTTCCTTGAATGTTTGATTGGAACTGGGCAGTTCTTATTCCAAAAAAGCTTAGGCCTTTCCTTTCTCTCTGAAGCACAGATCGATCCTTCAATGAATAACATCTCTGTCTATCCTCTGACCGAGGGGAATCGCGCCCTTTTTGACAAGCTTCCTTGGATAACTGAGAGGCACTCTCTCATTCTTCGTGCTTACGGAACGTTTGATCATCCTAATATCTTTGGGGGATATCTAGTGATTGCTCTTTTTGTGTCCTATTTTCTCTTTATTCAGAGTAATACTCGACTCAAAAAGGGACTCCTTTTAGTACTCATTCCTTTGCTTGTTCTTACCCTAACACTTACCTTTGCTCGGGGCCCATTCTTTGCTTGGATGCTCGGAACATCTTTGTTTTTTGGTGTGGGACTCCTTAAAAAAATGCAGGGATTTTTAAAGCTGGGAACATTGATTGGAGGAGCTTTTCTCTTTGCGACGCTTCTTTTATTTCAGCAACTCGCCGCGCGAGGAGGGTTTGTAAACTACAATGCTTTGTCGGAAGCCTCAGACAGTGGGCGCTTTCTCTATTATAAGTTGGCCTCAACCCTTTTTCTCCACTATCCTTTTCTAGGAATAGGCCACAATGGTTTTGCTCTTTTCCCCTATGAAGCGGTTGACCCTGCCCTTGCTGGGGCGAATCCCACCGGAGCTCTTGCCCACAACATTTACCTGCAAGTGGCTTCTGAAACAGGAATCATCGGCCTTGGGATGCTTGCTCTCTTTATCTTTTCTCTTGCAATTCCCACCTTCAAGCAGAAGATTACTCCTCTTTCTCTCACGCTTATCACAATTCTTTTTTCTCTTTTATTGATGGGAGTTGTAGATCATTTTCTTTGGGCTTACAACACAGGAAGACTCATGCTTCTTATCTTTTGTGCCCTTCTTGCTGCTTACACAAAGGCGAGAGAGTGTCCTTCACTTTCCCATGCAAAATAGGGTTCAAGAGAGGAGAAAGGATGATCCTCTAATCTTAGCGCAATCACATCGGCGCTTCCAAAAAAGGACTTTGGAAGTGAGCTTTCTAGCCCTGAAGGAAGAGACAAAAGAATCACTTCGTACTCTTTCTTCATCTCGCTTAAAAATGTCTCAAATTTGCGGTTACGCAATATTTCATCTCCAAACAAGGTGTTCCCTCCCATAGGAAGGTAGTCACCATAGTGTTTTACACGAATGCTTGGAGCTTTTGCATCTCCTTCTAAATAGTGGATGAGTCCTGGAAGGCTTCTTTCCTTCACCTTCTTTTTAAAATTAAGATCCATCACAAGAACGCGTTTTCCTTCTTTGGCAAGCAACTCAGCAAAAGACGGCGCATAGTCCTCTCCATTTCCAAGCACTAAGCAGGCTACGATAGAAGACTTTTTTTCCTTTTTTAGAAGAAGAGAAAAACGCCTTAACACCTCAATATTATCTTTTTTAGTCAAAGGTCCTAGCACTTCCTTCCCTCGAACTCTCATGTTTCGAAGGGTCAAAGGAAACCCGCGGTAAAGATAATAAATAAAGCAACCAGCAAAGGTGATAAGGGCTCCTAAAAATGCACCAATCACTCCAAAAACCTTTAAAAGGGGAGGCTTAGGATTCAAGGAAGCTTGCGCATAATCAATAGGTCCAGACTCTAATATCGAGAGGTTTTGCTCAATACTCTTTGACTCAACTAAGTGAACCAAAGCTTCTAACATCCCTTTGTTCATATCTGAAGCAAATTTTAGACGATGCTCCCGAAGCCACGTATCAGGAACCCCTTCCATCTCTTTTTTGACATCTTTCAATTGTCCTTTAACAAGGAGTTTCTCCTTCCCTAAATGGGCCAATTTTTCTTCAATCCGATCTTCAATCTGCTTCTCTATTAAAGAAACCTCTTGGCCAAGCAGGTCAAGAATGGCTATTCGGACAGATTCGATACGATCTTCGTTCCTCTCACACTCAAGCTGAGCAAGTAAAACGCTTTGCTTTATATGACGTCCTAAATCATCCTTCATTCGAGAAAACTGCTTTTCTAATCGTTCTTGTTCTTTTTCAGTAAGGGTACGTTCTTTTCGAAGTTTCTGTTTCATTCCTCCCATTTCTCGCACCATTTCCTGACTAAGAGGGTCAGGGAAAATAGAGGATAGGGAGGCCCATTCAGCATCTGCTTTTTCAATCTGCTCCTTTGCAAAGATAAGCTCGCGGATTTTTGACCGAGCATTATCGCGCCCATGCAAATAGGTAAAGAGCAACTTCCGCGCTGTCTCTAGATCAACCCCTCGATATTCTTCTTCTCTACTTATTCCATGAAAAAGGCGCTGCTTTAAAGTCCCTTCCTGCAATGAGAGAAGACGCAGTTGGTTTTTGAGATAAGAGTTGGACAACTGTGTCCCGGATCTTTCAGAGGAGAGTTGCATCAACTTCTTCTTTTCCAACTGCACTTTTTTAAGTTGGCAAGCCGCGGGGGATAAGATTTTCCCAAATTCCCCTACCTCGACAAGCATTTGGTCTTTTTGGCGAAGGGCTTGACTCATTGTAGAGAAAAAGGAATCTACTCCAGTCTTCACTCTGAGTTCTTCACGCTCAATAACGTCTAAGCGCCGCATTTGCGTAGTAAGATTTTTTTCATAGCTCGGCTGTCCAATGAGTGCCAAAGCCAGAACGTCTCTCTCCTTTGCAATTTCATGAAGCTCTCCCTGAAGCGCTACAACTTCGCTGCCCATTTCCATGGCTAGGTAAGGATTGGTGTCTAGCAACTCTCCAAATTTAAGCTCAATTTCCATTAAGTCATTCATAAGGTTTTGTTTGCGGCTTTGGAAGAGCGGAAGCTGCTGCCCAAGATTCAACGCTCCTTTGGACTCGATGTTCTCCTTCAAATAGGCAACGTGTTCTTTGAGAAGCTCATTCATGCTTTCTGTGTAACTATTCCGCCGCTTTTGGAGATAGGCAATTTGCCCTTCCGTCACCCTAGAGTTCTCCTTTTCAAGGTAGTTTTTATAGGTTTCCATAATCTCGTTAAGCAACCGCATTCCAAAATGACGATCCGCATGAGTCATTTCCAAGCTGAGCAATGAGGCGTCCCCATGAACAAGAAGAACCTCAAAAAGCTCCCGCACCTGGATGACCATTTCGGAGAGCGAGGAAAATACAAGAGGGTAACTATTGCGAAGTTTCATCCTTTTAGGCATTTCTTTTAATGTAAAAGTAATTCCATTAAAGGAGACCGCTTCCCCTACAACTCCTTTCGCGAGTACATGATTTTTTTCATCCCGCACCTCGAAAGATTCTCGTGAAGTGAAGAAAATGAGAAACCCTTTAGAGTATTCTCCTAAGTAACGAACATTCTCAAACACAAACCGAGAAGGCTCAGCAATCGGCATTCCTCTTTCAGCATCTAGAGATTCAAAAAAACGACGACGCTTTTTTTCAACACTTGTCTCAATGGGAATGTCCGCTTGCATTCCAAGCTTCATGATCACAGGTTCTAAAATAATTGATGAAAGAAGCAACACGTGCCCCTCTTTGGTCACCCCACCCATCCCTAATGTCTGGAGGAATGAATCAAACATACCTCCTCCAAAGGGCGTTTGAGAAGGCCCCACTTCTTTAAATACCGCCTTTATTTCGTGGCGGACAGGAACCTGAGACCTTTTAAAAAACCCAAACAATCCAAAAAAAACAGCTCCTGCAAAAATCACCCATCTTGTTTTGAATGCGAATCGTTTAATATCGGAAAAAATAATGAAACTTTCGGATTGTGTCATTGGATAGCTACGACTCCTGCAACCCCTTTGCGGAAAAGTTCAATTCCAGTAAGTGTAGGGGAAATTTGCTGAATAAAACGGTTCCACTCTGTAATAGGCGTTGCCGCAACATAAACAATATCACCCGGCATTAAAAGCATACTTGAGGTAGGAAGACGCATGACGTGCTTCCAGTTTAATGTATAGATTTTAGGACGCAAAATATTTCCTCGAATGACTTGAATCACTCCCTTATCGCCTGTGAAGGGAATCCCTCCTGCCATAGCAAGGGCAGATCGAAGAGGCAACGATCCATTAGGAACATCGATAACGCGCTCCTGTCTCACTTCTCCCATTACCATCAGCGTTGAAGCTGAAGTCTCTGCAATGTAAAGCTTATCCCCCCCACGCATCACCACATTCTGACTCATGTCCCCTTCTTTCACAAGCCTATTCATATCAACGGGAACAGGCTCGCCATCTCGCACCAAATAACTCTTAAAAAAGTTTGCATTGGAGGGAACTTTGGCCTCAGCAAGCACCTCAAATAGGCGGAGCTTCCCATTAACAGGAAGAGTTGACTGACTCACCATCCCAGCGAGTTCCACTTTCTTTTGCTTTCTTTTAGCAAATGAAAGGAAAACCTCTACCTCATCGATTTCTTGGTCGTAGGCTTCTTGAATTCTATCTCGAGCCTCTCCAAGTTTTAGCCCCGAAATTTCAATTGGCCTTAATTCGGGAAGGGTGATCTTCCCTCCTGAGACCGGGTAACCAATCTCTTCTCCAATTGCCCGTACAGCATTGACCAAATCGCTACGCGAAGGGTGAAATAGCGCAACCTTTAAGAAGTCTCCATCCTCAACTGTATTGGTATATTCTTCGAGAAGTTCTGGATTAAGGGCCACTAAAGGCTGTCCCTCCATCTCTAAAATCGAAAACTTCCCCTCCTTAATTTTATAAGAATCGATGACAAACTCATCTGCACCGACAACCTGCGAGCCCTTGTACGGAGTGTTCGAACATGCTGCAAGGAAAAGTGATAGAACCATAATTAAGAGATTTGGTACTCTAAATAGATGGGAGATCAAAAAAAGTTTATATTTATTACTGGGATTGCAGGCTTTATTGGCTTTCATCTTGCTTCTTCACTAATTAAAAATGGAGATTATGTGATTGGGTGTGATAATTTCAATAATTATTATTCACCCGATCTCAAAAGAGCACGCGCCGATCAATTGCGTAGACTCGGTGTTGAAGTCATTGAAGAGGATATCCAAAATATCCACCCTTTGAAACAAAACATCACGCATATTGTGCACTTAGCAGCACAGGCAGGGGTCCGTTATTCCATAACGCACCCACAACCCTACAGCGACTCTAACCTCAATGGCTTTTTAAAAATCCTAGAACTTTGCCGAAGTATTCCCAACGTGAAACTCATTTTCGCATCTTCCTCTTCCGTTTACGGTAGCAATACCAAAATCCCTTTCTCTGAAACTGATCCTACAGACTCCCCTATTAGTCTCTATGCAGCTACGAAAAAATCAGGGGAACTGATGGCCAAAAGTTACCATCACCTCTACAATATCCCCATGGTGGGACTCCGATTCTTTACAGTTTATGGTCCCTGGGGACGCCCAGACATGGCTTACTACTCGTTTGCAGAAAAAATTCGAAGAGGAACACCTATTCCTGTTTTCAACCATGGGGAAATGGAGCGCGACTTTACCTACGTTGACGATATTGTCCAAGGAACAATTCGAGCACTTGACCATTGCAACGGATTTGAAATCTACAATCTTGGCAATAACAAACCAGAACCTCTCATGCATCTCATTGAACTTCTCGAAACGCACCTTGGGAAAAAGGCACAGATCGATTTTCAACCGATGCAAATGGGAGATGTTAAATCCACTTATGCCGATATCCAGAAAGCTGAAAGAGAACTTGGCTTTTCTCCAACTACTCCTCTTGATTTCGGAGTCGCAAAATTCTCTGAGTGGTTTCTGATACAAAAAGAGTCTTTTGCAAGCCTCTCTTAAGTTTTAGCTATATCTTAGCCGTTAAAAAAGACAAAAAAATCTGTATCGCTGCTGATTGTATGCCTCTATTTGGCACCTGTAAAGAGGCAGAAGCCCATGTAATCAACGACACAAAATTATTTAACATGGAATGGCATATATAGGGCTTGCAGGTCATCCTTCCCTCGTAGATATTTTCTTAAATGAATGCCCCAGAAATACTTTTACTGAATTCCTTTACACACTACACCAAACGCTAAAAGAACATTATTTTCTCCTCAACCTCCAGAATACTTCTCATTCTTTTCAAACTATACTCTTTGATCTCCTTTGCATCTCTCCCCATTTATTCCTGAGGTTATTGCTTCACAAGTGTCTGAAACGCTTCGGGCAAGGCTCCAATAAGATCGCTTGCAATCATGTCATATGAGGTACGTTCTTTCGCAGCAACCTCCCCTGCTTCCCCGTGCAAATAAACTCCCAAAGCGGCAGCCTCTCGTCCCGATGCCCCTTGTGCAACAAGAGATGCTATCATTCCTGTCAAAACATCCCCTGTTCCCGCAGTGGCCATCCCAGGATCTCCCTTTGTCACAATGAGCGGCAATAACTTAGGATGAAAAATCCATGTTGGTGCCCCCTTTAAGATGACTGTCACTTTCGCTTGATCAGCAAAAGCTTGGCACGCCTGATGATCGACACCACTGCCCCCAAGAAGATGTGTCATCTCTTTGTGATGCGGGGTTAATATGGACCCTTTGGGGAAAACCTTAATATGATAGAGGGCATCGGCATCTATCACCATAGGAACATTCAATTTAGCAACAAGGCCTTGCAAAAAGGTGTGCATCTCTTCGCCTTTTCCGACACCAGGGCCAATTAGACATGCTTTTGCACGTTTTCCTTCTTCCAAAATTGCACTATCATCACCCCACTTATATGCCGTCCGAATGAGTTCATACGCCGAGGGAGCAAGTTCTTCCTCCATTCCTTCTGGATGAAATAGCCTTACAATTCCTGCTCCTGTGCGCAGTGCTGCTAAACATGACAACATAGCCGCCCCTGGCATTCCGGGCGAGCCCGCAACGGCAATGACATATCCCGCCTCATACTTATGACGACCTCGTTTCAACGGTGGCAAAAGACCTGGAAGTGCTTTCTCATTAAGCAAAAAACCTTCTCCTTGCGCCTCTTCAATGTATTTCCCCTCCATTCCAAAGTCGATTACATGGAGTCTTCCTGTATGATTGTACCCCTCCCCTACAAAAAAACCACGCTTTGCCATCCCCAAATAAAGCGTCTCATCCGCGTGGATTGCGAGCTTTGCCTCTCCTGTGTTTCCATTCACACCTGACGGAATATCAATCGCTAAAACAGGAAGTTCTGCCTCATTGACTTTTTTGATGACTTCTTTGATCTTTCCTTGAACTTCTCCCTGAAAGCCCGTCCCTAAAAGCCCGTCAAGAATGACCCCATTAAGCTCCAACTGATCTTGCTGCTTCCCTTTAAATCCCTTCCCATGCTTCTGACAAAGAGGACTAGCCTCCCCCATTTCAACAACATGAAAAGCTTCAACATTAAAGCCTCGATTGAGCAGAAAAGTTCCTGCAACGTAGGCATCGCCTCCATTGTTCCCCTTTCCGACGAGCAATGTAACCCTTTTCTCCAGACCCCGTTCTTTGACAAAGGCCTCTACCCGATCAGCAATTCCCTCCCCTGCTTTCAGCATATACGCCTCATCGGAAGCCCCAACTTCCATGCTAACCTTCTCGATGCGTGCCATCTCATCAGAGCGCACCACTTTCATGCCTTCAAGCTTACTGTCCATGTACCCAATCTACCATACCTATAACAACTTTCAAAGAATTTGTTAAAGCTGCTCAAATTCCACTTGAGAATACACACCAGACTCTCCCCCAACCTTTACAGCTTGCTCATAAACACAAATGAAGCGGTCCTATGGAGAGGACTTTGATATTTTAGTAAGTATTTTCTATGCAAATAGAGGGTCTTGTTCTCATCTTTTGGGGTAGCCTGATAAAAAAAATGCCCACTTAAACAAGCAGGCACCCAACCACATAGGGGAATGTAGGTTTTGAATTTTTGGCCTAAAGCAAAATAGCCTAACGCTTTTATAAATAGGCACTAAGAAAAATCTTCTGGATCTTGATCATGCGTATGAAATTCACCCCGAATTTATTCCTAACTCTGGCAAGGAATAGCCCCCTATTCCTCGCAAGGGTAAGAATAAGCTCATACTTAAAGAACACTGCTTTGAAAATGGGATGAATAAAGAAAGATCTACCCCAATTCTTGCACGCTCTAAGTAATTTATAATGAACTTTCTATAAAACACAACGTTTCATAACCAAATCATGCCCGATTCGGCCTCCAAAAAAAACTGCGTATATCCGTTTATTAGACTACCAAGAGGATCAGTCTCGTCACCCAAAGGGACTGGAAACCGGGATTTATTCTGAAGTTTAGTAGATTAGTTATAACTCAGGGAAAATCCATTCCTTTGTACCCCAATCTTAATAAATTATTTAATTCGCTGACTTCCAGCAACTTAAATTAAAGATGCTCTTGCTTGACAGTCCGAGCAAGAATTGCCTCAACAGCCTCTCTGGGGTTAACCCCTTCATATATAATGGAATAAACTGCTTCAGTAATCGGCATATCTACTTCTTTCTTAGCGCTGAGCTCTAAAGCAGATAGACAGGTATAGGCCCCTTCAACAACCATTCCAATCTTTTTCCTAGCCTCATCAGGAGAATACCCCTCTGCTAGAAGCTTTCCAAAGATATAATTGCGGCTAAGGGTCGATAGACAGGTAGCACAGAGATCTCCTAGTCCTGAGAGACCGTTAAGAGTGTCGGCCTCACAACCAATCGTCTCCCCAAGCTTTCGGATCTCATGAAGACCACGAGTCATCAAGGCTGCTTTTGTATTTTCACCATATCCAAGGCCATCAGAGATTGCACAGGCTATTGCAATGATATTCTTCATCGCACCCCCAAACGAAACCCCTCTCATATCTCCATTAGGATAAACCCTGAAGCAAGAGGTAGTAAATGCCTTGCAAATTTGCATCATAAGGTCATTATCATAGCTTGAGGCAACAACAGAGGTGGGGAGCTTGCGCATGACTTCTCCAGCTAAACTGGGGCCGCTAAGACATCCGATCTTGGATTTATAATCGTCACCCAGAACTTCCATCGCAACCTCGGACATGAGAAGACCCGTACCTTGCTCAATTCCTTTAGAGGTAAGAACAATCGGTGTTTCCTTCAAGCCGATCTTTTTGAGCTGCTCAAGCACGGGGCGTAGCCCTTTTGAAGTCACAGACTCGACAATCATATCAACATCGGTAATTGCTTCTTTAAGATCAGTAGTGAGAACAAGATTTTCCTCTGCCTGATGATCGCGGAGTTTTGGGTGAGACTCCCCTCTTTTGAGGACTTCTGCCAAGGACATATTTCCAGTCCATAGCTTTACTTCATACCCTTTTTCAGCCAAAAGATTCGCAAGGCAAAAGCCCCAGGCTCCAGCCCCTAAATATCCGATTCTCATCATCACGTCCTAAATAATTTTTTACAATAATTATACATGATAGCAAGTTTTACGTCATGAGCGCTTTTGCCACGGTTTCTAAACTATCTGGTCCTGAACGGTTTTTAAGTGGAGCAAAACAATTTTTACGCTCAGAAATGATGACTTTAAAAGAATTTGCATAGGGGAATAGATCAAAAATAAATGTTTCAAACTTCCAAATCCAGACGTCCCCGGATTGTTTGTGCGCAAGATGCCAGGGAAGCTCTATTTTAGAGGCTCGTGCTGCAAAATCCATGGTGCACGAAAACAGCCCTGTATTTCCCAGTGGAAACCCTAAACCTTGCATCCTTTCAGTCAGCTCAGAATACTCTCGAATCATGAGCTTGCCTCTTTCCTCTCCGATCACCCCTAGCTTCTCTTTTGGGCTATCTCTTCGAATGCATTTGAGGACAAGGTCTACCTGCTCCTTTTCATGGATCGCCAGAAGTTCCCCATCAAAGGGTTCAGCTTTAGGGTTATCTACAGGAATTACCTGGACCACCTCAACACCATTTGCCTTCCAAACTTCCCAGGCTCCTGAATCAAAGAGGTTCTTCAGAGCCTTTCCATTCCCATCAGGTGACTCCATGTCCCCATATAGGTTTCCCTCCTCGTCGCAAACCGGCATCATCTTTTGAGAAAAGACAGAAACATTTGTTAACCCAAAGTAATCATGCTCCTCGAAGTATTGAATTGTTGCTTCATGATTAATTGGGGAGGTCATGACTGCTAGTGAAAGGTCTCTTCCTTTTTCCTTCACTTTTTCAAAAATCAGCTGAAAAAGCGTCTTTTTTTCTTGCAGTGGAAGCTGGACGCACCCTTTTGGTCCATCGACACCAAGACGTGTTCCTTGACCTCCCGCCAACACTAAACACCCCATCTTCTTGAAACTTGAAGAAGGCGCAATGTCTTGCACGATGGCATTTTCATCGAGGAGAACAAATGTCTCAAGTTTGGTGATCTCTTTTTTCTCTTTGAAAACAGCAATGAGGGGATGTGATTGCATCAACTCACCCGAATAAAGAGTGATAGACAGTATCAACGGAAATATTAGCCACGTTATCATTTTTACCATGTAGGGGGATATGTTCAAATTGAGGGTTTGGTGAGTCTACTTTTTGCCTAAGAACTCCTTGCCTAGAGTCAGCCCACAGTGAGACAACCCGAACTGGATAACTTGCATCGACATAGTAGGCAATAGAGAGAACGCCAGAGTCCGGAGCCACAAGGTAGCGGCAGCGATTTTTAATCAAAGATAGCATTTCAAAAAGATTTGTTTCCCCGCGAAGGTCAATGACATTGTCCATCAAAAAAGCAGGTTCTCTTTCCATTCCAAACAAGAGAATTTTGCCTTTGCTTTTTTCCTGAACCTTCTTAAAAAGATTCCGCCATGAAGGGAGATCCCAGTTTTTTTCGTAACCATAATACACACCTGTTTCTGTTTGAACATGACATCCAATATAGGTCTCGCTTGGGTCAAGCTCATACTTGTCAGCAAGGCTGTCCCATTTCTCTTGCCACTTCAGCTTTGGAACAAGGTTTCCAATTTGCCACTTTAGCCACTTTGTAGGATCGGGTTTTTCGAGAACGACATCGAACATGTTAGAGCTTAACGAATGCTCCTTTAAAGTCTCTTCAATATCAAAGGGTTTCCCTCTTTCCCACGAGTCCCCAACAAGCACCTGAACACCCTCAAGCATCGTGAATGCCTCAGCTAAATCCCTGCGTGTCATAAAAGTAATCGATGCGTTAGGAACATAACTACGAATACGATAGACCAAGGCATAAAGACCCAAAGGAATATCCCCTAACCCTCGATTCCAAATGACGAGGAAACGCCCTTTTTCTTCCCCTGCCATTTTCTTTAGAAGTTTATCAAAAGGATTCGGACGGATTGCATCAATCAGTTTTTTCATATGCGCCCCGCAAAGTTTTGCTTCAGTTTAGAAAGAACTGCTGCTGTGACTTCACCCACTCCAATATTCTTCATGCAAGGAAAGTCAATCGGGCAAACCCGTTTAAAACAGGGGGAACAAGGAACTCTCTTCTGAAGAATGTTTTGACTTTGTCTGTAAGGCCCCGTTGCCACTGGGCTTGTTGACCCAAATAGTGCAACAAGGGGAACATCTAGACTATCAGCAATGTGCATCGGTCCACTGTCATTTGTTAAAAAGACACTGCAAATTTTTATAAGTGCTAGCAGCTCTCGCAAGCTAGTTTGACCTGACATGTTTATTGCGCGATTCGAAAGACCCAAACAAATTTTTCCGATTAAATCCTTATGCGAGCGGTCTCCAAAAAAGAGAACCGCATTTTTGGGATCTGCCTCAATAATATTTTTAGTCACTTCCGTAAATCGCTCAGGAAGCCAACATTTTGCAGTCCCATAAGCAGCTCCGGGATTCACCCCAATAATATTGCAATTAGGGTTAATGTCAAAGCGCTTGACAAGCTTCCACGCTTCTTTGATCTCCTGATCCGTTACAACCAGTCTGGGCTTTGTCTCGGAAACAGGAATTCCTAGAGGCTTTAGGAGCTCCTTATAAGTACTCACGAGGTGTTGCTCCTTTTTCTTCTCAGAAAAAGAAACCGGATGGGTCATTAGAAAGCTTCGACCATCTGCGCGATATCCCAGCGCGTTTTTAACATTCCCTTGCCAAAACCTCCAGGCCGATGAAAATGAATTAGTCAATAAAATCCCAAGATCATACGTCCCGCTTTTCAGTTTCGCAACGATGTTTCGCTCCCCAATCCGACGAATAAAGCTCTCTCCTCGGCTTACACAGAAAAGCTCATCCACAGCAGGATCATTTTCTAGCAAGGGGGCAACATTGTCCTGACACATCACTGTGATTTCAGCATGGGGGTAATGCTCCCGCAAATCTGCTAAAACAGGAGTCGCCATCACCAAATCACCCAACCAATTCGGCATTCGGACAATGATAGACTTCGGATCTAAGTTTTCTAGACTTTTCATTGGTTTAAGATTAACAGAAAATCCTTTTCGTTCCATAATGAAAAATATGAGTCGAAAAAAACATATTATTGTAGGAATTGATCCAGGAACCCGTATCACTGGGTATGGAGTTATCGAAACAGATCTCCGTTCATTTACTCCCCTTGACTTTGGATGTATCCGTCCCTCGCCTAAACTCTCCCTCCACGAAAGATACGGCATCATCCATGAAGGGATCGAGCACATCCTTGATTCCTATCCTATCGAAGCCGTTTCCATTGAAACGCAATTTGTTAACCGCAATGTTCAAAGTGCTCTAAAACTCGGAATGGCAAAAGGCGTTGCTCTTGTTGCCGCCACAAAGCGCAAAATCCCCATCTTCGAATATGCCCCAAAAAAGGCAAAACTTGCTGTTGTAGGCTCTGGATCAGCAACCAAGGAACAGGTCCAAAAAATGATGCAAACGCTCCTAAATCTTGAGGAAATTCCCACCCCTGAAGACGCTGCCGATGCCCTCGCCCTTGCAATTACTCATGCCAATCATATTAAACCCGTAGGCGTCCATGTTTGAATACATCAAAGGAACTCTTGTCTCAATTACTCCCCATAACGCTGTAGTAGATGTCAATGGTGTAGGCTATTTGCTTTACACACCCCTCAGTGCTTTTTCCGCAGCACCCCCGATCGGGGAAAGTACCCTCTTTTATATCTCCTCAGTGATCCGCGAAGATTCGTACAAAAACTTTGGGTTTCTTACCTGCGAAGAGCGCGATCTTTTTGAAAAAATTAGCACCGTATCTGGTATTGGTCCTAAAACTGCCCTAGCCCTCATCGGCCACCTCGACAGCTCAGCTCTTGAGTCCGCCATCACCACCGCAAACACCACCATTCTTTCTAAAATTCCAGGGATTGGAAAAAAAACTGCTGAACGACTGATCATAGAGCTTCGCGACAAAGTCCTCAAAGGGCTCAAAAAAGCCCCCCTTCCACACACCTCAAAGCATGAAATTACCGAGGAGGATCAGATGGTAAACGATGCGCTCTCTGCACTCATGAACCTCGGGTATAATTCCCTTCAAGCACAACAAGCACTCAAAAAAGCCCTTGCAAGCGAAACTCCTTCCGATCTTAGCATGCTCATTCGGACGGCCCTCTCCGGAATATAAAAATTGAATTGAAAACTCCATTTTCACATTTTTGTACGGGTGTGATATCATGGACCTCCACTTATCAAGGACCAATTTGAAAATGGAATTTAACCATCGCAGTTATGAGAAGGGGCAAACGGTTGCAGCTGTTGCGACCCCGCCGGGGGTGGGGGGCATTGCCGTCATCCGCATCGCGGGTGATGATGCCTTAGCCGTTGCAGATCAAATTTTCTCCGGCCCAATTCACAAGTATGAAAGTCATACCGTCCATTTTGGAAAGATTATTGAAGGGGATGGGAAGATCATTGACGAGGGTCTTGCTGTCGTGATGAAAAACCCCCGCTCCTACACAGGGGAAGATACGGTGGAAATCCATTGCCATGGAGGAACTCTGATTACGCGCAAGGTTCTAGATGCCGCGCTAAAAGCGGGAGCACGCGCAGCCCTTCCTGGAGAATTCACATTTAAAGCCTTTCAAAATGGAAAGATCGACCTCACAAAAGCAGAAGCGGTGCAACAGGTCATTGCTTCCAAAAGTGAGCTTGCATGGCAAGCCGCTGAAAATCATTTAGAAGGGAAGCTTTATAAGAAGATTTCAACATTCCAAAAAGAGCTCACAGAAATCGCTGCTATCCTTGAGGCATGGGTTGATTTTCCAGAAGAAGGACTAGAGTTTGCTTCGAAGGAGGAGCTCTGCTCTCATTTAGAAGACTTGATCAAAAGTATGAGCGCTTTACATGGGTCGTTTCATGATGGACAGTCCCTAAAGTCCGGCTTTTCGCTTTGCCTAATTGGAGCGCCCAATGTGGGAAAGTCCTCCTTGATGAATGCCCTTTGTGGAAAAGAGCGGGCGATTGTCACCAACATCCCCGGCACAACACGTGATCTTCTTGAAGAAGAGGTCCAACTTGCTGGTCTCCAATTTAGACTCATTGACACAGCAGGCATTAGAGTCACTGATGAAGTGATTGAAAAGGAGGGGGTGCGCCGCTCTGAAAAGGCTGCGCAAGAAGCCGACCTGATCCTTCTGGTTTATGATCACAATCATCCTACCCACATTGAGATGACCCTCCCTGAAAAAAGAACCATCGTGATTTGGAACAAAATCGACCTGAAAGAGGGGGGGAAATTGAACCTACCCTACCCTCATCAAGTAGATGTTTCTGCCAAAGAAGGGACAGGGATTGACCTTCTCAAACAAGAAATCCACAATGTGATTTGGCAAGGAACACCTCCATCTAAAGAGGAGGTCATTATTTCAAGTGAGCGTCACCACCAAGCTCTTGGTGAAGCAATCAAAGCAGTTGAGGTTGTCCATAGTGGTCTACAAACAGACATTTCCCCCGAGTTTTTGATCTCCGACATTCGCTTGGCATTAAAGGAGCTCGGAACGATTATTGGAATGAATATCACCGAAGAAGTACTCAGTACCATCTTTTCTAAGTTTTGTGTAGGTAAATGACAAAAGAAAAACGTGCCTCCATTGTCCGTCGCATTCTTAACAAACTCTTTCCGAATCCCCCCATTCCCCTTAAACACAAAGATCACTACACCCTCTTGATCGCCGTCCTTCTTTCTGCGCAATGCACCGACAAAAAGGTAAACGAAATCACCCCAAAACTATTTGCAAAAGCAAGTGACCCTTATGAAATGGTTGAACTCACCGTCAAACAGATTGAATCGATCATTCGCCCTTGTGGACTTGCACCGACAAAAGCCAAAGCGATTCATAGACTGTCTGAAATCTTAATTGATGACTATCAAGGAAAAATCCCTCGCACACTAGAAGAGCTTGAAGCACTTCCCGGGGTCGGCCATAAAACCGCATCAGTTGTTACTATTCAAGCCCTAAAAAAGCCTGCATTTCCTGTTGACACCCACATCCATCGATGTGCGAAGCGGTGGGGGCTCAGCTGCGGCAAAAGCGTGAAACAAACCGAAAAAGATCTTAAAGCCATTTTCCCAAAAACAACCTGGAAAAAACTTCACCTTCAAATCATCTACTACGCAAGGCAGTATTGCCCAGCAAAAAAGCATAGCATTGACGAGTGCCCTATTTGCAATGCTATATCTAAATACAATTAATTTTTATATGCCATTCATGATCGGCTTCACTTGTAAAAAAAATCTAAAATTTTCTCCAAATGTCCTTTCTTGACCCATCGGCTATAACGGTTATATATCGTTTTCCACGAGCCAAATTCTGAGGGTAAATCTCTCCAAGGAGCACCCGTTCTTAGCACCCAATAAACAGCTTCTAAAAATTGCCTGTCATCATTCCCATGTCTTCCTTTTGGAGCTGGTAACAAAGGAGCAATTTTTCCCCAGATCTCATCAGTAATTAATTCTCTTAACATAAAGTCCGTTTCCTTCGGTTTTACTTTATGCAAGTCTAATCAATTTTTTATCTTTAGTGACAGAGCATAAGTGCTTTACCTTGACACTACCTTACTTTCTGATGGACTCGCTCAAGCTATTAAAATCTTGAGGCTTTGAATATCAAAAGAGTTTGTCTTGGAAGATGAAGGAGCCCTTTGAAGACAACTCGATGATAGGTGACGTTCTTATGGTTTTAATGGGAACAGTTGGTGGTTCTAACCGTTCTGTCTTTAAGGCTAATACTCTTCTTGAAAACAACGGCCAAGGATCACGACACGATCAAGAGAGAGCCTACATCGAAAAGATGCATCCTGACTGGGATCTGTTTTCCATGCCAACGGAAGATCTATAAACTATTTTTTGCGGGTGAGGTAAGGCTTCGACTCCTAGGCCTTGCCTCTTTGTCTATACGTGTGACAATAAGAAACACTAAACCTCTCCACGCTAAAAATCAAAGGGGGCGTACCCTCTTAAAGAATGCTTAAAAACAGCTAATCTTATGCAGCTAACGAACACTAAGATGTTACACCATGTTATAATAGAGCTTTCAGGACACTAAAAATTAGGAGGAAAATATCATGGAAAACGCAGAAGCTATAGACTACTGCCAATGCTCTATTCAGGGGGATCTCATCACGAAAACCACGCCATTTACACGCAATGTGGAAGGGAAAGACTTCTCATTTGAAATGGAGATGGAATACTGAGGGGATTGCAATGGCGCTATTACAACAGACCATACAGAAAAACAGATAAACGCAAAGGCCTATGAGTGCTACTACAAAGAACACAACATGCTTACACCCACGAAAATCAAAAGCATCAGGACAGAGCTAGGGCTATCCTGCCAAAAGTTCGGTAGAGTCTTAGGCGTCTCGTATCACCACCTCTACAACAGAGAAAATAACAAGATATACTGCTCCCTATTAAATAAGCACGCTTTGGATGGGGAAGTGGGTTAGAAAGCGCGCGATGATTTACTTTAGGATTTCTACCATCTTTATCCCTAAGGGGCTTAGCTTAACTGCATCTCTGTCTCTATCAAAAACGAAGAATTGCCGAGCAAGATGTGCTGATAATAAATACCTTAAGTTCCCTAACTCAACAGTATACCCACTCTTTTCACATGCGTTTCCAAGTTTTTTTATGGAAACAGGATTCCCCTCTCTTAGAAAACCCTCTTTTTTGAAAATAGTTAAAACATCCTTTAGCCTTCCTTGAGGTTCTTCAAGATAGATTGAGTTTAATCTGTCTGCAAGACTCTGTGTTTTCTGTACACCTCTATCGGTTAAGCTAACTTGTGTTTTTCCATCTTCATTGCTAGTTAGTTGAAATAATCTTTTGTTCCTATTTGATAGGAAAGAAGATTTGAAATTACCGGATTTTACCTTTGAGGTTTTGTTTCCATTTGATGCGATTGATCTATAACCTTCTCTATTACAAAGACTTGTGAGATTCGATAAGAGGATACATCTATTGCCAATCAAATGATTCGCAAACATGTATAGCTTCACAAACGTCATTCTTTTTTCTGGAGGTTTTCCAGATGGAATATTCGCATGAATAAAGATTTTATCGCCTTCTCTGGTAAAGATATTCGCGTAATCAGAAATACTACCCAAAGCTACAGATCTTGTTTTGTCTTCTGCAGCTATAGTCGCAAACCTCTTCTCTTGAAAAGATGAACTATGTGCTGCTCTGGAGCTCATAAAAGATAACGGAAGTCTCATGGTGTTAAAAGATAGTCTTATCATGGATATTCTCCTTATTTATTAGAGATTTAAAGAAAAGCTATGCTGCTCCTAGGGAGGTTTTTCGTCAATAAAATTATTGACTCCACCGAATAGTAAGATTCAACGATAGGAGGCTTATCTCTGAAAAGCAGGATATACTGTTTCCTCCTAAGCACGGAAATCGTTATACCAATCAAGAAGACTCAGAAGATGAAGATGGAACTTCGGACAGAATTCTGTCCGAAGTAGATCGTGAAGCTTCAAATCCAACCCGAAAAGCCGCTAAAGCTTCTGGAATGAACGCCACGACATACAACAAGGTCAAAGAATTCAGAAAGAAAGCGATGAAGCAAAGTAGGGGGTTCACGCTTTCAGATAAGAACCATTTAAAGCCCCACCGATTAGAGAAGCAGCAATATTAATAGAAGCTATAGGAATTGCTGCTAAAGCCTCAGCACCCGTCGATAGAATATTTCGAGCTGTAGAATTTACTTTTTCTACGCTGCCTGCATCACAAGGGATGCTTTCTGAATTGTCAATAAAAACAAACCCTTTTTCCTGATTATTCTGTAATCCAACTTGAGTAGTCATAACAACCTCCTGTTACCTTACTATCAAAAGATTATACGATCGATTAAAATTCTATTCCTAATGTGGATTTACGAAAAGAAAATTTTAAATTTTCTGGAGTGTAGACTTTGGAAGTTCTTGAGGTTGAGTCTGAGGTTTGGTATTTCCATAAAAGTATTTATGTGCTGAATACGCCAGAACCAACAAAGCAAGGGCAAAAATGACACCAACCTTTCTTTTTTCTCTGTTGCTCATAGGCATTGTGGAGACTATTGGTCTAGATATTGGCGCTTGCGGTTCTTCGATAGGTGTAGCGGCGTGCATTCCTTCCATAGGTGTAGCGGTAGGTCTAAAAGTGATAGAGAATGGAATATCAAAGTATTCTGTTTTTCTACGAAGAGGGTTAGGATGGTTTTGAATTATTTCATGCGTTTTAGCCTCCGACTCTTCTACACAAGGATCTCCCTTCGGCATCTCTGAAGAGACTAAGCTTCTTATGGATTCTTGAGACTTATAAGAATTTGAAGAAGTAGAACTAGATTTGTCTGAGTTCATTAAAACAGATGCTTCGCAAGCTTCTTTCTTTAGAATAGCATATCCTCCTTCGCCTTGAAAGATTTGTTGAATATTTATATCAGTTAGAGGCGTTTCTGTTTTAGAAAAAAGTAGCTTGTAAGAATCTCCGTCAACAAGCTCACGATCTTCAAAAATCTTTTCCCTCAAAGCAGAAACCCTTATATTTGTTGGAAGATTAGAAAACGGAATTGTTTCGATATTTCCGTTTAGCTGAACCTCTACATTAAAAGAGCTTTGAAGACGCACACTTGAGCTCATATCAACCTCCAATAAGTCATAAATGAATACCAGAAGCATAAGAGTGTTGAGGATTATTTACAAAAGAAAGCTCTAAAACGGGATTGAAACAGTTTCAAAACTTTGATAATAAACACACTAAAGACCACCAGAATTTTAATAAGCGCTCTTCTGAAGAGAATGAAAGATTCTCACAAGTTATACCATTCGTAAAAAATAAAGTCATAAATTTAATTGATCTTTTCATGTAAGCTGTTTGACTTTAACAGGAGGTGAGTAGTGTTGCAAAGAACACCAAGTCCATCCAAGCAGAAGCTTTTTTCTCTCTTTTTGTCGTTAAGCTGCTAGTTCGTTCCCTTGAAATAAACTTTCAATAAATGTTTTTACGTCATAGGCATTTCCACCCGATATCACTTCAATTTGTCCTTTGAAAATCATATGCATCGACTCGATTCCATCTATTGTATTCCTAGCCGTTTCTAGGCTGTGATATCCCATAGAAAAGTGATATTGCCTTTTCACATTTCTATGGTCTTGTTCCAGAAGGTTATTAAGATATTTGACTTTTCTGAGGTTTGTTTCCTTGAAAATACCTTCTTCTTGCATAAAGGAAAAAGCTGGAGGATAAGACGCATGCTTATCTACATTAATAACCCGCGGCTCTCCTGCTTTTGCTAATTTTTTGAAGATAGTGAGCGCTGCAGGGGCGTCCCTTCTTTCGCTTAAGTAAAAATCGATTGTTTCTCCATTCGAATCTATTGCTCTGTAGAGGTAGTACCAAATTCCTTTGATCTTGATGTAGGTTTCATCGACTCTCCATGAATCGTTGGGTCTTTTTACAAAAGTTCGAAGCTTTTTTTTAAGTTCAGCTCCATAAAGCTGAACCCATCGATAAATCGTGGTGTGATCGATCTTCAATCCACGCTCATTCATCATCCCTTCCAAGTTTCTATAGCTCAGACAGTAACGTAAATACCATCTTACGCATAGCAAAATGATTTCCGACGAATAATGTCTCCATTTGAATGAATGTTTTTTGCAACACTACCGGCAGGCCAGTCATCTAGGTGACAGACTTTGCTATAGATCTTTCGTAACGTTGCAGTGCTACGACGACCGAGCACCCATGCGACAGTTTTTCTTGAAGCACGGTCCAAGGCTTTGATGATCCACAGCTTGTTTTTTTGAACCAATGAAATGTCACATCTCATCAAATTCCATAAATTCCATTTCCTTAATATTCGAAGAAATCTTGGGTCTGTCTATGAGCGCATCTTCTTTTCTTATCCATTTGAACACGGAAGCTCTTATAACTCCAAACAGCTTAGCTATAAAATCATATGATGCTTTTCCTAGTGATATGTAGAGTTGGGTATCTCGTATTTTTATATCTTCTGAGTTGTCTCTAATAGAATTTGAGGAGAACTAGAAAAAGAGTTGAATGTTTGTTTATGGATATTGCCCCAGAAGTCATCGGATGCCATTGCATTTTCGAAATCATTATTTGTATACTCACGAATTGTTATAAGCCAGAAATCTTGCGCACTCTTTGCTGCTTCAATTTCGCGTACTTGCCATCTACTTGGAAATGCAGCAAAAATAGCATGAGCAAACTCTTTTCCATAACCTTTTCGTCTCTCACTTTTTATGATAAAAAATTCACCCACATCAAGGAGGTTGTCATCACAAATTTCTATAGTGCAAAATCCAATGACTTTATCTTGTTTCATTAAATAGATCCCACAATTAGGATCTGTCCAGGGAGTATCCAATTCATATCTTCCATCTGCTTTAGGAGTGCTCTTTGTCAAAGGGGCAAACTCCTTCTCGTATTCTTGGACGAGTGGATCGATCTTGTCAAAATCAGCATCTGTTATGGTTTTTAATACAAGACCTTGCTGTTCCAAGGAATCTCTACCTTTATTTATGGCCTGGACACACTTTTCAACATTAAAAATGTCTGTAATCCTTTTTTGATCAAAATGCTTACTCACTAAAGAGTTATCGTTTATGGATGGAGGATTTGGCTGATTGCTACTTACAGGTTCCATTTTATTTATCCTTGTTCTTATAGTGGGTTAAAATTAAAATTTTAAACCCGGTTATCTCTTTTTAATTGGCATGTTTATCTTCACTTTGGCGCCATTGAAAATCCAAGTTTTGAAATTGTTTGGGTATAGCTTTACCATCCCTAAAATTTTAAATTCAAAACGATTGAAAAAAAGAATTATAGAATATTTTTGGAATATAAGTATACAAGATCCTATCCAGAATTTAAAAGATTTTTTGAGACAAAACTTCAACCAAAATCCTATGAGAGCAAACTGCAAAAAAACCATTCCAGTACTTGACTCTCCTTTCCCATCTCATTGAGATTCTTCTGTACCTTGTTTTTAACCATGCAATCGTTCGCTCAACCTTCCACCTAAACTTCTCAAGATAACACAATTCAGTTTCGGCTCTCGAACCCTTCCGATAGGGTATTAGCCGAAAAACCTTATTGAGAGTGTTTACTCAAAGAATGCTGTTATTTAACTTAACTTGTTTATTATTTATGAGTTAGCTCGCTGTTTTTCACATCTTGTCATAAATAGATATTTCTTATCCTAGAACTTCTGAAAGTTCCTCTATGAAAATTGATCTTACGTTTCTTTTAAAAATTTTTGCCAGTTCATTCTTTTGGTTAACACTCTCAAAATGCGGACAATATACCACGTTTTTAAATTTTTCATTCGCGCGTAGATCAGAGACATTAAAAATTTAAAAAGAATGCTTTTTTGGGGGCACCCCCCTTTAGGCTCGATCTGTGAGGTTTTGGGTCCCTATAATCCTTACATGATCTGCTATTAGATGGATCAATCTATCACTAAGGTAAAGCTTATGATGACACCCGATAGCAACGAAGATATACCTGGATTCTTTGAGATTGAAGAAGATCTCTACGAACCAGCTGGCCCACAAGACCAATCAACAGACAGCAACGCTGATGACTACAAAGACATGCTTATTGAACTGCATAGCTTTGCTAAACGTCAGGCAGGATACTACAAGAACAAAAGCAAGTACAAATAGGACTTCAATAAGCTTAAGTAGCGCTGACTTCGAGCCTCAGATACTGATAGACGGTTTCCCTTCTAATGCCAAACTCTCTAGCAAGCTTTGCTTTGTGTTCTCCATCCTGTGATCGTCTCTGTAAATCAAGCACCTGTTCATCAGACAGCTTTCGCTTCCCTCCTTTATAGAGTCCTTTCTTCTTAGCTAAGGCGATTCCTTCTAGCTGTCTTTCCTTGATGAGGTTCCTCTCAAACTCCGCAAACCCTCCCATAATCGATAACAATAGGTTGGACATAGCAGAGTCATCACCACTAAACGTAAGGTTCTCTTTAATGAACTGCACCTTGATGTCTTTGCTAGTAAAGTGCTCAACCAGGTTTCGAAGGTCTTTGAGGTCTCTTGCTAAACGATCCATGCTGTAAGCAATGATGGTATCACCTTGTCTAGCATATGCAATGAGCTCCTTTAGTTTGGGTCTGTCGATGCTACGACCTGAAGCTTTATCCACAAACTTCTTATCTATATCCAAAGACTCGAGTTGCCTTTCAGGATTCTGATCAAATGTGCTGACTCTAATGTATCCTAGTTTTTGTCCTTTGCTGATATCTGTAGACATACGTTGCTCCTTTTCTGCTTAAAGTGTTGCATCAGAGCCTAAGACTTCAAGTAAAAAGTGTCAATTTTAAATGAAAACAACTTCAATCTAACACTTTTGAGATGTTTTCAGAGTGTTAGTCTGGGGTATACCCTATCTGGACAGTTGCTGGAATTCCATTTTTTATATATCATTCGTGAAATATTCAATATTAAGCCTAGATATTTCAATGATCTCCTTTCTCAAAAAAGTATTTCTTTTTGCTTTGATAGCCCTAATAGGGTCTGCTATATATGATGTTATCTGTATTTCCTATTATTCCCTCTGGTTTTCAAGTACATGTTTATCTACACCGTATTCTCCTAGAAAAGAAAAAGAACTTTTGCCTCATTTATGTAATGAATTTAAATATCTTGATCAGGGATCAACAAGCGAAGCTTTTGCTTCGATAAATGGGGGGGTTGTAATCAAGTTTTTTTTAGAAAAAGAGTATACATCTAAGAAAAGAAAATACATTCCTATTGTAAATTATATAGCTTCAATTAAAAAAAAACTTAAATTAAAAAAAAACTACTGTGAGGGATGCATTAATTCTAGGCTTTTGCTAAACGATGAAAGCGGTATAATTTATTATCATTTTTCTCCAACAAATTTTTTAAAAAAATCGATAGTTTTTTATGACAAAAATGGGAAAAGAAAAGAAATTGATATGGATAAATCTTTCTACTACATCCAAAAAGAAGCAATAGTTTCTGGTGATTACATTAATGAATGTATCCAAAGTGGGAACGATACTCAGGCTTTTTTAGCAATCACAGACCTTCTTTCTTTTACCAAAAGACTCTATGATCAAGGAATTGTAATGGTAGACCTTCAATTGACAAGCAATTTTGGATTTATAGATGGAGAATTAATTAGAATTGATACGGAGCATGTTAATTTCAAAAAATCTTGGAAAAAAGTTCATAAAAAACACCTAAAAGAACAGCTCGCTAACTTTCGTTTTTGGATTTCTTCTAACTACCCCGTAATATTTCGAGATCATTTTGATAAAGAAATATCTAGGCTTAATATTGAATATTTCACGAATGATATATAAAAAATGGAATTCCAGCAACTGTCCAGATAGGGTAGACCCTATCGTGACAGTCGAAGTTGACACTTTTTGCTCAAGGTCTTAGACTCTAATGTGACAGTTTAGAGAGGCCTTATGAAGCACAAAGAAAGTTGGTTACGTCCGCGTTAGTTCTTTCGATCAAAATCCCGAGCGCCAGCTAGAGGGATTAGAATTAGACAGAAAATTTACTGATAAAGCATCTGGTAAAAGCACGAATCGCCCTGAACTTGAAGCTATGATCGATTATGTTAGAGAAGGTGACATTTTGATCGTTCATAGCATGGATCGTCTAGCAAGAAACTTGGATGACTTGAGAAAAATTGTTTTCAAGTTAACCAGCAAGCATGTGACCTTGCCGTACATGCTGAAGAGTTCTTTGAGCTGAGACGAAGTCACGCTTTCTGCTAGTCCTTTTACAAATATGTCCATATTTTGCCTTTTTGGGTTTGATTAGCAAATATCACGCTAAATATAAAGAGGTTGTATTTATAAAGCTATAGCATCATACCAGGAAGCAGAAGATAGGCTCTTATAGCGCAAGTATGAGACCCACTCTAGAGATTCTTAACTTTTCGTTTCATTTTGCGGACGTCTTCCTCAAGAAATGCCAAACGATTGGTGATATCGTGAGTGGACTCCTCTTCTTTTCCATGCTTGACATAAGAATCTGCAAGATTCATGGATCCAGTAAAAAAGACAAAGTACAGCAAGTCCAAGATAAGTTCTTCCTGTCCTCGGAAGTGTTCTTTGAACTCTTTTAGCTCAGGAGATATTTCTTTATCGTTCCTGAAATTTTCAAGGATCCTTTCGAGATCTTCTCCTGCGTTTTCTTGAGATTTGTTTTTTGGCGATTTATGTAGCTTTAGCACAGTATTTTGGCCCTTTAGTTAGAGATTTTATCCATAGTACTTTTTACGCTGTTCTTCCATCTTACGTTCATACTCTGCTGTTTCCTCTGGAGTGGGATTCCAGTTTTCAAGCTCTTTCATTCGCGCCTCATAAGCTTCTTGTTGCTCTGGTGTTCGTTGGAGTTTAGAAAGGTGATCTTTTGCCTCTTGGAGAACTTCTATTGATTCGTTGTATGGGAACTCCCAGTAGTTGGCACCTGGGTTGTTAGCAAATATAATTGTATAACCTGTATTATCCTCCTTAAATATTTGGAATATCTGATTATTTTCGTAATACACATCTGCAACAGGATTTTCCTTGTCTGGTAAATCCCCCAATATTGTTTTCCATCCTTTGTATTTCATTTTTTAGGCTCCAAAAATCCAATCATTTTTTTACCGTCTTTAGAGAATCTTGCACCATGACCATTTGGGTGCCATACATCTAAAACCTCTCCGAAATTTAAATGAGGTTCTTTTAAGATGCTTTTATCAGGATGATTCAATATTTCATCGAGCACTTTTTGTCCCTGCATATTTACCTCATGTATATTACCACTTGGTTTTGGAAATACTGATCCTAACCTATCTGTTTTCTTCTGCAAGGCTCTTCCAGCCTGACTTAATCCACCTCTATCTTGGAAAGTCCCAGAGTGACTCATTTCTCCTATAGAGACTGCTTTAGTCTCACCCTTTTCAACCCATGTTACAAACTGATAATTATTACTTCTATTCACACCTTTTGCCGCTTCTAGTGCTTTGTATTCAACCTTAGTAATGCTTTTCTTAAAGAATCCCTTAGGATATATCGGAAGCATTTCGCTCCAAGGATTTCCGATTCCACTGTGGTAAGCAGGATTCTGTAGTGCTTCAATAGCCCTTACTTGTTTCCCAAATCCGCGAGAATTCAAAAGTGCTCTATCTAATAACGGATTAGGCTCCGGAGGAGAGTTTTCTAGAGAACTAGATGCAGAACTATAACCGCATGAATGATCGCTAGAGGTAGAGCTTTCTGAGGAGCTGGAGGGAGGAGGGAGGTTCTGAGGGACTCTAAGATGTGTTAACTTCTGCATCGGCTCATCCTACTAGTTTGATCAAGATGCCATAAGAGCTTAATCGATAGCGGTTATCTAATCAAAGATTTACAACCACATATCAAAGAATTCCCGTATTCTATCCAATGTAAATTTTAAATATTTTTTGATGGGGTCAAAGATGATGTGTCCGAAGTGCATAAAGAATATCACAATCGTAAGCATTACAAAAATTCGCAGAATTGATTGTCCTACCCCATTTAATAGAGAAAACTTTGGAGATAGAAACTCTGGAGCAGAAAGATTTGTTTGTCCTAGAAGAGGCTCATACAGGGCAGCTTTTGATGTTTGCGATTTAGGAGTCTTTATTCTGTTTCGCTTTTTCTACACATTTAATCCATTCTCCCCAGGAGGCAGGGTCTGCTGTTCCACCTTCTTCCCAAATTGACAATTGCGTAGCACTTAAGATGTCTCCAACGTCATCTGACTTTGTGTTATTATAGTACATCTCTAAAAACTCTCTCATCCCATTGAAAGCTTCAAGATAAGTAAGGGTTTTTTCAACTTTTTCCATTCTTTTGTCCTGGTTTCACTGGGCTCGCAAGCCCTGCCTCTGGATGAAAATTTCTCGGGGTCTTATTTAATCCACCGTCTCTTATTTCCCCATTTTGAGAAAAGGTCCAGACTTGACTCCCGTCTTTTTGGATTTTAGCATGCCAAGATTTTCCGTATTTATCCACCCCTAGAAAATTATTTGGCTCCCCAGCAACTTCAAGTAGTAATTTCCTATTCGCTGCGGTGTCAGACAAATGCCCCGGTTTATCTCTAAAAATATGCTTTATGTTCTTTTCAAAGAAATTGGACGATTTTTTGACTTGATTACCAAAACCACCAGGAGGAGGAAGCACTCCAGTGGTCAGCTTATCTCTAGTTTCCTTTGCCTCGTCAGTATACATATTAGCATGTTCTGTGCCAAAAACCGCATCAATTTTTTCATGCCCAGTAACCACGCTTTCTTGGAAGGCTTCTCGAGGATCTTTCTCAAACGGATCCATGTCTTTGAAATACTCCGAGGATGCACATGGTATGCCAGTCCGAATTGTTGTTACGCAAGGTACCACTCATGACAGCACTCAAGCAAGTTTCTTGATCCAAGGTATTTCAGCAGAGCATTTGCTCGCCGATAAAGCTTATGATAGTGACGCAATTATATTGCAAGCCGAGAGCCAGGGCATAAATCCAGTCATTCCTCTGAGGTCAAATCGCAAAAAATGGAGGGAATTTGATAAAGAACTATATAAGCTTCGACACCTTGTAGAAAATGCTTTTCTCCACCTAAAACGATGGCGTGGAATAGCCACTCGATATGCCAAAAACACAGCTTCATTCATAGCTGCAGTGCAAATTCGTTGTATCGCTCTTTGGGCTTCTATCTCATGACGACACTATCTAGATCAAAGCAAGTCTCTTTCTGGTTCTATGTCAGCTAGGCCAATGTCCTTTTCATCAATGTGGAAGATCGGAGCTTGGTTTTTCATTGTAGCTATTACCTCGTGATAAGCCATAAGAAACCCCGTATTGAAGTCAAGAGATTCGCCTTCACCAGGTTTGTCCGCATCTTGTTTTGCCCTTTTTGCATTGTCTTTAAACAATTCTGTTATTTCGTTGATGTAGTTATTCAAGCTTTCTTTTCTCATGAGGTTTACTCCAATTCAATTAAGATGCCTTCCAATATTTCTTTTTGCGCTGTATAGCACTTTATCTCCTTCGGCCACCCTTTTTCTAATAGGGACTTTTTTTGGTTTGGGTGGAGTGAATCCCATTCTGGAACATACTTCGAAGGATTCGCAATTTTATCTTTGTGTTTAATAATCTGCTTTTCGTAGCTTCTTATACTTTTTTCAATTTCTCTGGTAGATCGACCACCATACTCAGCTATAAGCTTAGAATGCTTACCTCCATTTTTCGCGGTTATATATGCTTGGCTTAAAGGCTTTCCATTTTTAGCTACGTTACTAAACCCACCAGGAGGAGGAAGCACTCCAGTGGTAAGCTTATCTCTAGTTTCCTTTGCCTCGTCAGTATACATATTAGCATGTTCTGTGCCAAAAACCGCATCAATTTTTTCATGCCCAGTAACCACGCTTTCTTGGAAGGCTTCTCGAGGATCTTTCTCAAACGGATCCATGTCTTTGAAATACTCCGAAGTATTATTGAGCTTCTCAGATATATAACCTGTAGCACCTAATATAATTTTAAGCTGTTCTGTGACTCCATCGTAGACTTCATGGACGACAACAGAACCAACCTCTCTCGCTTTATCAGCTGCTTGAGACCAAAAAGATGACATCTCTTCTTTAGGGACGTTCATTCCCTCAGAAGCTATCAAAAGCTCTTGACTGAGTTCTTCTTTAAGGGTGGTGTTTTGCCTTTCGATAGTCTCTATTAGCAGAGTATTTTTCTCTGGAGTAGGTTCTGATTTTGGCGTTACCCTTGACGCTTGATCATAGTCACGATGCGTATTATCCAATTGAGTATCATGATTATTACCGTCATATGGTTCGTAAATCTCCCCGGGCTTATTTACGGGTGTCCTAGGCTTGGATGTTCCTTTTGGCTTTAAATCTCCATTTCCCTCAGAATCCGCAGACGCAGCAACGGCTCCTCCAACGACAGCAGGCATAGCAGCACCACTCGTAGCGACAATTACCACAGTAGCAGCAACTACAACAACTGCTGCGATGATGACTTCTTTTTTATGTTTTTTAACGAACTTTTTTGTGGCTTTCCAGCTTTCAGAGATCCATCCGCAGTTGAGGATTCTTGGAGATTGATTTCTGTAAAGCACAGCTGGAGTAACCTTAACTCCGTAGTTTTCATATCCCTTTAAGGAGGTATTCCACCACCAATTTCCAGCTTCACTGCGTTCGTCATCGTCATCATCAAGAGCAAGCGTTGAATTATTGGGTTCGCCTCTTAACCACTTAATGTCCTCTTCGAGTGCAGATTTGCCTTCTATGGCGTCGTCTTGCAGACCATTTCTAGCTAAGAAAATTACGAAGTTCATGACTTGATTAGCTTGTGCGGAGCTGAGGTTTTTCTCAAGAGTTTCTCCGTATGCTACTTCCCAGAGAAAGTCTGTGATTCTTTGATAGGACAACGTATCGTAGTTGAGCAAATCCCAGGGAGACCATGTTGTGGAAGTGTTTACCTTCTGGATTGTTGGCGTAGCGCTAGCTGGTGCATGCCATATCATCGCAGGCAAACATAGCGTGAATAGTGTTGCTTTAAGAAGATTAACGAGACGAGACATTGCGTTATCCTTATCAAAGAAGTGATAAGCAATAAGAAATTACTTTTTAACGATTTTTAAGGCTTTAAGAAAATTTTGGCCCTCAGAGTTGCGCTGTGTTGGGTTGTTTGGTTTGGAGGCTTGTGAAGAACATTAAGAACTGGTAAAATTGAGAGCCTCAACTATATCGACAGCTTCTGAAAATTGCCTGTTATCATTCCCATGTCTTCCTTTTGGAGCTGGTAACAAAGAAGCAATTTTTTCCCAGATCTCATCAGTAATTGATTCTCTTAACATAAAGTCAGTTTCCTTCGGTTTTACTTTATGCAAGTCTAATCAATTATAGAAAGAGCCCCTACACCATACTTGCCTGGCAATAAAGCAACCCCAACCATGCCAGTAGCCATCATTTCAAATGACTTCTCTAAGTGTTTCTTCGATTCCTCATTATTGCAACGAATATGGTGTTGATATACAGCAATATCAAACTTATTTTGTTTCTTTGCTTCACTATCAAAATAGGAGAGCGTTTACTCAAAGAACGCTATTCTATAACTTAAGTTGTTTATTATTTATGAGTTAACTCTCTGTTTTCACATATTGCCATAAATGGATATTTCTTATCCTAGAACTTCTGAAAATTCCTCTATGAAAATTGATTTTACGTTTCTTTTAAAAATTTTTGCATCAAGGTACCACCCAATTTAGAAACCACATCCTAGAGGCTCTCCCATCTTAGCATAGGTTTCAACATACTCTTTTGAAGCATCGATCAGGTCTTGCTCAAATTGAATTTTCCCCGGCTGGAATAAGAGGATCAGGCAAGACCCACCAAATTCAAAGTATCCTTTTTCCGATCCCTTTGCACATAGTTCGCTTGGTTGATACGTTTGCTGTATAGATCCCACACAAGTGGCTCCTACCTCAATATACGCAATCTGCCCAAAAGAACCACCATCGAGCAGTGTGATCACTCTCTTATTTTCATTGAGGATCGAGATATGCTTTCGAAGCGCAATGGGATTCACTGAAAAGAGGGGGCCATTAATCAACTTTGATGTTCCCGGAATACATGCACAAGGAAAATGAAACCTATGATAATCGGTTGGACACAGGCGCGCAATCATCATGCTTCCCCGTTTATAAAGCTCAAACACAAACTCATCATCAACAAGCCTGCGCAAATCAAACTTCTTATCCTTTACGTAGAATCCCTCGACCTTGGAAACATCTTGAAAAACGAGGTAGCGTCCATCGGCTGGAAGAACTGCAACTTTTTCTCCTTTTTCGATGGGGCGCGATTCAGGCTTAAGTTTTCGGACAAAAAAATCATTAAACGATCCATAACTTTCAACGGAATCGGCGAATTCACTAACATCTACCTTAAAATCTCGAATAAATGGGAGGATCTTTAGCCGACTTTTTTTTGACTTTTGCTTTCTTCCATAAAAGTTGGAGAAGAAAGGAATGGCGCTAATAATGGGGAGGAGAACCATTGAAAAAAGCTCCGCTAAGAGACTGCTTCCATAGATAATTTCAAGAAAAAATTTGCCATAAACTTTTTCTTTTCTTAGCTCTCCTGTCTTCCGATCTCTGTAGGTAATCTCTGCCATGAACCTATCTCACTATTAACAATTTCAGAGTTTTGAAATATTTTTTTTCAGAATCTGAGATTTCTTTGCGCATGATACTTAGCAAAATAGGATGGAAAGAAATCTCAAATTCTGAGAAAAAAGACTCAGCGGGATGGTGTTTAGAACAGTCAAATAGGCTCATAGTTGTAACGATAGCACGTAAAATCAGTTTTAGGCTATAATGATTAGTTAAACAAAAATTAGGTAACGATGTTTGGTTTGATCAAAAGAATCTTTGGTACGGCTCAGAGCCGCCAGGTAAAACGGTTTCAGAAAATTGTCAAAAAGATTAACGCGCTTGAGGAAGAGTACCAATCTCTATCTGATGAGCAAGCAAAAGAAAAGGTGTCGGAGTTTCGCAAAAGGCTAAATGGAAACGAGACCGTTGATGATCTTCTGCCTGAAGCTTATGCCCTTGTCAAAAATGTGTGCCGCCGCTTGGTCGGGACTGGCATTCACGTTTCAGGGTATGATCAGAAGTGGGACATGATCCCCTACGATGTGCAGCTTATTGGTGGTATTGCCATGCACAATGGATGTATCTCTGAGATGCAAACGGGTGAAGGGAAAACCCTTACCGCATCCATGCCTTTATTTCTTAACGCCCTGACGGGTGAACCCGTTCACTTGGTCACCGTCAATGATTACTTAGCAAACCGTGACTGTGAGTGGATCGGAGAAATTTTCCGATGGCTTGGCCTAACGGTTAAATCCCTAACAAACAGTGTTCCTCCCCATGAAAGAAAAGAAATTTATAAGGCAGATATCGTATACGGAACCGCTTCTGAATTTGGATTCGACTACCTGCGTGACAACTCAATGGCCCATTCAATTGATGAGCAGTGCCAACGGGGCTACCATTTTGCCATTATTGATGAAGTCGACTCTATCTTAATTGACGAAGCACGAACTCCTCTCATTATTTCCGGGCCTACTGCTCAATCTAGACAGATGTACGACGAACTAAAAACCGAAGTGTCTCGCATCGTCCGTCTGCAAAGAGACCACTGTAATAAACTTGCTTCCGATGCCCGCAAGGTTCTCGAAAAACTCGGACGTCTTAAAGAGGTCGAAGAGCAAGAAAAGCTCTCTAAACAAGAGAGCAAGGAAGAAGAAGAGGCATTCCGCAGGCTATGGCTTGTAGGGAAAGGAACCCCTCAAAATAAGATTCTCAAAAGACTTAAAGAAAACCCTGAGCTCCGAGCTGTGATGGAAAAATGGGAAACCTATTTCCATGCAGAGGCTAATAAAGAAGAGCGTCATGAGATGCTTGCAGAGCTATACATCATCGTCGACGAAAGAGCTAACGAGTACGAATTGACCGATAAGGGAATCGCCTCGTGGACAGGAGATAACGAAGAAGCTAAAGATGACTTTGTGATGCTTGACCTGGGTCATGAGTATGCAAATATAGATGGAAATCCTGCGCTTTCTGATCAAGAAAAAATGCAAAAAAAGATCGCTCTTCGAGAAGAAGACAGCAGACGAAAAGAGCGCTCACATAACTTGCGCCAACTCTTCCGTGCGCACCTTTTGATGGAAAAAGATGTCGATTACATCGTTCAAGAGGAAAAAATCGTCATCATCGATGAGAATACAGGGCGTCCACAACCTGGGCGTCGCTTTTCAGATGGTTTGCACCAGTCCATTGAAGCAAAAGAGTCCGTTCCGATCCAACAAGAGACCCAGACCTATGCTACGATAACCCTGCAAAACTATTTCAGAATGTACGATAAGCTTGCTGGGATGACCGGTACAGCAATGACCGAAGCTAACGAGCTGAAAGAAATTTATAAGATCGATGTCCTGGATATCCCTACCCACAAAAAGTGTGTTAGAAAAGATGCTGACGATGAAATCTACATGTCTGAGCGGGAAAAATACAACGCAATTATCAAAGATATCATCGAAGTTAATGGAAATGGACGCCCCATCTTAATCGGAACAGAGTCTGTTGAGGTTTCTGAAAAACTTGCACGGATCCTAAAACAAAACAAACTGAATTACACCATCCTCAATGCGAAAAATCATTCTAAGGAAGCTGAAATTATCGCTCAAGCAGGGCAGCCTGGAGCGATTACCGTTGCTACAAACATGGCAGGACGTGGAACCGATATTAAATTAGGCGACGGTGTTGCTGAGACCGGTGGACTTCATGTCATCGGAACAACGCGCCACCAATCTAGACGTATTGATCGACAGCTTCGCGGGCGCTGTGCCCGTCAAGGAGACCCAGGAACTTCGAAGTTTTATGTCTCGTTTGAAGACCAGCTCCTACGGCTTTTCACCTCTCCAAAACTCACCTCTTTCTTGCAGCGGTTCCGCCCTCCTGAAGGAGAGCCAATCACTGCAAAAGTTCTTAATCGTTCGATCGAAACAGCGCAAAAACGGGTAGAACAACGAAACTACTCCATCCGTAAACATACGCTGCAATATGACGATGTGATGAACAAGCAGCGGCAAGAGGTGTACGCATTCCGCAACGACATTTTAAGACAAGAATCCTCTATTGCCCTTGCTGAAGAGGTCCTCGAAGAAGTCTGCTCTCAAATGGCAGGGCAATTCTTCACTTCTCGAACCGAAGAAGGTGGTTGGGATCCTCATGGATACGCCGAGTGGCTGATGACCCATTTTCCTGTCACAATCGATGAGGAAGCACTTGATGATGACTATCATACGATCGAAGATATTGAAAAGAAAGCCTCTAGTCAAGTTGTCGACATCTTCAAAGCTAAGCTCGACCATGAAGCACATACAATCGCTTCCATTCAGGAAGACACGGGGAAAGAGGTAAATGCCCATCCCGTTCTTTATGAGATCGTCCGAAGTATCCTCCTTGGCAACATCGATAAACTGTGGCAAGACCACCTCCTATCCATTGATCACCTCCGCACAGAGGTGAACATGCGGGTTGTCGGTCAAAAAGATCCTCTTCTTGAATTCAAACATGAAGCGTTTGCTCTATTTGATTCCTTTAGCAGTGACCTTAAACTCCAGATTGGCCATGCCCTCTTTAAGTTTGAGATGATGCCGCCACAAGAGCGAAACCCTCTTCAAAATTTAAGAAAGAAACGTCGCGATCCCTATAAAAAGGATCCCGACTCTGGCCTCTTTCTTCCAAATGGCCCGCTCAATTAAGTCAGAGCTCTACGCTTTTACCGGTTCTGTTCTCTAATTGCGCGCAAGAGAATCTCTCATTTTTCCAAAATAACAGGAATTTTCCAGTGTTCTCTCCGGGGTCTTTTTTTGAGGAAGATATTTTTTCCTCGCCCCAACATGAGCTCCGAATAAAATGAGCAAACAATGTTGTAAACGGCATCCAAGTACCAACAGAACCTCGTTTTGCTCATTTTAAGCCCCCAAGCCTTCAGCTTGCTCCATTTTTTTGTTGCAAAAAACACCGAGTCCATTCAAGCAGAAAGTTTTCACTCTCTTGTTGTCGTTAAGCTGCTAGGTCATTCTCTTCAAATAAGCTTTCAATAAATATCTTTACATCACAGGCGTTTCCATCCGAGGCCCCATCAATTTGTCCTTTGAAAATCATATGCATTGCTTCAATCCTTTCAATAGTATTTCTTGCTGACGCAAATTTCTTGTAACCAAAGGAATGATGATATTGTTTTTTGACCGTCCAATGGTCCTGCTCAATAATGTTGTTCAGATACACTCTTCGAAGCTCTGTATTTACAAAGATCCCCTTCTCTTGCATTGCTGCAAAAGCACATGGATAAGCCTTGTCCTTATCGACATTGATTACTCTTGGATCTCCGATAGAAGAAAGCTTTTGAAAAAACATAAATGTGGCTTTTGCATCCCGTTTTTTGCTCAAATAGAAATCGAATGAATCGACCTATAAAGGCAATGCCAGACTCCTTTAATCTTGATGTAGGTTTCATCAACCCTCCAAGACGCATTTGGAGCTCGGACAAATTTTGCTAATCTCCTTCTGATTTCTAAAGCGTACCGTTGGACCCATCGGTAAATGGTTGTATAGTCAACAGTCAATCCTCGTTCATTCATCATCTCTTCTAAATTTCTATAGCTGAAGCAATAGCGGCAATACCATCTTACGCAGAGTAAATATGATACATGATTCATAATGACGCCATTTGAAAGAACTATTTTGGTCTATCTTTGCTCCTGTACTCTGGATCTAAAGAACAAATTATCCATTCCAAGAAAATATTTTGCCATTACCTATTTTTTGCAAGATTCTCTTGCGCGCAATTAGAGAACAGAACCCATTATACTGCTTTGTTCCTCGAGTGATGAACTTTTCAAAGAATATTGTTTATTTCTAGAAGAAAACAATTCAGCTATATTTACATTTTATGGCATTCTTGAAAAAAATAAGGATAGATAGCAGCAATGATAATATTAAAAAAAATTGTAATTATTTTATGCTTTACGAGCATTATTTATGCAAAACATTCTGTCTCCATTTTGTCCACATTTAGAAATGAAGGGAGGTTCTTAGAGGAATGGATCGAGTATCATCGATTGATTGGAGTTAACCACTTTTATCTGTATAATCATTGTAGCACTGATAACTACGAAGAGGTTCTTCAAAAATATGTAGATATGGGAATTGTGACCTTAGAAAAAAATCTTAATCAGGATAAACCACATATAAAAAGGTTGCCTAATGGATTTATTTTAGATGTGGTGCAGCATGCCAATGCAAATCATTTCATGGAATCATATGCAAAAGAGTCTGAATGGGTCGCCCATATCGATATCGACGAATTCATTGTCATTCCTGAAAATTTTAGATCTATTCTTCACTTTTTGGAAAGTTTGCCAAAAAAGAAAGATGGATACAAGATTGCAGGATTTTTCATGTACTGGAAGCTATAGCTAAAATATTTCGTTTTAGTTATAATTTTTTGAATGACATATTCGCTAGATTTTAGAAAAAAAGTTCTATCGATCCGAAGCAAAGAAAAATTAAGCTTTGCCCAAGTAGCAAAACGCTTTGGAGTAAGTGTAAATAGTGTGTTTCTCTGGTCTAAGAGGTTAGAGCCGAGGCGCACTAAAATCAGACCTGCAATAAAGATTGATAGAGAGATCTTGATGGAGGATATCAAGAAATACCCTGATGCCTTCAACTATGAACGAGCACACCGTCTCAAAGTAAGCACTTCAGGCATTCGGTGTGCCATGAAGAGGTTAAGAATTAGCTATAAAAAAAACGCTCAACCATCCCAAGGCCTGCGAAACAAAAAGACAAATCTTTCAAGGAAAAATCGCAGAATATAAACGTTTGGGAAAGCCAATTGTATATATTGATGAAAGCGGGTTTGCCCATGATATGCCCCGCACCCACGGTTACTCCAAAATAGGACAGCGATGTTTTGGTACTCATGATTGGGGAGCAAAAGGAAGAACAAATGCAATAGGGGCATTACTTGGAACAAGCCTCCTTACACTTGCGTTATTCGAGTGCAATATTAATACAGATGCCTTTTCCATTTGGGCAGAGGAGGACTTGCTACCGAAACTTCCCTCTGAAAGTATTCTGGTTATGGATAATGCTTCATTCCATAAAAGCAAATCTATGCAAGAGAAGATCCACGCTGCAGGCCATACCTTGGAATATCTTCCTCCCTATTCCCCTGATCTAAACCCTATTGAACACAAGTGGGCACAGGCAAAGTCTAAGCGAAGAAAATATCAATGTGGAATAGACGAACTTTTCAAGGAGCACTGCCTATAACTAATTTAAGTCACTTTAGCTATATTTGGAACTTCAAATGTCAAAGAGATCCCCAAAGGGGAGTCTGTCATCAATCACCTCACAAGAAGAATGAAAATTCAAGACAAAAGCAAGGTTGACTTCAAGGCAATATTCAAACCAGAATTTGCGATAAATGTCCATGCGCACAACCCTTGGTCCTATAGTGAAGGATATACTCATCTTGAACTTGATTACGACCAAATGTGCATCAATCATTACACTGTAAGAGATGAAAAATGGTTTTTTGAAGTAAAGCTTCCGTTGATGGAAAAAAATCTTCAAATTGGTGAAGAAGTGAGAAGAAACGCTGTAGAGAATACACGTGAGTATTTGAATATGTTGAACGAAGAACAGGATTTCACAATTCAGAATTGGCTCAAAAAAAACTGTCAAGGTTCTTTCTACAAGTGTAACTAAACAACGCCTCGCCTATAAGTCGAGGGGTTAATTAGGGGTCGATTTGAAATCGACTATTATCTTGTAGAGGCTCACCTTCTTGTTCGTCAATGTATGACTGAATCATCTCATCCGTAATATTTCCTGAGCTTACCACTAAATAGCCTCTGCCCCAAAAGTGCCTTCCCCAAAACATCTTCTTCAAGTGGGAAAACTCCATCAGCATTATTTTCGAACTCATTCCCTTCAACCACTGCATGACTTTGCTTACATTTGATAAGAAGAGATTTGTCGATAATGTCACCTGGGTTATCTAAATCAAACGATTCAAATGTTATTCTGAAACCTTTGCGCTTCTTCTTCTCCTTGTGCCGTATTAAGAAATTGTCTTATCGCAAGGTTAGAATATTTGTACACCTATATAATTACACTTCACTCCATGACTAATGCACTAGACAGGGGGCGTATTCATAGGTTTTAACATGCGCCCTCCAAAATAGAGAAGAGGTGCACTGATAAGACAGTAAAGAAACCAAAACCGACTACTCCACTGGAGGGTAACAACCCCATCTTTAGCACAAAAAAGTAGTAATATTCCAAGCATACAAAGATGTGCACCGATCATTAAAAATAGCAGAGGAAGAATATTTCCCCGGCGCGTTACCTCTTCCTCTTCTTCTATAATCTCCATATGTTGAGCTGGAGCAGGAGTGGGGGGAGGCACATGATCTTCGATGTCCATCTGCTCATAGGATTGGAAAAGAGGGTTCTCTCTCGCAGGCTCTGCTTCCTTAAAAGGCGTTTCTTCTCGCTCATCGGGAACGCCAAGCCCTTGCCTATTACGAACAGAGTAGGGGGGCTTATATAAGGAAGCTAAGCTCTCCTGAAGCGTTTGATCCACAAATTTTTTATCTTGAGATGGTGCAGGTGTTTTTGATGGTTCAACAGACGATGTCAATAAATCAGTTCCGCAAAACGGACAGTAGGTTGCTTGATGACTCACATCAGCTTCACAATTCCAACAAGCTTTTGTCCTATCTACCTGCTTCATTCTTGGGTCCAAATTTATCCTGTTAATGCCATCTTAACGTATTTCCCTTCATAGGGAAAGTAAAATATGGGCCTGCCTTGAAAGGCCATTTACATTTTGGCAGAATAGAGGTACAATTAGGTCTATCAATTTTAGGAGAAAGGAATGACTGGAAAGCAAAAGTTTGACTTAGCTGTAATCGGCGCTGGACCGGGTGGTTATGTCGCTGCGATTAAAGCCGCGCAGATGGGGAAGAAGGTTGCCCTTATCGAGAAAGAGTATCTAGGGGGAACCTGTTTGAATGTTGGGTGTATCCCTTCAAAGTCTCTTCTTTCGAATGCAAGCATTTTCAATAAGATTAAGCACGCTGAGGATTTTGGAATCAAAGCAGAAAATGTCACATTCGACTATGGAAAAATGAAAGAGAGAAAAGACCAAGTCGTCAGCAAAATCCGAGGAAGCCTCGGTGGATTATTGAAATCAAATGGCATTACAATTTTCCAGGGAATGGCTCAGTTCCAGTCACCAAAAGAATTAAAAGTTAAGGGAGAGGACAGTGCTCTCATCCATGCAGAGAAAATTATTATTGCAACAGGCTCTGAGCCCATTGACATCCCAGCCTTCCCTTGTGAACACAACACAATTCTAAACTCAACCTCTGCACTCGAACTCACCGAGCTTCCAAAATCAATGGCCATCATTGGCGGCGGGTATATCGGATGTGAATTTGCTTCCCTTTTTGCAGAGTTTGGGGTGAAGGTTACGATTATTGAAGCCCTCCCAGCAATTGTTGCAGCGCAGGGAAAAACAATTTCTGATGCACTCACCGCTGCATTCACTAAAAGAGGAATTGAACTCAAAACACATACGGCTGTTGAGAAAGTTGAAAAGAAGGAAAATGGTCTTATTGTTCACTTCAAGGGAGGAGACTCTCTCGAAGTCGAAAAGGCTATTGTTTCCGTGGGCAGACGTCTAAATTCAGAGGGGCTCGGTCTCGAAAAAGCGGGTCTAAAGCCCGGACCTAAAGGGGCTATCGAAGTCAACGATAAAATGGAAACCCATGTTCCGGGGATCTATGCAATCGGAGATATTACAGCAATTGCAATGCTTGCTCATGTTGCCTCTCACCAAGGGATTGTTGCCGCAGCAAATGCTTGCGGACAAGAAGCACACCTTCATTACAACGCCATCCCCGCAGTAATTTTTACCCACCCAGAAATTGCAATGGTTGGGCTTACTGCTGAAGAAGCTAAAGAAAAAGGACTCAACATTCGCGTTGGGACTTTCCCTTTTCAGGCTCTTGGAAAGTCGATAGCAACCAATGAAACTGATGGATTTGCGCAAGTGATTTCTGATCAAAATACAGGTGAAATTTATGGCGCACAGGTCATTGGGCACGAAGCATCGGCAATGATTGCTGAGATGGCTCTTGCGATAAATAACGAACTCACCTTAGATTGCGTTACAGATACAATTCATGCACATCCTACAATTCCTGAGGCGTGGCTTGAGGCATCTCTCCTTGCAAATGAGACCCCCATCCATTTCCCTCCAAAGATAAAACCTAGAGGATAGTTTGACTAAGGAGCTGTTCGACAACCGCCCAAAAAAGCCCAAGCTTAATCGCCTTCCAGAAAACCCCGATGGAGCAATGGGACGGTTTCCTTCTTGGCTACACCGAAAGCTCCCGCGTGGGAAAGAGCTTTTTCAAACGAATGAAATCTTGAAAAAGAGTGGGCTAAGTACTGTTTGCGAAGAGGCAAAATGTCCTAACCGTTTAGAATGCTATTCTAATAAAACAGCAACTTTTTTAGCTCTTGGAAGCGCTTGTACACGAGCTTGTGGGTTCTGCGACATCGACTTTGCAAAAAACCCCAAAGCGCCAGAGGTTGACGAGCCCATGCGGATTGCACAATCGGCAAAGGTATTGGGACTGCGCCATATCGTGATCACAATGGTGGCACGTGACGATCTTCCTGACCAAGGAGCAAACCATATTACTAAAATTATTCAGACAATTCATCAAGAAAATGTCGGGGCAACAGTCGAAGTATTGACTTCAGACTTTTCAGGTGATGAAAAGCTCCTTGATATTGTCATCGATGCAAAACCTGAAATCTTTAACCACAATATTGAAACAGTCAGACGAATGACGCCGCGCGTGCGCCATAAAGCCACATACGAAAGAACGCTTGATGTCCTCCGCTATGTAAAAAGTCAAAATATCGTTCCCTTTGTAAAATCAGGAATCATGGTGGGACTCGGAGAAACACTAGATGAAGTGAAAGAAACCATTGACGATCTCCATAGTGTTGGATGCGAAATCATCACTATCGGCCAATACCTTCAGCCAAACAAGAACAAGCTCCTTGTAAAATCATTTATCACCCCCGAAGAGTTCAAAATGTTTGAGGAGTATGGACACAGTATTGGGGTGAAATATATGTACTCTGGACCTTTTGTCCGCTCGAGTTACAATGCCTCTCTATTAAAAGACAAAGCCTTTAAAGGAGAAACTTCTCATGCATGATGTGATTGACACTGTTGATATGGAAATCTTAATGCACCGCGATGCCCACTTTGGAGGCAGCTTTGAAGTCATGTTGGAATATTATGGTCAAGATGGTGTGGGAGTGATGCCAGATTTCGATATTGAGCAAATTGAATACCTCCAGAAAATTGAGCTTGATCATAAGCAAAATTTAGCCGAGGTTTACCTTCCCGATGCAGCAAAAGATAGTGTTGAGGAATCGAAAAGAATTTACCATCAGCTCCGCGAAGTTTATGACCAAAAAGGTGAAAAGCTAATCAGCGACCTTATTCTTTCTGAAGAACACCACTCAGAAAAAGAAATCCAAGCTCTTGTAGACCAGGGGAAAGACTCAGTTCCCGCCCTCATTCACCTTATTTCCTCCCGTGTGTTTTATGATCCCCTCTACCCTGGGTATGGTCGCAGCCCCATTTTTGCTGCAAAGTGCTTAGGGAAAATTCAAGATGAACGAGCGATCCCTCCTCTTTTTGAAGCACTTGGGCAGGAAAACTTTTTTACCGATGAAGAGATCATTTTAGCCTTAGTCTCCTTTGGCAATCGCTCAAAGTCCTTCCTTATTAAGCGCCTCAAACAAGAGCCTCTTTCTAAAGACAACGAATACGCAGCCATCGCCCTTTCTGGATTCCCGGAAGATGATGAGATCGCCACCGCCGCACTTGAAGTCCTTGAAAAAGAAACACCCCTCAAACGTCCTCTTTTTGCAAGTTATTTAATCTTTGCATGTTCAGACCTGACCAAAGGTTCTCTTCAAGAACGATTTATCCATGTCTCCAAAACAAAAGGTCTCTCAAAGTCGATTCAAGATGAAATGACGGTCATCATAAAAAACTGGAAGAAAACAATTTAACGAGTTTCTTCAATTCAGCCATTGATTTCCCTCCCTACTTTAGATATAGGAAGTATATAAGTTGGGAAAGGACAAGTGGCTCTAAAGAAGGGATTCAATATTACAGATCGTGTTGCGTGCGTCATACTCGCTGGAGGTCAAGGCACGCGTCTGTTCCCTTTAACGCAACATCGATGTAAACCCGCTGTAAATTTTGGTGGACGGTACCGCCTTATCGATGTCCCGATTTCTAACTCTCTCAACTCCAGAATGAATCACATCTATGTCATCTCTCAATACTTTTCCTCAAGTCTCAATCAACACATTAAGGAAACCTACCCACTAGATCAGTTTCAGGGAGGGAGCCTTAATCTTCTGACACCAGAAGAGCGCCCAGATGGGAAAATATGGTATGAAGGAACAGCAGATGCCGTGAGACAAAATATTGAAATGCTGACACAACTCCCCATTGACTACTTTCTAATCTTATCAGGCGATCAGCTTTACAATATGGACCTTCAGGCCATGGTTCAGTTTGCCTATGATAAAGATGCCGACCTCACCATTGCCTCACTTCCCGTTGATCAAATCGCAGCTCCTCGCCTAGGACTTCTTAACATCGATAAAGACTGCAATATCATTGACTTTCATGAGAAACCCAAGGATCCAGCCATTCTCAAGCAGTTCGAACTCTCAGACGACTTTGTAAAAGATCATGACATCCATTGTGGGAACCCGCCCTGTTTCTTAGCATCAATGGGAATCTATGTCTTTAAAAAGGATGTATTGATCTCTCTTCTTAAGAAAGACCTTCGTGAAGACTTTGGAAAACATATGATTCCCACTCAACTGAAGAGTGGCAAAGCCGCGGCATTCCTTTACCAGGGGTATTGGGAAGATATTGGAACAATTTCCTCCTATTATGATGCAAACCTTGCTCTGACAACCAACTCCCTTGGACTCAACCTATATAACGAAGTCCTTCCCATCTACGCCCATAATCACTACCTTCCAGGTGCAAGATTGACGGAAACTACTGTGATTGATTCCGTCATCTGCGATGGATCCGTTCTTGAAGCTGAAGAGGTCACCCATAGCATTGTTGGAGTGCGCTCTGTTGTTCGTAAAGGAACGATTATCCGCGGTTCGATCCTCCTAGGAAACAAAACCTTCACCAAAATCGATGATGCCACGCTCTCCTACGAGATCGGAGAAAACTGTTACATCGAAAAAGCTATTATCGACCAAGATGTTAAAATTGGCGACAATGTACGCCTCACCAATGAAAAGGGACTAGAAACCTACGATGGCGACGGTATCTACATCCGCGACGGCATTATTATTGTGACATCTAATACTATCATTCCAAACGACTTTGTTTTTTAATAATAATTTTAATATGCTTTGTTGCATAAATAGCTGCAGAAAATGTGATTCTTGCCTTAAGGTCAGTGAGTCTATAAAATTTTTTGTTTATGAAAACGAAAAACCATAGGCTCAAAATGACGAATAAGAAAGATTCAAACCCATCCAAAAAGAGAGAGAGATCTATCGAATCCGAAACTGGAAGCAGTATAACACTTCATTGAAAAATAGGGGGAGCATCACTTTTTGGTTTAGTCCCGAAGTTATAGAGAAGTGGTATTCCAACGAAAATTTAGGCAGTCGAGGTCGGCCAAAATTCTACTCTGATGACGCCATTCTATGTGCCTTGATGATACGCGCAGTTTTTCATTGCAAACTTCGTCAACTTCAGGGCTTTATCGAGTCACTTATTGCGATCTTAGGTCTCAACCTTAACTGCCCCCATTACTCAGTCTTCTCTCGGAGAGCCAGACATCTGAAAATCCCTTTAAAAAGGCCTCTTAAGTCAGGGGAAAGCTTGAATGTGATTTTCGATTCTACCAGATTGAAAGTTTTTGGTGAGGGTGAATGGAAAACCCGCAAGCATGGATACTCTAAAAGGAGAACATGGAGAAAACTTCATGTGGGCATGTGTGTTGATTCGAATGAGATTGTTATTGGAGCTCTGAGCTCAAATAATGTAACTGATGACGCAGCTATGGTTGAGATGATGGATTGCCTAGACGACTTCTCGTTGGGAGATGTTTACGGTGACGGGGCCTATGACACAATAGATTGTCGGATGGCCGTAGATGATCGAGGGGGAAGGCCGGTCATTCCACCACCAAAAAATGCCCGCCTTCACAAGAAAGATCCCGCTCCATGCTTGGCTCAAAGAAATACAGCTATAGAGGAAATCAGGCGAGGTGGAGAAGATGGGAGAAAGCTTTGGAAGGAGAAAGTGGGATATCATAAAAGGTCTTTGGTCGAGACTTTCATGTTCCGATTCAAGACGATTGTAGGAGACAAACCTCGCTCAAGAACCTGGGGAAATCAATTTACCGAATCTATGATAAAGCTCCAAGCTCTGAACTGTATGACCGAACTGGGTATGCCAGATAGTTATAAAGTGATAAACTGACCCACAGAAGTGGGAGGGCCAAAAAGACTTTCAATGAATTATGCAACAAAGCAAATAATAATTTTAATATGGTTATTTATTATTTGTTTTGATAAATTCATCCTAATTTAATTGGAGAAAGAAGTGATTTTATTAGAATTTCCAAAAAAGGCCCGTGATTCTTATTCGCATATCCCTGAATATAAAACAATTATGGTTGGCTTAGGTATCGGTGTTTTAAGAGTTGCCACATCGCGCCTTTGCATCAACTCTCTCCCATGGTTAAATAAACTTTTGAAACCAGCACCTATGAAATTGACTCCTGCTGCTCTAATCCCAATTGCATCAAGCCTTACTGCCCCTTTTGGTGAAGAACCTCTTTTTCGAGGGCATTTATCGAAGGAATCCAAATACCACATACTTTTAGCAAATGCTGTCGTATTTGGTGCCTTGCATGGACTCATCAGCGGTTCACCTGAATGGCGAATCTCAAGAGTTTTCATGTCTACAATTGGTGGCCTCTATTACTGCGCCGCGCAAAGTATCACCGGTGATCTTTGGGCCCCTACTATTGCTCATCTAACGTACAATGCTTTTTCATTAGCTGATGCTCTTACAAGAAACTAAATCGTATTGGAGCTTCTAAACTCTCTGAGCGCTAAAAAGATTTGATTAAAATATCTTTTATAAACTACCGTCCTGCCTCTGAAACATTCAAGAGGACGCGATCATGAGACATTTCTTTAAGATTACTTTGTTTGCTTTCCTTTTCAAATCCATAAGTTTTTTCCCAATTACCTCGTGACGAACTTTAGCGGGAATTCCGTTTCCATTGTAGATCCCGCGACACAAACCATTATAGGAACTGTGAATGACACTCTTGGCCCCTTTAGCGGCCCTTTTGTAGTGACCATCACCCCCGATGGAACCACTGTATTTGTCGCAAATAGAAACAATATAGCTAAAATATTTCGTTTTAGTTATAATTTTTTGAATGACATATTCGCTAGATTTTAGAAAAAAAGTTCTATCAATCCGAAGCAAAGAAAAATTAAGCTTTGCCCAAGTAGCAAGACGCTTTGGAGTAAGTGTAAATAGTGTGTTTCTCTGGTCTAAGAGGTTAGAGCCGAGGCGCACTAAAATCAGACCTGCAATAAAGATTGATAGAGAGATCTTGATGGAGGATATCAAGAAATACCCTGATGCCTTCAACTATGAACGAGCACATCGTCTCAACGTAAGCACTTCAGGCATTCGGTGTGCCATGAAGAGGCTAAGAATTAGCTATAAAAAAAACGCTCAACCATCCCAAGGCCTGCGAAACAAAAAGACAAATCTTTCAAGGGAAAATCGCAGAATATAAATGTTTGGGAAAGCCAATTGTACATATTGATGAAAGCGGGTTTGCCCATGATATGCCCCGCACCCACGGTTACTCCAAAATAGGACAGCGATGTTTTGGCACTCATGATTGGGGAGCAAAAGGAAGAACAAATGCAATAGGGGCATTACTTGGAACAAGCCTCCTTACACTTGCGTTATTCGAGTGCAACATTAATACAGATGCCTTTTCCATTTGGGCAGAGGAGGACTTGCTACCGAAACTTCCCTCTGAAAGTATTCTGGTTATGGATAATGCTTCATTCCATAAAAGCAAATCTATGCAAGAGAAGATCCACGCTGCAGACCATGCCTTGGAATATCTTCCTCCCTATTCCCCTGATCTAAACCCTATTGAACACAAGTGGGCACAGGCAAAGTCTAAGCGAAGAAAATATCAATGTGGAATAGACGAACTTTTCAAGGAGCACTGCCTATAACTAATTTAAGTCAATTTATCTATAACACAAAGTTAGAAATAATCTAAATAAAAAAAAAGGCTTTGTTGCATAATTCAACTCAAATCACTGAAAACAAGATATTTATATAAATATGCGAAATTTTGCAGCAAACTTATAATGAAAGACTTAGTACAGGACATTTTTTAGAACAACTCCATATGATCGTTAACAGTTAACAATTTAAGATGGTTCTGTTGCAAAAAATGGTCATATCAGAGGTCAACAATGCTATAAATGTAAATGTTGTGGGTGTAGTTTCATCTTTAGTGACAAACGTGCAAAGCCAGAAGCAGCGGCTAAAAGAGCTGTTAACGGCTTTAGTGCTGTCATTGTAATGAATGCTCTCGAAGCGGAGATCTTCAAGTATCCTTTCATAAAGCAATCCTTACTAACTTTTACGAACGAGATTCGTACTCCTTCTTTTCATTAAAACAACAGTATCGTACTCTGGGAGATATTCAGAGAAATAAGAGACTTCATCTTTTGAAAATATGGGCTTTAGCTGATCTTCACCTCCCCTTTGGTTCTTCCGGGAAAAACATGGAAGTATTTGGTCCTGCTTGGGAAAATTATACTGCTCGTATTGAAGAAAACTGGAAGAAACACGTGGGCGATGAGGATCTGATGCTTATTGCTGGAGACATTTCTTGGGCGATGAAGCTCGAAGATGCAATGAAAGATCTAGGGTGGATTGATGCGCTTCCCGGCAAAAAAGTGATTCTGAAAGGAAACCATGACTATTGGTGGCCTTCGAACAAAAAGCTTGCTGAGATTCTTCCCCCCTCTATTCAGTTTGTAAACAATACCGCCATCACGATTGGAGATGTGACAATTGGAGGGGTCCGTCTTTGGGATAGCCCAGAATACACCTTCAAAGACTACATCACCTTTGTAGAAAATCCTTTGGCAAAAGAAAAACCCTTAGACCTGGAAAAATCGAAACGAATTTTTGAAAGAGACCTTCAACGCTTGAGAATAAGTCTAGAGCAGATGGACCGAAAAGCAAACTACCGCATTGTAATGACCCACTATCCTCCAATCAGCGCCGACCTTCAAGATTCACAAACCTCAAAAATTTTAGAAGAATTTAACATCAATGTTTGTGTATTTGGTCACTTGCATAATGTGAAGAAAGAGCGCTCTCTTTTCGGGGAAAAGAATCAGATTCTATACTTATTTACCGCTGCAGATTATTTAGGATTTGACCCTATGCTGGTGAGAGGGTAACAATACCGCGCAACACTTGAAGAGCCTCATCATCGGAGCCGATTACTTCCTTGAAATCCTTTCCCTCTTGCCCTTCTAAAAGCTCTGTGACCAACATTTCTTCTTTTTCTTTTTCGATCGCATTGAAATATTCAGTAGTAAGAAGCAACAGCTCTCGCAAATCCTCTCGTGTTTCGACTCTGTCAAGGGCTTGGGAGTAGGCCATTTGGAATTGTTCTGTTTCTTCGACATGAATCAGGTAGTGAAGTGTCTCGAAAAGAAGATAAAGTTCAGGCTCTTCTTTCAGCAAAGTTAACAGCCGTTCAACCATTATTTTCCCCTCTTCAGGATCGGCTGCAGTCACAAGTCGCACACGAATAAGATCAAACCATCTCTCGTTATCAATATATGGATAAAAGCCCTCGAGAAGTTCCGATGCAAGCGTATTATTTTCTGCATCGATTAGGTGCGATGTATATTCATAAATAAAAATTTCTAAATCATGACAAGAAAAAGCAGAAAAGAAATGGTAACCATCTTTAGCATCCCCCCCTTCATCAACATTGTCATCAAGAATCATTTGAAAACTGGAAAGGGCTGCTTGCAGTTCATCTTCAATCTCAAGCTTTCCCTCTTCATACTGCTCAATCAGATGATCAAACTCATCGACAAACAGAGAAAGAGATTGTTTATGGGGGGCTAAGCGACGCCAAAGTTCGAATACAAAAAGATAAACTTGCTCATGTTTTTCATAATTTTCCTCCAGATAAAGACAGTCAGCCAAATCTTCTGGAGAGTCGCACTCTTCAACATAAAGAAGAAAATTTTCTTCACTTAGAAAAATCTCCATGTTTTCAAGTCTTTGGAACAACTCCTCCTGAGAAAGATCTCGATAGTTTTCTACCTGCCACTGCTCCACTTCCACTGCAGGATCTTGTTTCAAGTTCATCTGAAGTAGGTTATAGAGAGCTCGCCCTTGATATGTCATTGCGTCCTCTGGTGATCTTGCATAATTTTCTAATTAGTTGAAGGGGGGAAATTATTCAAATAAAAAAGTTTTAATAAGCCAATTATACACTCACAACAGATAAGTGTCAAATTAGATTTGAGAAAAAAAATTTCTTTTGTTACCCAGAGATTAAGTATATCTATAAAAATTATGGTCATCATGATCCCTAAAAAACTCCATTTCACCTACAAAACAGACAATCTTCCAAAAATCTATAAAGAAAACCTTAAGCGATGGCAAGCCTATTGCCCTGATTGGGAGATGATCCTCCACACAGATCGGAAAGTCCTTAAATTCTTTGAAAGACATTTTCCGCAATACTCCAACGATATTAAGAAAATTAGACAGGGCGTGGTTTTGGCTGATCTATTTCGGTATGGGGTTTTGTATATTTTTGGGGGAATGTACAACGATATCGACACGATACCACTCAACCCTATTCCTGATGAGTGGCTTACTCTTGAAAGTGTTATTAGCTATGAATATCAACCTTCCAAGTTTGAATGTAGTCCCGTTCCCAGTTACTTAACCGATACCCTTTGCCAGTGGTCATTCCTAGCAAAACCCAAACATCCTATTTTTAAAGAAGCTCTCGACAAGGGTATGGAAAATTTGAAAGAAAAAAACTTCGAGCTAAAGCATGAAAGGGATGTATTAACAGCGACAGGCCCCTTGCTTTTCACTGAAATCGCAACCAAGTACCTAGACACGCCTGAGGTTTTGTTTCTAGACATGGACGTATTTGCGCCTATCCACTTGAAAACGCCCAATCTCTCCAACTGTATCGTCTTTCATCAATTCCATGGGAGATCAGGATGGAAGCTAGAATTTCAGTGCCCTCAAATTAAACTATTGTAATAGTGAGATAGCTTCATGGTTCCCAAGAAACTTCATTTTACCTACAAAACAGAGCATCCACCCGAAAAGTTCCAGAAAAATCTCAATGTATGGAAAAAGATGTGTCCCGATTGGGAAATGCATTATTACTCAGACGCAAAGATCTTTGATTTCTTTAAAGTGCACTTTCCAGAATATCTTTCCGATCTATCGAAAATTACATTAGGTGCAGTCCTGGCAGATGTTTTCCGCTATGCCGTTTTATATATCGATGGAGGCATGTATACCGATATTGATACAATTCCCCTAAAGAAAATCCCCAAAGATTGGCTCAGCTACCAAACAGTCCTTGGATACGAATTCCAATTAGGAAAGGGCGTAGCAGATTTCCGATATAAACATAACGTGATTTGCCAATGGACAATGCTCTCGGCTCCTAAAAACCCTCTATTTAAAAAAGCTCTCGAAAAATGCATCAAAAACTTAAGAGACATCAATTTCCATTTCTCGGTCTCAAGACAGGTACTCCATGCTACAGGCCCCCTTCTATTCACATCTATCGCAAGCGACTATCTCCAATTAGATCAGACTCTTGTTTTAGACATGGAAATTTTTGGATCATTTCCCGAAACTCTTCCTATTTCTAAAAGAAGTGTTGTTGAACATCAATACCATGGAGAACACGGATGGACTTTGGGCATCAAGTTTCCTAACCTTAGGTTGTAAGTAGATTCATGATCCCTAAAAAACTCCACTTTACCTACAAAACTAAAGCCCTTCCCGATAAATACTCTGAAAATATTGCCGTATGGAAACAGACCTGTCCCGATTGGGAATTCAATTTTTATACAGACGCTGACATCGCTTCATTTTTTAACACCTACTTTCCGCAGTATTCGCATGACATCTCCCAGATCAAATTAGGTGTGATCCTTTCTGATGTTTTTCGCTATGGAGTCCTATATATAGCTAAAATATTTCGTTTTAGTTATAATTTTTTGAATGACATATTCGCTAGATTTTAGAAAAAAAGTTCTATCAATCCGAAGCAAAGAAAAATTAAGCTTTGCCCAAGTAGCAAGACGCTTTGGAGTAAGTGTAAATAGTGTGTTTCTCTGGTCTAAGAGGTTAGAGCCGAGGCGCACTAAAATCAGACCTGCAATAAAGATTGATAGAGAGATCTTGATGGAGGATATCAAGAAATACCCTGATGCCTTCAACTATGAACGAGCACATCGTCTCAACGTAAGCACTTCAGGCATTCGGTGTGCCATGAAGAGGTTAAGAATTAGCTATAAAAAAAACTCTCAACCATCCCAAGGCCTGCGAAACAAAAAGACAAATCTTTCAAGGAAAAATCGCAGAATATAAACGTTTGGGAAAGCCAATTGTATATATTGATGAAAGCGGGTTTGCCCATGATATGCCCCGCACCCACGGTTACTCCAAAATAGGACAGCGATGTTTTGGCACTCATGATTGGGGAGCAAAAGGAAGAACAAATGCAATAGGGGCATTACTTGGAACAAGCCTCCTTACACTTGCGTTATTCGAGTGCAATATTAATACAGACGCCTTTTCCATTTGGGCAGAGGAGGACTTGCTACCGAAACTTCCCTCTGAAAGTATTCTGGTTATGGATAATGCTTCATTCCATAAAAGCAAATCTATGCAAGAGAAGATCCAGGCTGCAGGCCATACCTTGGAATATCTTCCTCCCTATTCCCCTGATCTAAACCCTATTGAACACAAGTGGGCACAGGCAAAGTCTAAGCGAAGAAAATATCAATGTGGAATAGACGAACTTTTCAAGGAGTACTGCCTATAACTAATTTAAGTCACTTTAGCTATATCTTCGGTGGACTCTATTCAGATATCGATACAACGCCTACTTGCTCCCTTCCAAAAGATTGGCTCAATGATTCACTAGTGCTTGGATATGAACATGAAACAGACAAACTAAACAAGGGAACATGGTATGATAGCAATGTGATCTGTCAGTGGTCCATGCTTGCTAAGCCTCGCCACCCCCTCTTTAAAGAAGCTCTTGAAAAAGGACTTGAAAATTTGAGAAAAACAAAGTTCTTTTTCGAAGATATTAAGGATGTCCTCCACGCGACAGGTCCTCTTTTTTTTACACCACTCGCAAAAAAATACCTATCTCTTCCAGAAACACGCCTCCTCGAAATGGAAGTATTTGGAAGTATTCCTAAACAGTTTCCTCCGACTGATAAAAGCATTATCCTCCATCAATTTGATGGTCAATATGGATGGACGGTCAACCTAAAATGTCCATTTATTGATCTCCGTTGATCATTCTGCTACTCTCTCTTTCATGAATGTTCGGTATAAACGTCCTTTTGTCCTCATTGAGGTTTTAATTGCGATCGCCCTGCTAGCTCTCTGTGCTTTTCCTTTGATTTCCGAACCCCTTTTTTCTCAAAAAACAATGCGGAAAAAATTCTTTGAACTTGAGCTCGAAAGGGAAGCTGAAAAAATCTACTATGAAACTCTAAAAACCCCCCTAATATTTTCAGAAATTCCCAAGAAGGGCTCTAAAAACACCAAAACCTCTTCCTTAGAAGTTTCAATCACAGGGCTCGGAAAAAAAAACTATAAAACTCTCTCTTCTATTTATCATTGCGCAAAAGAGACCCATAAAAGCGACTTCTATAAAATCCACCTTGAGGTTTGTTTTATAGATGGCAACGACAAAGATCATCCGTTCAAATATAGGTTTGAATTTGTGGGGGAAAAAGTGGCCAAAAAAAACCCTCATCAGGAAAGTGAAGGAACATCTAGCAGCATTCAAACCCTTTATCAAAGCAAGTGAAAAACAAACCGAGTTTTCTATTCGTGCGCTTATTCTGGGAATTTTACTCAGTCTTCTCTTTGCCATAGGAAATGCATATTTAGGCCTCAAAGTGGGAATGACAATCTCTGCATCGATTCCCACTACAGTCTTATCCATGGCTATTTTGCGCATCTTTTTTCGAAAAGTCGGAATTTTAGAAAACAATATAGTCCAAACTGTCGCCTCGGTTGGAGAGGGACTCGCTGGAGGAGTTATCTTCACCGTTCCGGCTCTTTTCCTTTTAGGTGTTACCTCCGCCATTCCCCACATCTTTATTTTGGCACTTTTAGGAGGGATTTTAGGGGTCCTTTTCATGATTCCCATGTGCCGTTACATTATTGTTCAGGAACAGCCTGTGCAGAAATTTTAAAAGCTGGAGAAAGTAATGCCCTGCATGCAAGCCTTGCGATTTGGGGAATTATTGTTGGAGCAATTTACAAAGTCCTGAATAACGCTCTGTACCTAAGGAAATGAGAGATTACAAGTAGAGCCTCTGCTTGAAAGAGTAAGTAAGCAGATAAAAATCTTCCAAAAAGAGACAGGAAGGCTTCCCATATTCGAGGCAGATAAAGGTTATGATGCAAGTGCACTAAGGGTAAAATTGTTAAGACGGAATATTTATCCGATTATAGCCAAAAGGAAGATGGGGGAACATCCAGAAGATAAGAAAATTGCGTCTTGGATTCGAAGGAAGCGATGGCAAGTAGAAAGGGCAATATCATGGCTTCAAAGAAAGTTCAGACGACTTGTTGTGCGTTGGGAAAGAAAATTAGATTACTGGAAAGGATTTTTGAATTTTAGCCTTATCAAATACTGGGTGGACAGATTATCGGGATAGGCTCACAGGAGGTTGAGCAAGGATTATGAAGTTTATCCTAAAAATAGCGAAACTTGGATCAAAATAGCCATGATTAATATTTTGGTTCACAGGCTAAAACCTGGGTAACTTGACTTTTTGGACACCCTCTAAGCAGCTATTTGGGCTGGCGAGCTGCCAAAACAGACAAATAAAACCAAATCATTTATCCTCCTTCTCCATGAAAAAACACGCTTTTACACTGATGGAGCTCATGATTGCCCTTTCCCTGGCTGTGATCGTCTTGGGAGTTATCTTCTCATCGCTTTATCAGAACTCAGTCCTTAATGTAAAGCAAAAGAACGGGGCCGCTATAGTGATGCAAAAGGTCCATATCCAAGAACGTCTCGATCAAATCTTCGCCAACATTTCAGATAAAGAGAAGCAATCTATTTACACAGATAAAAAAGGGGACCTCCATTTCCAGTTTGACCATGGAATTGACCCCGAGCCAGAATTTTGTGGTATGATTTGTGGAAAACTTGAACACTGCAATGGGGATCTTGTTCTCTCTTTAATGGGAGATGAAAAGGTCCGATCTGAATGCCTTTGCCCCAACGTGGAAACCTTAAACTGTGAATTCCTCACACATGACGGCCATGATGTACAAACAACTGATGCTTGGCCTGAAGAAGAAGCTAAAAAACCCCTCTACCTTAAACTATCCATAGATGATGAGTCCTATATTTTCTGGATCAACCATCAAGGAATGGAGATCCCCTTAAAATGAACCTTCTTCCATTTGTTATTGTCATCATTACCATCCTTGCACTCTTCTCAACCTCTTTTTTTGATAGACACGTCATGGAAACAAAAGAACAACAGATCTATTTAGCCTATTTTAGAGGGCTCCGTGCCGCGAGAAATCATAAGGAAGACCTAGCCTACCGCTCTCTCAAAAAGGGAGGGCAATCCCAAAGCACTAATTCCTCAAAAAAAGAACCATCAACAAAGAAAGTTGACTACTTCAGAGACGAAAAAATTGGATGGAAAAACGGACGACTTAACCTTTCTTCTTTAACTCAAGATGCTCAAAAATGGCCAGAACTCAAAGTGATTACCATTGCCTATGTCAAGGAGCTTTACTCTCACCATGCGTTTTTCCCAAAGGAAGAGAAGTTTGCTGAAAAGCTCATCGATGCCCTCATTGCAGCGTATAAGGGCACAAAGCCCCCCCTACCTTCTTTCCATGAACTAAAGTTAGAGGATCCCTTTCGTATTCCATTTTATAAAATGGTTAGAGGAACTCAAACCTATGATCTTGAAACCGATAAGGGATACCCTCCCTTTGGAGACTTCTTCACTTTTGAAGAGAGAGAAAAGCCTCCGATGTTTTTCCAAGATGCAAATACCACTTTCCTATCGATCGTCTTGGGAACCAAAAAGACACAAATCATCATTGACGAAGAGCGCAAAGAAATTCAAGAATCAGGAGTCCACCATTCGTTACTTAACAGGACCAAGCTGGAAGAGCTCCTTAACGATTCCCCTCCAAGCCCTCAACAACTCGACCTATTTGATTTCAGCAAAAAAGGTTCCCCTAGAAAACCTGGGAAACACACAGATTCAACAACTCAAATTACAGTGAGAGCCCCATAACAGGCTGGAAAGCCAACTTGAAGGTCGTCCCTTCATCAACGGTAGAGGTGACAGAGATCTTAGCATCATGCTTGGCTGCAATTACATTCACAATCGAAAGCCCAAGCCCCGCTCCACCCATTCGGCGAGAGCGCGCTTTATCAACCGTATAAAACCGCTCAAAAATCTTATCTAGGTCTTTTGAAGGAATTCCCATCCCCTTATCGGTAATGGATAGCTCAATCGAACCTCCAAAATCAGCAACAGTAATCGATAAAAATGCGGGGCTTTCTGAATACTTCACCCCATTTTCCAAAAGATTCATAATTGCCAGCTCCAGGAGGTCGGGATCGCCACTCACAAGAATATATTCCTCATTATGGAACGATTCAATTTCAATTTCAGGATGAAGGGCAAGAAGCGAATGGCTACAATTGTCAACCATTCCAACCAAATCAACTTCCTGAAGGCGCGCCTTAGGGAGGTAATCGAGGTCTGCTAGAGTGAGGAGGTTTTTCACTAGGTTATCCATCCTCTGGCAATTCCGCACAATTTTCTCTGTAAACTCAGTGAGCATAGCGTCTGAAATTTCAGGAAGATCATACATTGTCTCAGCAAATCCCTTAATGATTGTGATGGGGGTTCGAAGCTCGTGGGAGGCATTCGCAACAAAATCTTTTCCAAGCTGTTTCTTCTGATACTCACCTGTACTATCTAGAAGTGTTGCCAAGATTTTCTTCTTCGTCTCAAGAACCTTAAGATCCAGCTCAATCCCTCCAAGCACCACCCTTTGAGGAAGCTTAGTCTCCTGTATCCGTTTCAATAGGGGGGAGCTTTCCCTCAAGCGTGGATGATCAAAAAAGGACGTTCCTACCAGGGATCTTTTATCTTGCTTAAGAAACACCCCTCCCTTTTGATTGACCTCATCAATATTACCTTCCCAATCAAGAATCGCAACCCCTTCGCGCAAACCATCTAGAACAGAAAGCGATTGTCGCTTCTTTTTGTTTCCTCCAAGAAGTTGAACAACAATGGTGATTCCAAACAAGACTAACAAAAGAAACCACTCAAGAAAGGCATTGTACAAACACAAAAAACTTGCACACCCAAGGGTCGATAAGAGGGAAATATAGCGTTTTTTCATCCCTCAGATGATAACAAATCAGGACATTTTGTTGAAATTTTAGCGCGCAGCTTGGTAGATTGATAGCAAAGGAAAAACGTCAATGTGAAGGCTATGGCAAAAACCTACTTCTACTACTCAGCAATGAATGCAGGGAAAAGCACGACTCTTCTGCAGTCCAGCTACAACTACAAGGAAAGAGGAATGGATACCATTCTCTTTGCCCCATCCTTTGACGACCGCTTTGGCGACCCAGCAATTTACTCTAGAATTGGGCTCAAGGAAAATGCAATTCTTTTTGACAAAAATTTCAACCTCTATGAATACGTCACAAAGGTTCGGGAAAACTTTGGGAACCTTCGTTGTATTTTGATTGATGAAGCTCACTTTTTAACCAAAGCACAAGTAGCACAAATCATCGCTATTACAAAAGACTTCGGAATCGCAGCTCTCAACTACGGGTTAAGAAGTGATTTTTTAGGAGAGCCCTTTGAAGGAAGCAAATACCTCTTAGTTTGGGCAGATGAAATTGTAGAAATTAAAACCATTTGCCACTGTGGAAGCAAAGCCACAATGAATATGAGAATTGATAGCACAGGGAAACCAGTAAAATCAGGATCTCAAGTCCAAATTGGGGGAAATGAAAGTTATATCTCAGTTTGCATGAAGCATTTTATAAAAAATGTGGAGGCTATCACTCGATATGCCTTCGAGAAAGAAGGAGCAAATATATGAATAATGTCAGTTCTTGGAAACGGAGCGTTCTTCCGTGGGTGGTTTGCCTTTCGGCCTCGCTGTTTTTTGCGTATGAACTTTTGCAACTTCACGTGATGAATGCTATTTCCCCCATGTTAATGAGAGATCTTAAACTGAGTGCCACAGACTTTGGATATCTTAGCTCAACCTATTTAATTGCGGATGTCATTTTTCTTCTTCCTGCAGGAATCATTTTAGATCGCTTTTCTGTAAGAAGCGTTATCTTGACCGCTCTTTTCTTCTGTTTAGTGGGGACAGCAGGATTTGCAAAAGCTACATCTCTTCCCTTTGCGGCTGGGTGTCACTTTCTTTCAGGAATTGGGAATGCATTTTGCTTTTTAAGCTGCATCATGTTGATCTCTCGTTGGTTTTCCAAGGAAAGGCAAGCCTTTGTCATTGGACTTATGATTACCATTGGAATGCTTGGAGGAGTCGTTGCGCAACTTCCTTTTTCACTTCTTGCACAAACACTAACCTGGCGAGCAGCCCTAATGATTGATGCCGCAATTGGTGTGATCCTTTTTGCCCTCATCTTTTCTTTTGTGAAAGATGCTCCAATAAAAATTACAGAAAAACAAGAAACCAAAATTCCATTTTTTGAAGGACTTAAAAGATCCATTTTGAACCTCCATAATATTTGCTCTGGGTTATACATCTGCCTGATGAACCTCCCTTTAATGATTATTAGTGCAGTTTGGGGAACTCTTTTTTTAATTCAAGTTCACCACATATCCCTGACAACAGCTTCCTTCATTGTCAGCATGATTTGCATGGGAACAATTGTAGGTTCTCCAATCTACGGCTGGGTATCAGACAAAATCCAAAAACGAAAAGCTCTTATGGTTTGTGGAGGGGTAGTTTCTATAGCAATCTTCATGTTAATCTTACTTATTCCCTATCCAAGTGAGGGAATGTTTACTTTCCTCTTCTTTTCCCTTGGATTTTTTACTAGCTCTCAGACCCTAGGTTACCCGGCTATTACCGAAAACAATCCCAAAGAATTAACGGGAACCTCTATGGGGATTGCGGCATTGATCATCATGGGATTCCCGGCAATTATTCAACCCCTTTCAGGGAAGCTCCTTGATATGAGTTGGGATGGAACAATGGCAAATGGAGCCCCCTTATATTCTGCAGCGGACTTTCGCACAGCGTTTTTGATTTTTCCCATTGGCTTTTTAACAGCCCTGTTTGCCCTCTCGAAAATCAAAGAACGTTCTAAGAAGCAACTTGCCCCTGCAGTATAAGGATGTGACCTTTGTCGATGACCCCTTGAATCTTAGTGGTGGCTTTGGCCACCTGCTGCGGGGTATCAAAAAACTCAACAACAAGGGGAAGATCTAGTGAAAGGCTGGGGAAATGAAATATTTGCACTTCTCCATCATTTTCAAACCCTTCGACTCCTCTTAAGACAACGACATGCTACACCTTAATTTCGGTGTGGAGGATCTTTAGAACTTCATTTAAATAATCTTCGGATTCACTCATGTAAACCCGAGCAATTTTGATTTCTGTCATATTTTTTTCCCTAAGATGAGTCCTCCATAAGCTGCAAATAAGCCCAGCGCAACAGAAAGGAGGAGATAGAAGATGAGTTTAATTCCTGCCCCATTTTCCCACAGCTCTATCGACTCCAATGAAAACGTCGAAAAAGTTGTAAAGCCCCCTAGAAGCCCCACAAGTAGAAGCGCCCGAAGCTCTGTCCCCATTGCGCCAAATCGATTGAGGATAAGTATACTTAAAAAACCAATAAAAAAAGATCCTAATAGATTCACTACCAGGGTGCCCAAGGGAAAAACAAAGGGGAAAGTGAGTTGGACAGATCGAGAAAGCAGAAACCGACAAATCGCTCCAATGCCCCCTCCGACTCCAATCAAAATCAAATCCTTCATCCATTTTTCCTATATGATTTTACAGAATAGATCGCAATCGGATCGGTAAACCCTTTGAGTTGCACAGCCTCAAACTTTTCACATTCGATATTATTTTTTACCCCTTCAGATTCTAATGTATTTTCGCTAATCAGGACCTGCATCCCTTCGGCTTCAGAGCAAATGCGCGCAGCCAAATTCACATTAGCTCCCAACACAGTATAGTTCAAACGATTGTCAGCCCCCATATTTCCTGCAACAACATTCCCGGTATGAATTCCAATTCCCATTTCAATCGCCTGAAGCCCCTGCTGCTTTCTTTCGAGATTCCACTTATTGATTTCATCCACCATATCCAAAGCACTTTGAATCGCCTGAAGAGCGCTTTTAGGTTTCTCAATAGGAGCACCAAAAAGAGCCATCACTTCATCCCCAACATACTTATCAATCACACCATCGTGAGCATCAATTTTTTTGGAAACCTTTGTCATACATGTATTAATCAGATGAATAACTTCTTTTGGATCCATTTTTTCAGTCATTTCACTAAAGCCTCGAATATCTGCAAAGAGAACGGTCACCCGTTTTTCTTCTCCTCCAAGCTGAATATTCCCTTTTAACGCTTCCTCTGCAATTTCCTCAGAGACAACTTTATTTAAGATTCCCCGTACTTTTTCTTTTTCTCGAAGCCCTTTTATCATTTCAAAAAATGAATGATATAATGAATAGATTTCATCTTTTGTCTTTTTCTTAGGCTTATTGGGAATTTCAATTGCATCTAATTTTCCTTCTGCGACAGTTTTTGTCACCTCTGCTAGATACGTGATAGGGCGCGTGATCCGTTTTGCAATATTATTGAGTAGGACCAATACAAAGAGGAGTCCCGCAATCGAAGCAAGACGCATCTGCATTGAAATCTTCTCAACAATCTCTTTTGCTTCTTTTCGAACAGAATTAATAAGAGCATATTCTTCAGCCTTTGGCTTAAAGAGAAAAAAATGTACGTCTAAACTTTTATAAGGCTCGATATGGAGAAAGAAGTATTCTTCCCCTTTTATCGTTACAATTCCTGAAGGTGCAGAAAGAAGCTTTTCAGGTGAGATATCATACCAGGCTGGATCAGTTACTTCGCTTCCTAAAGCATTTGTCGCTGCAATCACTTTGTTATCAGAGATAAAAAGTGCTGGCTGATGTGTTGATCTTGAAAGAGACTCTAAAACTTCTCCACCATGAGTCCCAACTGTCAAATACCCTTCTCGACTTTGGCCATGTTCTTCCGCTTCTAAACGAAGTGTATTTCCAAAAAAAACATGGTGCATTTCAGGAAAAGAAATCACATCTAAATGGGTCGCCAAAAACCCAGACGTTGCGTTTTTCACCCCCTTGATTTCTTTCCGAGCAGGGTATGCCACCTTATTGTAAAATACAGAATCACTCAAAAGAGATTTCCCATAATGCGTCTTATCATCCACCACCCCCATTCCTAACGGAGAATGATCACTCAGGGGAGTTTTCCCAAAGACATTAGAGTTTGTTAGGGTTGACAATCCCCAAATCAATCCTACCTTGTTGTAACGGTCTATATACTCCTTAACATAGAATTTCATCTGTTTTTCAACCGCTTTACTTCGAGAATATGTTTCATTAATGCCCACATCATCTTCCATTAGGCTGAAGCAGGTTTCATCAATTGTTTTGCCTTTTCGAAGAGATTTTAACCTGTCATTAACAATCCTGTGCCACTCTAATTCATTTGGAATGATCTCTGGGTTTTCCCGAATCCTTTTTTGCACAGCCATAATCTTGTCGATAAAATTTTTAAGATAAAACTGTTGAGCAGGAAGCTCGAGCCACTTAAGAAACGGTTCCAAGAGATTAATGGACAAATCTAGGTTTTTGGTAGACGTGTCATCGTATTCAAAACTCTGAATCGCTTCCCTAGTAAAAAAAACAAAGTAGTCTTTATCTGACTCCTTATCCTTTTTCTCATCACCATGAAGAGAACTAATATCCAGTGCAATCCCAATATAAGGACCATCCCACTTCTCTTTATTCTCCCCATTCCTGACTGCAATAAGATGGAATCCACTATTTATTGGAATATGAATTGAGTCACTTAGAGAATTCTTATTAATGATGATTTCAGACATCAAACTCCCTTCGTTTGTACTCTGAATGAAATCAATCCACTTGTTTGTGATCATAAGCGAAGCAGAATCAAGCCAATTATTTTCTAAAAGATTTTTTGTTGTCGGCTCAAACCCTTTTCGTACCAGTTGGTACTTTGCAACCTCCAACAGGACAGCATCGACCTCAGCTTGTATTTTAAAGAGCATATCTGAAAGATAGTCCTCAATAGCATCTGTCTTTTGCTGATTGATTTGATCGAGCTGAATAAGAAGCTCCTTGTAAGTCACCTCTAAATTCTTTCGTGTTGCATGTTCTTCCCAATATAAGGAGATAACAAAAGCGACAGTGAAAATCGCTGCCACCCAAAGGAATAGTCTATAACGTAGGCTCATGGTCTTGTATTTTTAAAAAGGTTTCGGTATCCCGTCTTGGTGATCACAACCATATCTTCATATCGAATCCCTCCAACGTTTGGAAGATAGATGCCTGGTTCAATGGTAATCACCATCCCCTCCTGAAGGATTACTTTTGCTGACTGTGCAGAAACCCGAGGAGATTCGTGCACATCCAAGCCTATACCATGTCCAAGGGCATGGATAAAGTGCTTTTCCTCTTTTCCCATACTTTCTCGAGCAACGGTATCAAGCAAAGCAACAGGCACTCCCGCTTTACACATATCAAGCGCTGCCTGATGAGCCTTTCTTACTAACTTATAAATCTCCTGGATTCTTTTGGAGGCCTCTCCAAAAAAAACGACACGTGTCATATCACTGGCATATCCATTCAAAACAACGCCCATATCCATTAACACAACGTCTCCCCGCCTGAGCTTTCTCTGCCCACTATGATGGTGAGGAAGAGCACTATTTTCGCCAAAAGCAACGATCGGATCAAAAGAGAGCGCCTCAGCGCCCAATGTTTTCACATAGAACTCAAACTCCCAAGCAAGTTCACTTTCTCGCACCCCAACTTTTAGTTTTTTTCGAACATGCTGAAATCCTTTCCAAAGAAGGTCCGCGCTTTTTTGAAGAAGGATCAACTCGCTGCGGTCTTTTATCATTCGAACAGCAAGAGTGGGGTGATCAACCCCCTTAAGTGATCGCTTAACAAAGGCTTTTTTAAGCTCTCGATGCGCCGCTACAGTTAGCGAGGTGTCGAACCCAAATGTTTTCGCTTCTCTTAACTTTCTAAGAGATTCATTAAAATCTTTTTCCTTGAGGTTTTTGACCGGATAAGGAGATCCTTTCTTGGCGGTTTCCTTATACCTCCCGTCCACAAAAAGTGTTGCAGTTTTGAGGCTAACAAGAAGCCTTCCTCGAGAAAGATTTAGCCCAGAAAAGTATGCAAGATCCGTCGGATTTTCAATGACAAACCCTTCTACACCCCACTTAGAAAAGTGAGTCCGAAATTTAGCAAGGCGGCTTTTGAAATAGGTTTTCGATCGCGTCATGATTCCAATGAATGACTGTTGGTTTTCCTTTAGGGCAATCATATGGGGAGGTTGTTTTCATCAGCTCTTTTACCATCTGCTTGGCTTCAACAACCGTCCAGCCCTTTTTTTGTGATCTTGCATAAGAAGAGAGAGTGAAAGCAAGTTTTTTCTGCCGCATTTTTTCAGCTAAGCTCTGATCTAGAACCTCAATAAACTCTTCTAAAAGCCCTTGAACCATCCCCTCCTCAATCTCTGGGGAGAGGGCATCAATAATAAATGCTGAATCGCCAAACGGTCGAAGATCCACTCCCATCCCCAGTACTTCCTCTAAATGTCCTTTAAGAATGTCCCCCTCATTTTTAGGAAACTCCAAAGTTATAGGGACCATTAAAGTCTGTAGAGGAGGAGCCTCCTCTTTAACAAATCGATCATAGAGAATGCGCGCATACGCCCCTTTTAAATCGATCAGAAACATTCCTTTGTAGGGACCAGGAGTATTTGGAAGTGAAAAGTAAGAAGAACCATGCGCAATTAAATAGTGATCAAATAAACCAATGACTGCGATTTCTTCTTCAACATAGTCTAATGAGGGAGGGAGAAATTCCTTTTTTTCCTGGAACTTGAGAGGGATAGCAAAGTCCCAACTCCCTTTAGGGTATTCTTTAGGCGGCTCCTTCCCTTGGAAAGACTCCATGACCCCTTTGCGAATCACCTCTTGAATCACACCTTCTTCCCTTAAACGGATTTCCCTCTTTTGAGGGTGCACATTCACATCGATCCACTCAGGTGGCAATGTAAGGTGGAGAACAAAAGTAGGATGAAGACGAGAAGAAAGACGCGTTCCATACCCCTCATAAATAGCACGCGCAATCTGTGGGCAACGGACACACCTTCCATTGACAAAAAGATATTGACCAAGGCGGTTAGTGCGCGCCTCTAAGGGCGACCCAAGAAATCCACTTAAAAAACATCTGTTGTCGGTTTTTTCCACTTTTTTTGCCCGGGTTAAAAACGCCTCTCCCAAAAGAGTTTTCAAACGTTCTTCAATAGCACCCGGGAGGGTATGAATGATTTCTTTTCTATCCGCTATAAATCGGATCTGGATTTCCGGGTGCGACAATGCAAATCGTGTTAAAAACTTCGTGATTTCGCTAAGAGATGCCCCCTGAGTCTTTTGAAACTTCTTCCTTGCTGGAACATTGTAAAAAAGCATCGCTATTTCTACAGTGGTTCCCTCATTCCGAGCTGCAGGATCAACACTCCGAATCTTCCCGCCTTCAGCAACAATTTCTCCGCCTAAGGCACTTCCTTTTTGAGCAGAAACAACTTTCATTTTAGAGATTGCTGCAATTGAGGCCAAAGCTTCCCCACGAAATCCCATGGTCAAAACTTCTTCAAGATCCTCTGCAATGCGGATCTTTGATGTTGCGTGCCTTTCCAAGCTTAGGAGCAAATCATCTCGACTCATCCCACATCCATCATCACTAACACGAATCAAAGAAAATCCCCCTCGCTCAACTTCTATCGTAATTGTAGTGCTCTTTGCATCCAGCGCATTTTCAACAAGCTCTTTGACAACAGAAGCGGGATTTTCAATCACCTCACCAGCTGCAATTTTGTTGATCGTTTGATCCGATAAAATTTGAATGGGCATTGATTCTCCTTGAGAAGATCCTTCTAAATCACTTACTATAGTCCTCCTGAGTGTATGGGAGCAACTATGAATTTTCCAAAAGTGTGGAACCTAGACCGTGTTTTCCAAGGGGGAAGTCGTTCTTCCTCATTCCAAAAATCTTTCCAGACATCCCAAAAAGATATCGACTCTCTAGAAAAGCTTCTGCAAAGCAGTAAAATTTCCAAGGCGATCCCTTTGATGCAAGCTCTTGGAATGCGGCTAAGGGAAATGGATACATTTGTTTATGGCTTATTGTCACAAAATGTTGAAGATACCCATGCCAACGTTCTCATTGGGCAGATGCGCACACTCCAAACACATTTTTCTAACTGCTCTCTTATCTTTGATACCCTTTTAAAGGAAATGCCAGAGGATGATTTCAAATCTCTTCTTCAAAATCATGCATCCATCACATTTTCCTTAGAGGAAAGACGAAAAAGAGCACTAGAAAAACTCTCTACGGATGAAGAATCTTTTATCAACAACCTCTCAATGGGTGGATATCACGGATGGTCTGAAATGTGGGACGCCATAGTTGGTGAAATGTCCTTTCCTTTCCAGGAGAAAAATCTATACTTTGGTCAAATCGAAAATAAAATGTCCGACCCCAGTAGAGAGATTCGAGAAGAGGCTTTCAATGCAATTGAGCAAGGTTTTACAAAAAAACAAAGTTCGATTTCTCAAGCACTCAACCATTTGAGTGGATTTCGCCTTCAGGTGTATAAAAAACGTGGTTGGAACGATTTTTTAAAAGAACCCCTCGATGAAAATCGTCAATCGAAAAGTTCTCTTATGGCAATGTGGGAGACAATCAAAAAAAATCAGGCCTCTCTGATTCGCTATTTTGATTGTAAATCGGATTTACTCGGGGTGGATCGGCTCTCCTGGATCGATTTAGACGCCCCATTATCCACCTCTTCAAAGGAAATCTCCTACCAGGAAGCTGCAGAAACTGTCTTGAAACAATTTCAAGCATTCAGCCCCAAGATGGCATCCTTCGCACGCAAAGCACTAGAAAATCGATGGATCGAAGCAGAAGACCGAAAAGGAAAACGCCCTGGAGGATATTGCTGCGCCCTTCCTGACTCAAAAGAAAGTCGCATTTTCATGACATTTTCTAAAACAATAACCAACCTTTATACATTGGCTCATGAACTCGGTCACGCCTTCCACAATGAAATCCTCTTCCCCCTTGATGAAATGGTTCAGCACCCCACCATGGGACTTGCGGAAACCGCTTCAACAATGGCTGAGATGATCGTAACACAAGCAATGATCCAAGAAGAAAAAGATCCTAAACACCGTCTCATTCTTCTCGATGACCATCTAAATCGCGCGACCAGCTATCTCCTAAATATTTACGCCCGCTTTCTTTTTGAAACCCGCTTTTATGAAAAGAGAGAAAAGGGAATTGTTTCTCATGAAGAGCTCTCAACCCTCATGGAAGAATCGCAAAAAGACGCCTATGGAGACGCCCTTGATAGATATCATCCACTCCTTTGGGCAGCAAAAATTCATTTTTATTGCACAGAAATGCCTTTTTACAACTTCCCCTATACCTTTGGCTACCTTTTCAGCTTAGGGATTTACAACCATGCGACCAAGAACCCTGATTTTGAATCTTCCTACATTTCTCTCCTTGAAGATACAGGAAGAATGTCCCCAGAGGATCTAGCTAAAAAACATTTAAATGCCGATCTTAGTGCCCCTCCTTTTTGGCAACAAGGGATCGACGTGATTAACAAAGACATTGATGAATTTATAAAACTATCCAAAGAGGTCTCATTATGCGACTGATGCTCGCCCTACTTTTTTCATTTTCGCTCTTTGGAGCACCCTCAGAGAAATACTTTGATCTATTAGCCTCTACTCCTAAATCCCATGGCATCATTGGGAGTCATGAAAAAGGTGAAATAGAAATCCTCCTCCACCCTATTTCTATCAACGAAACCGAAACCATTGCAATGGAGCGCCTCCTAAATAAGGGGGTACCCCCAGAGCAAGCTTGGCAATGGAGCCAAGTGGGAATTATTGCTGAAGATCAATACCTCTACTGGATACGCGATGCTGTCCTTTTCCCCTCAGGAGAAAAGGGAACCTACGACCGAATTCTTTGGAAATCAGCACTCGAAGCCCCACCCGGTATTGCGATTTTTTCTTACCTCTCCGACCGAAAAGTGATCCTCATTCTTAACTACCGACATGCAACTAGAAGCTGGGAGCTTGAACTTCCACGAGGTTTGCTAAGAGAAGGGGAAACTGTCCGAACTGCTGCTGCTCGAGAACTCCAAGAAGAAACTGGCTATCATATGGACGATTCTCTCCTCCTTGGAACAATGGCGGTTGATAGCGGAATTTTAGCAACGGCAATCCCTGTATTAGCCTGCAGAGCAATAGACCCATCAGACAGAAAGTACGATTTCTCGGAAACTATCGCTTTAAATATCACTCTAAGTGTCAATGAACTGGAAACAGCCCTTCTGAAAGGATTCTTAGATATTTCTCTTCCTGAAAAAACACTCCGCGCCAATGTTCGAGACCCATTCCTAACCTACGCACTGCTCCAGATGAAACTCCGCCATTGGCAAGATTAGGATAGTTGTCTATATATGGGGGTAAATGGAGCCCCTCATATATGACCGATCCCTCAAAAAATCTTAACTTGGACAAAAAACCTCCCAAGAGCTATACCAATAGTGACAAACGATCTCCAAAACGAAGTTTTATGCGATTTTTATCAACACTTGTTGTCCTTGGGGCACTCGGTTACGGCGCCTATTACGTCAATAACAGCCAGCCTGAGCTAAAACACAAAGCGCTTGAAATGATCAATACCGGGACTTTTCACACCCTAGAAGCCCGCTTTACAGCTCGGCAGATCATGGAAAAGCAGCGCCTAACCCTATTAAAAGATACAGAGCATCGCTATAGCGAACCCTCATTGCGCTTTCACCCCTATCTCTTAATGGAAGTCAAATTTACGAACCCAAGCTTCCAGACCGAAGAGGGCATCATTCTGTGGGATCTCATTGATGGTGAAATGGTCCTTGATACCCGATCTTGGAAAAAAACGCATGGATTTGCCGATTGTATCAACGCTGGTGCAGACCGCTACGAATATAAAATTCTTTCAACCATTGCCGAAAATGGCGGCAAGGCAGACAGACAAAGCCTCATGACCTCCCTCAATATGGAAACTCATCTCTTCGAGGCATGGATCGATCGTGCCCGCAAGAAAAAACTTGTCGTCCAACATGGAAATCACTACCGCGTCCATCTCCATGACCCTCTTGTGAATGTCCGACCTTCCACCTTAATTGCTGACCCCCTCGTCACTAAAAGCTCCAAGCATAATGAAAGGCTCAATCGCCGCTATACCCCTTCTCAAATCAAAAAAGCCGCTGAGGCTGCCTTTGGATCTGACTTTGCGATTCGAACAACAAGAGATGTTTTTCTCCCTATTTACAGTATTGCTGTTCAAAATCCAGACGGTTCTCTCCACACTTCCCATTGGAACGCTCTCAATGGAAAACAAATAACTCACGCCAACCTCATTGAATAATAATCCTCAAATAGGTTACCCTCTCCAGAGTAATCGTTGCTTTTCAAAAAATCGAAAGGCACGTGTTTAGACAACTCCAAAGCCCTGGTATTTTAATTTTTTGGGTGTCTTGGGTCTAATCCTGGGTTGGGGTCTTGGAAAGGTGGCTGAGTGGCCGAAGGCACGTCCCTGCTAAGGACGCGTATCTGCAAGGGTACCGAGGGTTCGAATCCCTCCCTTTCCGCATTAGGGCTTCATTTTGGAGCCCTTTTTTATTCCGTTTTTTCTGCAATGTCGATAAACTGAGACCATGGTAGAAAAAGAAAAGTCTAAGGTCAAAGTCGCCCCCAATTCCAAAGAATCAGAAATGATGGTTCTTGGGTGTATGCTTACAAAAGTGAACAGTCTTAATGTCTCTGCAGATGCGCTTCAAGCACCCGACTTTTATTACTCCGAGCACCAGATTATTTTTGACGTTCTCAAAGGTCTGTTTAAAAGTGATAAGCCTGCCGATATCCACTTAGTTGCAGAAGAGCTTAAGCGACTTGAAAAGCTTGATAGCACCGGAGGCGTCGGCTACCTGACCACTTTGGCGCAATACGCTGGAACCTCTGCTTATATCGAAGAATACGTCGAGCTCATCAAAAATAAATCCATCCTCCGCCGCATGATTTATGCAGCGCAAGAAATCGAAAAAACTGCACTAGAAGAACCCGGTGATGTACATGGTGCACTCGATGATGCCCAGGCAACCTTATTTCATATCTCTCAAGCGACAAACGCCACAGCCGGAAAACATATCAAAGACATTATCTCGGGAGTCAAAGCTGAATCAGGACTCCCCTATCTAAAGGAGCTCGAAGAGCGGCAAGAGACCTTCCTTGAAAAAGGACCTGACGCTCTTGCCTTCACAGGGATTCCAACCGGCTTTACAGACCTTGATAAGATGATCAATGGTCTTTCTAACTCCAACCTCATTATCTTAGCCGGTAGACCGGGAATGGGGAAAACTGCTTTTGCTCTCAATGTCGCAGAACATGTTGCCTTCAAACATCAGATGCCAGTCGGTGTTTTTTCCCTTGAGATGAGCGCCGAACAACTTCTGCACCGAATGATCTGCTCTCAATCTGAGGTAGAGTCTGCAAAAATCCAAACCGGGTCTCTAAATGGTTCAGAATACCAACGGGTCGTGGGAGCAATCAGCAAGATGCAAAAAACTCCTGTCATTATTGATGACCAACCAGGCCTAAAAATCACCGATCTCCGCGCACGTGCCCGTCGCATGAAAGAAGCTCATGACATCCAATTCCTCGTGATCGACTACCTCCAGCTTCTATCGGGATCCAGTAGCTTTGCTGGAAGTGACAACCGCCAAGGTGAAATCTCCGAAATTTCTCGAATGATGAAAAATTTGGCACGAGAACTCAATATCCCTATCCTTTGTGGCTCGCAGCTTTCACGAAAAGTGGAAGAGCGGACCGGACACCGCCCCATGATGAGCGATCTCCGAGAGTCTGGTGCCATTGAGCAGGATGCCGATATTGTGATGTTTCTCCTCCGCCGCGAATACTACGACCCCTATGATAAACCAGGTCTCGCCGAAGTAATCATAGGAAAGAACCGTCACGGAAAAGTGGGGAACATCGACGTTGCCTACCGAAAAGAATTTGCTCAATTCGCCAACTATACCCCGACGGATAGCGCGAGCCTCGAAGACAACTCCGAGGCTTTCGAAGCGTTCTCTCCCACCTAGGAGGTTTCGAACTTTCCACCTCCAATCTGCCTTAAGGCCCTAGTTCTGGTGCAAAAATTTTCTCTATGGGGAAAGGTTTACTCAAGGCTGTTTCCGTTTCAGTGAGATCGGGCTGCTATCTTAATTAGGAGGGCAAAGATCTTGAAATTTTGCCGTCGCTACTTCCACTTCAACGGGTTCATCACCGTATTGCATCGCGTTTCTAGTTTCAGCTCCACCATCATCGGAATTAGATTCGTAATAATCAGAGGAATCTTCATCAGTGCTACATTCAAAGTAGTAGTTCTCCAGGGCATTTTGATCCGATTCTATTTTCTTGATTTTATAAGTTTTTTCCCGAGGATCTTTAAGTTTTTCTGCATCTTCAAGTGTGGGGGATGATAAAGTTGGAGCTCCCTCTACTTTTTCAAATACAAATTCTCGTTCTTTTCCTTCCGCGTTATATCTTTCAGAGGATTTCGTTTTTACATGATTATAACCTGGATAACGACTTTCTCCAAATACCCTTTTTCTTATCAGCCGATACCCTGCTCGTGTTGACCCTAAAACAATGGGGTTTTCTTTTTGCCTTGTGATAGTATACTCATTATCATGTTGCATAAGAGTGACATGAATGCGGTCTTTTGGAAGCTGGAGTTTTGCGCAAGAGAGAAAAAAATCTGGAATCCTTTTTTCGAAACCTTCGCGCTTTTTAGCTTCCGGAAAGGGGCAATTCCATTGAACTCTTTGAAATCTTTTTTTTGGGAAGAAACGATGAAGTTCTGCCCCATTAATTCCTACAAGAATTTTTACACCACGTTCTTCAAGGAATGATAATCTATTCTGAACTTCCCCACCCTCCGGAGGAGAAAAGAGATCAGTAGCGGTGATGGTTCTTGCAAGGGTTTGGTGTGTCTTCTGATGCTTTTTAATAAGGGCTTCAGTATAGCTAAAATCTCCTTCTCCTACCAAAAGCCTTTTCTTTGTTTTTCTGCTGAAAATGCTTCTAGGGATGCTTGCAGGTCCATCAAAAGAGGCACGATCAAGGAGGAGGTGTCTTTTTAACTTTGGAAGGGTTGAAAATGAGAGAGAATGGTAAAAAAGATCAATAATTTCTCTGTCTTTGGGTTGCAAACTTCTCCCTTGTTCATAGAAGCGCCTTGCTTGGTAGATGTTCTTTGCTTTAACAGCTGCTTGTACACCAGCTTTGCAAATTTTATAGGATGACTCAGGTTTTTTAGTGAGTTGTATTAGTTCTTGGTATAGAGGTAAAATGTCTGGTCGGTAATTGAGTTCAAGGTGGATCTCTTCTATCCGATGCTCTTTGGTTTTTAGGTCGCTCAAATAAGGCGTTAAAATACAAATCTGATTTGCAAATTTTATAGCAACAGATCCATCGGTTAACTCAGTTAACCCAAGAACGTTCATGTTCCCACCTCCCGTAACCTCTTGATCAGAAAAGATGGTCTCTCCTTCTTGAGTCATGATATGCACTCCTGAACCTCGTGTGTCAGTTGCATACATCACCGATCCGTCTGATAAAGGGAGAAGGCGTACGATACCCCAATTTCCTTGGGTTTTGTAAGAAGATTTTTTCTCGGAGAGAAACTCTAAGAAAAGCCGTTGTTCATGAAATACAATGGTGCCGCCTTCTAAGAGATAGGAGTTTTGGCAAAAATAATCGTTTTTATTTTCTAAATCCCTTGAAGTGTCTGAGTCAACATCATAACAAAAATTTGATTTTTTTAAGTTTCTGTAAACCAGTTTAGAAGGAGAAAGGCCTTTCATTTGTATGACATCTTCTATTTCCTTAAGCGGTACCGTGTCTTTTTTTACTGTTCGAATACCAAGAACTTTTTTTTGCAAAAGAGCAAATTTATCTAATCCTAAAACAGCAATACTTGTAACATCAGAATATTCCTTAACTTGCTTACCTTCTGCGACGTCATATAATAAAACCTGGTTTTTTTCTGGGAAATGCACAAGACAGTTTTCAGAATTTATAAAGTAGACATGATCGATAGGTGTTCCTTTTTCAACTAGGAATTTTTGATCGCGGTAATAAATATGCCCCTTCTCATCCCCACATACTATATCCCCATCAGGACTTTCGACAAGAGAGGTGATCTTGCTTGTGCCTAACGAGGAGGTTTGTCTTTCGTTAGTCTCATAATTCCATGTAATTAGAGTATTAAAGCAACTGTAAATAATAGTCCCATCTAACCGACAAAGAGTTTGAGCATCCTCAGAAAAATCTATCATATGTGGATGGATTTCCCATTTTTTATTTTCAGGAGGAATTTGGGCAAAATAGATTTTTTCATCTTGATAAGTAGGCCTTAAATGAAAGTTTCGCAGAAGGCTTTGAGTTTTTAAGATTCCTCCTTCAAACGAAGGGTTTAATGGATATAGAGGAATCTCAACATTTACTTCATCTACTGGATCGTTTTTTTCTATTTCAACTCTTGCTGAAATAGCTTTAGATATTGAGTCATGAAAAAAGTGAATGTTTTGTTTTATTGAAGAGTGTTGAGCAAAAAGGCTTATATTCATGTTTTCTCCGATTTTCTAACAAAATCTTAACATAGACAATCTTTCCTTCAAGGGGTTTTTTATAAAAAAAGCCCACTTCCCTTCCAATATCGAAACTGAGGAATGTGACAAACACATGGATAAAGGGTTCTGGTGCAAAAAACGCTTGTCTTCTGTAAAATTGAATTTTTCATGTGTCAGGCGAGAGATTCTTATGTCGAGGATAACCCATTCAAATGGAAGCATTTTTCCGGGGAAATCATTCTTTGGGGAATCCGTTGGCATTGTCAATTTCCATTGACTTACAGAGATTTAGTTATGATTTTTCAAGAGCGAGGTCTTTCAGCATGTCACACAACGATCATGAGATGGGTCCATGCATATAATTCGTAAGGGGCAAATAGAAGACATAGGAAGGGAAGATGCTTTATCTCAAAAATATTTACAGAGGGTCTTTTTGGGATAGCAGCCTGATCTCACTGAAACGGAAACAGCCTTGAGTAAACCTTTCCCCATAGAGAAATTTTTTGCACCAGAACCCTTAATTTGACCTATAGCACTCTGCTCTTTACTTTTTCGAGGGAAAAGACTACACTGGGCGGTGAAATATAACGTAATTTGAGTATTTGATGTCATCTGTAAAGAAAAAGCGTCGTCTTAAGATCTCGAAGCACAAGCGCAAAAAGCGCCGTCGTAGAGATCGTCATAAGAAGAACAAGTAGCCCTAGTCTGGGTTAATCATGTGGACTTATCCTGATCACTTTGATGTGATTATTATTGGTGCTGGACATGCCGGATGCGAGGCTGCGCATGCTGCCGCTCGTATGGGCGCACATACCCTCCTGCTCACCATGAATCTCGACACTATCGCCAAAATGAGTTGTAACCCCGCCATTGGGGGAACCGCAAAAGGTCACATCGTGCGTGAGATCGATGCCCTTGGTGGAATCATGGGGAAGGTAGCAGATCGCACTGGGATTCATTTCCGCATGCTCAATGCTACAAAAGGCCCTGCTGTTTGGTCCCCCCGTGCACAATCCGATAAACTTGCCTACCAAACTGAGATGAAATATGTCTTAGAAAACACCCCGAATCTTGAGATCAAACAGGGAACCATTGAAAACCTTGTCGTCGAAGAGGGCTCCATCGTTGGAGTGCAGATTCAGGAAGGAATTCAATATCAAGGAAAGTCGGTGATCCTTTCTGCAGGAACCTTTATGCGAGGACTTCTTCACATTGGAGAGGCCAACTATTCCGGAGGGCGAGCAGGGGATAAGCCTTCGGTGGGGCTTTCCAAAACACTAGAAGAGCTTGGCTTTACTCTTGATCGCCTCAAAACGGGAACCCCCGCACGGGTTAACAGTCGCTCGCTTGATTTTTCCAAAACCGAAGAACAACCCCCTGAAGCTGGGGTCTCTTTTTCTTTTGAACCCCAAGAAAAACGACTGTCTCAGGTTTCCTGCTATATCACCTACACAAATGAGGCAACGAAAAAAGTCATTCAGGAAAACATCCATCGCTCTCCTCTTTTTTCAGGAAAGATTAAAGGAGTTGGCCCTCGCTATTGCCCATCCATTGAAGATAAAGTGGTGCGCTTTGCTGATAAAGAGCGGCACCAGCTCTTTCTTGAGCCAGAAGGGCTCAATACCAACGAAGTCTACGTGAACGGAATCTCTTCTTCCCTCCCGTTTGATGTTCAGCATGCAATGATGCGGACGATTTCTGGGCTCGAAAATGTCGAAATCATGCGCCCAGCTTACGCCATTGAATATGACTACGCTGTGAGTGGGCAGCTTAAGAGCACTCTTGAAACCAAACGTGTCAATGGGCTTTACTTTGCAGGGCAAGTGAATGGGACGACAGGGTATGAAGAGGCTGCAGCGCAAGGGATGATTGCAGCGATTAATGCCGTTCTCAAGGTTCGAGGGAGAGAGGCATTTATCCTCAGGCGCTCTGAGGCCTACATTGGAGTGATGGTTGATGACCTCATTTCAAAGACCCTTGATGAACCCTACCGCATGTTTACCTCAAGGGCTGAACATCGCCTTCTCCTTCGACAAGATAATGCCGATCTGCGCCTTCGCGATTTTGGGTATCAACTGGGACTTATTGATGATGCGCTTTACCAATCTTTTCAAAATAAAAAAGAACTCATCGAAAAGGAAAAGCTGCGCCTTGAAAAGAGGCATCTTGACTTCGACGGGAAATCTACAACCCTTGCAAAACTCCTCTGTCGCCCAGAGTTTTCCTACCAAAAGCTCTTAGAAATTTTTCCCGAAAAAGTCGAGGACTACGGAAAAGCTACAAACAATGCGATCGAAATCGACATAAAATTTGCAGGTTACATTGCTCGTGAAAAAAAAGAAGCAGCAAAACTTGAGAGTATCGATAGTCATCAAATACCTGAAAGCTTCGACTATTCAAAAATTATTGGTCTGCGGAATGAAGCACGGGAAAAATTGACCCACCATCGCCCAGAGAACCTAGGGCAAGCCTCCCGCGTTTCAGGAGTCTCACCGGCCGATATTTCGATTCTATTAGTTTCGTTAAAAAGATAATTATTTATAGTGGAAAGGTATGGCGATAAAACCAAAAAAACTTCCCACTCTCCTCCTCCTTACCGACAACCCCCTCATGCGCGCTTTTTTTGAAGGTGTTATCGCAAAGATAGAGGCTCACGCGCTTATTATTGCTTCATCAAAACTTGAAGCTCTTGAATATCTAGATAGAACTTATATCAGTATCATCGTCGTTGATGAAAAAATACCTAACTTAGCGCTTATTCCTTTATGCACGGATATTCGAACCTTAAAGGACTACGCACACACACCAATCCTAATCATCACTGCCCACTTAAAAAAATCATTTATTCGCAACTTAATCAAAGCAGGTGCTACAGATTTTCTCCGCGAACCTCTTGAAGAAGACGAATTTCTTCTTCGAATGGAAATGGCAGGGGGTGTTATGGAAACCCAAGCAAAGATGGCTACCCTTTCGTCCTGTATGTCAAAAGACGCCCCCTCAAATGCAAGCTTGGAACACCGAGCTGTTCTAGGTGATCGTGCAACTAAGCTCGTCGGTCAGGCTCTCAGCGAAAAAACTCAACTCGCTCTGCTCCTACTCGAGATAGACCAATACCCTCAAATCGTTGAAACGCGAGGCGAAAATGTTGCCCATGCCCTCACGTTAGACTTCGAAGACCATTTGCAAAAACTCATCCGTTCGCAAGATCTTTTATATAACCAAAATCACGGAAAGTTTGCTGTTTTTCTCCCAAAAACTTCTTGTAAAGCTGCAGTGTTTATTGCCGAAAATATTAGCGAATACCTTGACTCAGAGATTTTCTCTGCAGGAAATATTCGTTTTACTCTCACGGTCTCCATTGGAGTTGCATCTCTTGATCAAGCAGGTGACGCAACAAAGTCTGCTGCTATTAATTTGGAGCGTCTCTCAAGCTGTGCTTCTCAGTGTTTAAAAAAAGCAAACGAAAAAAAAGATACGATTGTCTCTGAACCCCCAAAAACAGGTGATAACCCATGAAAAAATTGATTCCTTTCCTTGCTCTTTCAGCTGCAGTATTCGGAGCACAAGCTCCTATCTATGTCGCCCCACCAGCAACCGGTTACACGCCAGCGCCAGTTGCAAAAAAAAGTGCTCCTCCTATCGATGCAGCATCTGCAGAGTTGGCCGCAATGGCTAAAACGCAAAAAGACGATAGCAAAAACAAGGGAGTCAGCGAAGTCATGATTATTTCCCCTGAACTCCGCGCTAAAGACCTTCAAGCTGCCATTAAGTTTTTAAACCAACACGTTCCTACTTCCAAACCTAATATCACGCTTAGCGATGGCTCTAAAATCACAAGTATTATGGATGTGGATGTCATGCCAGGAGGAACCATTCTGATCTTCAAGGTTACCTCTCTAAAGGGACTTCGATACAAAATTGTCAATATCGAAGAGGTTCAGTCTCTCAGTGAGTAAAACCATCAATCTTCTCCTGCTTCAAAATGTTCCAATTAATGAGCAGCTTCAAATTGAAGAAGCGCTCCTTCGACTCACAGATGAGAACTGGTGCCTTATTAACGAAGGATCTCCATCCTCAATCATCATGGGAATCTCAGGAAAACCTGAAGAGCTTGTCAATGCGTCAATGATGAAGAAAGCTCCAATCCCTCTTATTAAACGGTATAGCGGTGGAGGAACAGTGATTGTCGACGATAATACTCTCTTTGTCTCCTTTATCTTTCAGAAAGAGGTCCATGATTTCCCCTGTTTTCCAGAACCTATTCTCCGCTGGTCAGAATCCTTCTATCAAAAAGCTCTAGGCATTCCTAATTTTCAGCTCAGAGAAAACGATTATGTGATTGGGGACTATAAGTGCGGGGGAAATGCTCAGTACATCCAAAAGCACCGTTTTGTCCATCACACAACATTCTTATGGGATTTTGATCCATCAAACATGGACTACCTTCTCCACCCAAAAAAAACACCCAAGTATCGGGAAGGACGTTCTCATGATCAGTTTCTATGTCGATTAAAAGAATTTCTTCCTTCAAAATCCCACTTTATCTCGCAGGTAATTAAAGGATTAAGCGCGAAATATACTGTCAAAAAAACACTTTTAAACCCCTTGATTCCTCTCCTAAAAAAGCCTCACAGAAAAACAACCACGCACTTTTTTATTCCCTTATAAAAACCCTTCTGTTATGGTCCGCGAAGCAGTCTCGACAAATGGAGGGAAATAGGGCCGCAACACATCGTATAAAACCGTGCAACACCAAATATCCAAATAAGATTATTACTATTTACCGTGTGATGCAGCATGGTTAGCTTTAGGAGAACTATCAAAGCTAACTCCTCCCTATAAAGATGTACAAAAAACTTGAGGAGCCCCTCTCGCGACAGTGCCCTTCCCCCAAATCTTACTTCCGGGAGGCTCTCCTCTTTTTCGTTAGGGACCTAACAACTTAGTAAACCTGATATAGGCCTTCCCCTCTTCACACCATTCTCTCTATAAACAAAAGAGGTTTCAATATTCAAATAATAATCAAGCGGCATGAATAGATGAGACCCTAGCTGCTTCTTTAAATCCTCGAGAGTCACTTTGTTTTCCCCACTTGTCAAAACCCTCTCAGCTAAAGCCAGAACCTTGTCCAGCGCCTCAATATGCGCTGCATCCATTCCATGGGTGACTAGGCGTCGAATCTACTCAGGATACATCCCCTCCAGCAAAAAGTCAATTTCATAGATGAATTTTAGGCGATCTGTTGAAATAATTGGTTGATAGCCCAAGGTCCTCTTCATCGCAATGGTCACAGAATGTGACATCCTCTATCGCCATGACATCGTCACGAAAAACATAGTCATTTCCCTTCATGCTACTGATAAATGACGTTGGATCAAACCTTCCTTTGTCAAGGCGCTCCACTTGCCTCTCATTCCCTGCAATATTAAAGAGCCCCTTCGTGTCTACATCCTGATCGATGCGGTCCACTAAAGCTCCGTAGGTTTTTTCAAAAATTTATTGATGTGATAGTTGATCTTGACGACTTGGGACCATTGCCCAATCACTATTAATACTCTTTATTATCAACCCCCTAAATTAATTTAATTACGCATATATTATACCATGTTTATTTAAATTTAATTAATATTCAATTATTTGTTATTTAATATCTTCAGAAAAGAGCAGGGCTCTTTTTAGATAGTTCGCCTTAGATAAAGTGAGTCCTATTTGCTGAACCAGAGCTCTTTGCAGAGGAAGCACATTCCCTTGATAGATTCTCTCTAGATACAAGGCGAGCGATGCCGTCAACCCCAGGTGGGGTTGGCGAAGCAGCTCAACGTGGTAGATAGGTGGAGATGATTGATGGAATGGCTTCAAATACAAAGAGCCCTGGCTCTAAAGGAGGGTGGGCATCGTCAACCAATTTAGTATAGGTGGGTTCGTCACCTAGGAGACGAAAATTCCAAAATTATATTTCCGTATTCCCAGCGGTCAGATCCCCTAAAAAAGCTTGTAGTTGATGAGCACTTCAGGCCCTATGGTATCCTTTAAAACAGGACTCAAGCTTGATTATAGCACAAAATACCGCACCAGTAAACCGGTTTACTCTAGGTAGTGATCAGGCCGTTCTTAAACAGATAATAGAGAACAGCAGAGTCTTTACGCTCAAAAGTCCAGCTAAAGTCACACCCAAGAATGCGTTTAAGCTCTTCTTCTATTTTGTCATCTGGATCTTCAGGAAAAACCTGGTTTCCATACCACTGGCACATATCGGGAAACACTTTATTCTTAGTATAATACTTCGCTTGTTCGACGAGATATCCCACAGGATTATATTTCTGATCAAACGCCTTCTTTGCCTTTGCTAGATTCTCATAGTTATAGTCACTATGCACCGCAGGGCGCTGCGTAGCCCTTGTGATGGGAAACCCTCGCTCTATTGAAATAGCACGCGCTAAATCCACTCCTAAATCCGCTCCATGCCCTTCGCCAGTGTCATTCACACAAGTATCAATCAGGGCAGCACGATATTTTTCTAATTCAAGAGCAATAATTTTTTCAGTTGTAGAAAAACCAAAATCATCAACAATTTCAATCATTAGCCACTTCATTTGCGTTGCCTGCTGATCGGCACAACCATTATGAGCATCTTCGATGCAAACCATTGTTTTTCGAATCAGCGCGAGAAGTTCCTCTTTCTTTTTAGGCGTCTGGTCAATGCCCCCCTCAAATGCTTGCTTCTTTACAACCAAGTACAGTAAAGCTTTGTTTAAGTACCATTTAATATCTCCAATTCCACCACTGTATCGATCAATGATCCTTATTGCTGCCTCTTGTACTTTGTGAGTAACAGTTCTCTCACCATTTAAAAGAAATAGACTCTTGTATAGCGCCTGAGCTTCACCTACTCCCACGCAAATTACATTGGCATCCCCAACGCTGTCGAAAATTTCTTCTGGATTAAAAGCATCCACGTCCCGACTCATTTTCCATTCTGATAACGGCTTATCTTCTATAATTGAGATATCACTTGAAAGTTTCTCAAGATTGACTTTTTCTCTAAGCGAAGGCCTAAGATGACGAGTTAAATGCGTTCCTACAATGACACCTGTTGTAACGTGGGCAAATTTACCAACGTCTTGCCCTAAGATTTCAGCTCCTTTTCCAAACGTTTTTGCGACCCACGGCGTTGTGAGAAGAGCCGCGACTGCAACCATAAGAGATCTATAGACTAGATAAGTAGGCCTTCCTTTCTTTAAACCAATCCGGTCTGTAACACGCCTCGACCCTTCAAGCCCGAGCGATGAGGTGGCAGCGGCGAACATAAGCCCCTGTCGATTCGCTGTTGGAAAGACTTCAACAAAGCGCTTTGAACCCGCCAAATAGGCCGTCGCAAAAAACAGCCCCATAATGGCTACATCGTTATCCAGTTTGTAAAGTGATTTTTGTGCAATTTCCATATCAAATCCTCAATAAATAGGCCAGGTCCTACCAGACCGTGACCAGACCGTTTTTAAATAAATAGTATAGAACAGCAGCGTCTTTACGCTCAAAGCTATTTAAAAAATCGGCTCCCAAAAGCTCTTCAAACTTAGCTTCTCTCTTCTCATCGGTAAAAACATTATCCCGAAACCACTGAGAGAGCTCCGAAAATGCTTTTCTGCTTTGAGAATAATTAGTTTGTTCTACAAGAAACCCTACGGGATCATACTGGGAGAAAAAACTAGCCTTTGCATTTTGAAAATTCACCGGCTTGTAGATTTTACACAGTGCACTATGTTTAGTCGCTCTTATGATAGGAAGCCCGAGATCTCTAGTAATGGAATTTGTCAAGTCCACCCCAAGATCAGCCGCATGCTTTTCATCCGTTACAGCGATACATTTTTCAATGAGAGCCTTGCGATATTTTCGCAGCTCAATTGCAATGAGTTTTTCAATTTCTGAAAGACCAAAATCGTTAACAATCTCGATTATCAACCACTCCAACTGAGTCGTCTGCTGATCGGTACATTCGCGGTGAGCATCTTCGATGCGAACCATCACTTTATCAATCAACGCCTTGAGTTCATCCCGCTTTTTAACAGTTTTATACGGATCGCTTTCGTAAGCTGTCTTTTTTGTAAGCATATAAAGTAGGATTTTGTTCAAATACCACTTTACTTCCTTTTCCCTTGAAAATCTTTTATTCCAAGCACTATATTCATTAATTCGATACGTTACAGCTCTTTGTACAGAATCACTAACGGTAGCCTCGCCATCCAAAGTAAATAGACTCTTGTATAGCGCCTGATCTTCACCTACTCCTTCGCAAATCACATTGTCATCCCCAACGGTGTCGAGAATTTTGTCTGGATTAAATGCGTTTACACCATCACTTATTCGCCATTCAGAGCGTGGAACAGCTTCTAGGATGCGGATATCACTTTCGAGCTTGTCAAGATTAACATCTTTGCCAGGCATTGATCTGAGATAGCGCGTACAATGAGCTCCAACAATGACACCTGTTGTGACGCGTGCAAACTTCGTTACATCTTGCGATAGGATTTTAGCTTCTCTTCCAAACGTCTTTGCAACCCAAGGCGTCGTAATAAGAGCAGTGGCTGCGACAACAAGGGACTTAACAAGGGGCTTATAGACTAAAGTTTTTTTCTTCTTTAAACCAATGTGATTTGTCAGTTGCTGCGAGATTCCGAGCCCGAGCGATGAGGTGGCAGCGGCGAACATAAGCCCCTGTCGATTCGCTGTTGGAAAGACTTCAACAAAGCGCTTTGACCCAGCAAAATAGGCCGTTGCGAAGAATAGACTCGCAATGGCTACATCATTATCTAGTTTATAAAATATTTTTTGTACATTTTGCATTCTATTCTCCACAAATTTGAGAAGAGGATGCCACGTGAAACAATAAATATGAAGAGGAATCTTTCACACCTATCTAATAGAAAATCAATTATTTAAAAATGTCCTTGAGGGCTTGCTTAGAAACGTCTCGTCCGATGGTTGCGATGGATTCGGTCAAAGGGATCTCTTTGGGACACACTTGAACGCAGTTCTGGGCGTTCCCACACTCGCTGATTCCTCCTTTTTCCATGAGGGTATGGAGGCGGGTCGCCTTCTCCATTTCCCCCGTGGGATTGAGATTGAAGAGGCGGACCTGGGAAACGGGAGCGGGTCCCACAAATTTTGAGTTTTGGTTGACCTGAGGGCAGGCTTCTGAGCAACATCCACAGGTCATGCATGTTGAAAGAGTATACATGATCTCTTGGGTTTCCTGGTCGATCTTAGGACCAAACCCCTTAGTGAAGGAGCCATCTGCAGAAATCCACCCCTTGGCTTTCTTGAGATTTTCAAACATTTGGGAACGATTGACAACTAAGTCACGGACAAGGGGAAACTTTGAAAACGGTGCAAGGGTAATGGTGCTGCTCCCTGTTTTCTTTAAGATGGGTTCAATAATGGCTGTGCAGGCTTGACGGGGACGCCCATTGATAAGCATTGAACATGAGCCGCATACTTCCTCTAGACATCCCTGTTCCCACGCAACGGGGGTAACTTTTTCCCCATTGATATTGATCGGATTTTTCTGGATTTCCATAAGCGCGGAAATCACATTGATATAAGGCTTGAGCTCAAGTTCGAATACGTCCCAATATTGGTTTCCACTCTCTCCACGATAGATTTTTAGGGTAAAGGTCTTTGCCACAACTGCTCCTATAGGGGTAATTCTATATTGGGTGGGATATTCTCCAACTTGGGTTTTATCCGTTTTGCCTTTGAATAATCTCTTTGTATCGGTTGGAGGTAGGGGGTGTCAATGGGCTTGTATGAAATTTCTGGTTCATCGCTTCCAGCATCGTAGGTTGCTATAGTTGTTTTCAGCCAATTTTCATCATCGCGCTCTGGAAATTCTGGCTTGAAGTGAGATCCACGAAATTCATCACGCAAAAGGGCTCCTTTGGTGATGATCAACGCAAGCTCCAACATCGACTGGAACTGATTTGCAAAGGTATAGGTTTGGTTAAGGCTTCTTCCTTTGTCATCAAGGGAGATATGTTTGTAACGCTCGCGAATTTTTTTGATGTTTTCTAGGGTCTCTTTGAGGTTTTTGTTGTTCCGCTTTACAGTGACATGTTGGACCATCATTTTAGCGAGTTCTTCATGGAGCTTGTGAACATTCTCGTCTCCGCTTCGCGCCATTAACTCTTGTTTAAAGGTCTCTTCTTTTTCTAAAGCTTCTTCGAACAGAACCTCATCTACATCTTGATATCCTCGCGTTAACGTTTCGAGGTAGCGAGGAATTTCCACGCCACAAACAAGCCCTCCAAAAATGCAAGAAAGAAGAGAATTGGCTCCCAGGCGATTTGCTCCGTGAAATTGATAGTCGGCCTCGCCAGCTACAAAACATCCGGTTAGATTACTCATCTGGCGAAACCGCTCTTTTCGATCGGGGGCATCTGCCGCAGGCCAATCAACCCATGCTCCACCCATCGAATAGTGAACAGCAGGAGCGATTCTCATGGGAACTTTGCGCGGATCTTCTCCAGTGAATTTCTGATAAATATCCAGAACCGATTCGAGTTTATGAACGGTTTTTTCTGGGAGGTGGGTGACATCAAGATAGACCTCATCTCTCCCTTGAACTCCAAGGCCTAGCTCAATCACACGAAGGAGCTCGCGTGCTGCAATATCTCGGGGCACAAGATTTCCAAAGGCTGGATAAAGCTCTTCGAGGAAGAACCAAGGCTTTCCTGTTTCGCCGCATGGAATCATCTTCCCATCGGGAGTTTCAATGGATTTTGAGGAGTCTCCATAGACCCAAACTCTTCCACCTTCACCGCGGATTGACTCAGACATCAAACGAAGTTTGTCTTCTGCAGGAATGGCAGTTGGGTGGATCTGGATAAACTCTCCGTTTGCATATTTCATTCCTTGCATGTAAAGCCGGCCATTTGCCGCCCCTGTGCAGAAAGTAGAGTTTGTCGATTTTTTAAAAATGAGGCCCGGGCCTCCCGATGCAATAATGACAGCATCGGCCTTAAAAACATCAAGCTTCAGATTGAAAAGGTCCATCATAACAATCCCCCGAGCCACCCCTTTTTCATCTTGAATCAGGCGGAGGAATTCATGATGCTCAAATTTTTCCACGTTTCCTTTTACTTCATGGCGGCGAACCTGCTCATCGAGGGCATAAAGAAGTTGCTGCCCTGTCGATGCTCCACAAAAAGCGGTACGATTGTAAAGGGTTCCTCCAAAACGTCTGAAATCGATATTTCCCTCTGTGGTTCTATTAAATGTACACCCAAAGCGATCCATCATTTGAATGATCAAAGGAGCCGATAGACACATTTCCAAAATTGGGGCCTGCTCGCACAGAAAATCTCCCCCTTTGATCGTATCGTAGGCATGAATCATCGGAGAGTCATCCTCTCCTTTAAGGTTCACGGCAGCGTTGATCCCTCCCTGTGCGCATACAGAGTGCGACCGCTTCACTTGCGTGACGGAAACGATTTTGACATGGCACCTATTTTCAGCTAGACGCATGGCTGCAGCAAGCCCTGCAAGTCCACCTCCAACAACGATCACTTCTTTTTGTTTCATATCAGTTCCTTAAATTAATGAAGTAGGTGCCCCATACAGAGGTGAGTCCCAAAAGACACAGGATAAACATGATGCCATAACACCAATTGACTGCTTGGGATTGAGAACGCATTTTCAAAACGATTCCCCAGGTAATTAAAAAGGTCCAGAGCCCGTTAAATCCGTGGTAAACAGCTGCAAGAACAAAAAGAGTATAGAGGATGCACTTGAAAGGACTTTTAAATGAGTCTCGAACAATCAAGAGCGTTGCTGTTCCAAAATCTGATGCTTCCGCAATGACTTGATTTTTATCAATGGAGCGCGATTCAAGCCCTTTTAAGTAAGCATTTTGATCTTCCAGGATTTGGTATTTGTTCATGAGCTGGGCAACATTTTCTTCGTAATGGTAGGGAGGAGCGCTTTCCTGAACATGCTCCCCTTGCTTAACGATCCCTCGCATCTGGATGTATCGGGACTCTACATGCTCTTTAAAGGCTCTAATTGCCTCTTGATTATAAAGTTTGACGCCTAGGCGATCACTCACGGTATACAGCCCTGGGTCCATACTGACCCGGACAAAATAGGCATCTTTTTTCCCCATTTCAACGGTGGCTGGATACATGTAAAAGCGCATGTACCCCACGTGGGCGATAATTCCAATCAGAAGAATCCAAGAAGTGATTCTCTGCCATGAATAGGCATGATTTCGAGAGTGTTTTTTAAGGGCAGGACGAGACCCATCGGAAGAGGTAGAATTCATTTTCGATGTGAAAAGAATGCGGATTCCCCAAACCATGTGCAATAGAATGGGTACCCCTAGAAGGACGATTTCTATTATATGGAGATAAGGAAGGTTTTTAAGAAAGTTCACTGCGCGGATAAAACCTTCGCCATTCGCACCAATCAAAAGAGCTGCTTGAGAGTTTGTGAGCAAGTGTTCCATGAGAAAAATGACAAGCCAAAGTCCAAAAAGAGAGTGAACTCTTCTCCATGCAAAAGCGCGATTCATACGAAAGGTTGCTGTTGCCATCTAATACTCCGAAATATACCTAAATAAGCTTTTTTGCCATTAAACCGATAACGTCAAATTAGAAAAAGAAAAAAAATCTATTATTGTGTACCCTTAATCCCGATGACTGATCCGATAGACAGAATTTTTAACTATTGCCACCAAAGACAGCCCCATGAATGGGAGGTTAAGTTCATCTCTGTTCTTCCCATCGTTAATAACATTTTCCTTCAGATAAAAAGTGAGCAGCTTTCAAATTTGAATCGAAAAGCTCTGCAAGATTTTGGATGGGTGTTTAAATGCGGACTGTGTGCACAAATTTTGATCTGTGGAAAACCTCTTGCAATGATCTTAGAACATCTCACCTTTAAAGATCGGGTAAGAACGCTTTTCAATACCACGCTCTACGTCATACTTTCACATGAGCATATCAAAGCCCTGACTCCAGACTAAAAAAGTTTTGGGCATTGGTTGTTGTTATTGCCGCCACTTCCTCTAGGGGGATCCCTTTGATATCTGCAATCATTTGTGCTGTTTCTGAAATGAAACTCGGCTCATTTGTTTTTCCACGCATCGACTGTGGCGCTAGGTATGGGGTATCGGTTTCTATCATCAAATGATTTAAAGGAACTTCCTTTGCCACAGCGCGGAGAAGATCGGATCTTTTAAACGTCACGATACCACTCATTGAAATCATCCACCCTTGCTCCAAAGCCTTGCTAGCTTCTTCCATTGTCCCAGTGAAACAGTGCAGAAGAACGCGCCCTTTGGGAAAGTTATTTTGAGCAATAGAGAATAAGTCTTCAAAAGCATCCCGACAGTGAATTACAACTGGCAACCGGCAAGAGGCAGCGAGTTGGAAGTACCGGGATAAAAACGTTCTTTGAAGTGCTTGAGGTGAATGTTCATAATGATAATCAAGACCTGTCTCACCAATCGCAACAAGCTTCCCCGTGCGCGCTGCTTCTTCAAATAGAGGAAAATACAATCCACCTTCTTTCTCGACATCATGAGGAGTTGTTGCGCCTACGTTGTAAATCCAACTGCATTCTTCAGCAAGTTTCAGTCCTCGTTCGAGAGAAGTTTTATCGGTGCAAATATTGATCACCGTTTTGACTTTCTTCTCCTGAGCCCGTTTCAATATTTCCTGAAGGTCAGGATATACAGGATCACAGGTAAGGTGTGCATGTGAATCAGTAAACATGTCCTCATGTATACTCTCTTTTCGATTCCTTGACAAATAGCTTTTTCTCACGTATGAATCTCACTAGTATCGTTAGGAGTATTCATGGGAACTTTTTTTCAGGCTTTTGCTGTCGCTGATTTTTTTGGAAAATTTATCTTCTTTGGGTTATTTATCCTTTCCTGTGGATCGTGGGTATTTATCCTCCAAAAGTTTTGGATGCTCAAAAATGTTCGAATCCGCGCAAAGCGGTTTAGAAAAATGGCAGAGATACACAAGGAGCAGATTCTCAACTTAAATTCCCGTTCGAAAAACCCCTTCAGTATTCTTTATAACACTTTAAAGGAACAAACTCTCATCGTCCTCGATAAAAACAATTACTTTTTTCAAGGAAGTGAAAATTATCTTTCTGGGCTCGACATTGAATTTCTAGAGTCCCATCTCCATACTGCTATTGCGAAAGAGAAGGGGAAAGTCGAAAAAAATCTATTTATTCTTTCCACTACAAAAACTCTCGCTCCCTTTTTAGGGCTTCTGGGTACAGTGTGGGGGATCCTCGTTTCTTTTGGCGAGCTGCAAGCAGGCCATTCTGTGACTTCGAATACTGTCATTTTAGGCGGACTTTCAACTGCTCTTACAACCACTGTTTTAGGGCTTCTAATCGCTATTCCAGCCCTTATTGCTCACAGTTACTTAAAAAGTCTCAGCAAGAAATTCACACTTGAAATGGTTGAGTTTAGCCACTACCTTCTTTCCACTGTAGAGCTTCAGTACCGAAAAGTTGACGTAGGCTGAAGATGAAAAGTTTCCATACTCTTTTAAATTCTAATGATGATGAAGAGGAAGATGTTAATCTTACTCCTCTCATTGATGTGGTATTTGTTGTTCTTATCATGTTTATCTTGGTCGCTCCCTTAGTTGAGATTGATCGGATTCATCTAGCCACTGCAGGAGGAGAGAAGAAAGCAGATATGACTTCCTTACAGGAAAATACAGCAATAAAAATTCACGTATATAATGACAATTCTATTTGGTTAAATGGAGTTTCAGTGACGGTTGACGAGCTCAGCGATCAACTCCAAGAAATGCATCCTTCTCTGCAAAGAACCTCTCCCCAAATTTTTCATGACCGAAAGGCTTTTTTTGGAACCTATCAATCGGTAAAAAATGCTGTAGAAGGTGCAGGATTTGATTCCGTCGACGTGATTTTAGAACCAGGATAGTTTCATGAGACGAAAAACCATCATTCTTATCTCATGCGTCGTCTTTGTTCACCTATTCTTTTTCTTGTTTGATTTTAAAGAAAAGCACTCTCCCCCTCCTCCAAAAAAATCAATCGTTGTAAATACTTATGTTCCCCCTCCTACAAAAGCTACGCCTGCTGTTTCAGAACCCCGCACACAACAAACAACGAACGTCGCGCCAAAGAAATCAACACCCTCAAAGAAAAATGAGATTTTAAAAGACCTAAAAGAGACCCTTTCAAGGATTGAAGCACAGGCTCCACCGGAAACATCTCTTTCCCTTCCGAAGCAAATTCAATCTCTGCAGATTGATCATGCTGACAAGAAAGAAGAAACCGATTATTTTATCTCTCTTGCCCACGCCTTGAAAGAAGAGCTTGAACTTCCAGAGCTTGGCGAGGTAAAGTTAGAGCTAACTGTGAGTCATACAGGGCAGGTCCTCAAGTTGCGGATTCTCCAAGCACTGTCGGAAAAAAATCGGCGGTATTTGGAGTTGAACCTTCCTCGGCTGAGGCTTCCCCCTTTTAGTGAGGATTTGAAAAACGAAAACGCGCATACCTTTACTCTTACTTTTTGTAATGCAACTTAGTCTTCTTTTTTCTTTTGAGGAAAAAGAACTTGTTGTTCCGCTATCTACTCGGAGTTTTCTATCAACCGTCTCGGTTTCCCCCCTCAAGGGATCTTCTTTTTCGGAAGAATATTTAGCAGAGCTTCGAAATGTTCTGCTAGTGGATATCAATAGAAATGGCAGTTGCTTTGTTGAAGCAAGGGATGGAACAGACTTTCATATTGATCTAGAGCTTACCGGAACAGGTCTCTCGGCTCTGGTTGAGCTAAAGCAAGGAGGAGTGACAAAAACACTTGGTCCCTATTCTCTATGTGGTTCCCTCCCATCAGATCGACGCACCCTCCACACTTTTCATGATGATCTCGCTCAAATCATCACCGGAAAACGGGGAATTGCTTCTACCCGTCTTCTTTTTGCCATTCAATTCCCTGAAAAAACTCCTCAAGGCTATGAGTGGCGCTCAGAAATTTGGGAGTCAGACTATGATGGAGAAAATACAAGGCAAGTGACACAGGAGCGTAGTTATTGCATTCACCCTGTCTTTTTTTCCTCTGAAGGAGAGTTTACTAAAGGGAAATTTATGTATGTAAACTACAAAAAAGGACAGCCAAAAATCTATATCTCTTCTTTTGATTCTCTCCGTGGCAATCCCTTTCTCTCCCTTCGGGGAAATCAGCTCCTTCCAACTCTTTCACAGAAAGGCGATCTCATTGCTTTTATCTCTGATGCAAGTGGGCGTGCTGACCTATTCATTCAACTCTTCAGTCACAATCATGGACCCGTAGGAAAACCCATCCAAGTCTTCTCCTATCCAAAGTCTGTGCAAGCATCACCAACCTTTCGCCCTGATGGAAAGAAAATCGCTTTTGTCTCCGATAAAAATGGCACTCCCCGCATTTTCTTAATTGACACTCCCTATCCCGGAAGAGATGTTTCGACGCACCCTATATGCCTCACAAAGAATTACCGTCATAACACTTGTCCTGCCTGGTCCCCTGATGGAACAAAGCTCGCATATAGCGCTATGATTGACGGCATTAGGCAGATCGTGGTATATGACTTTCTGACGCAAGAAGAAATTCCGTTAACAAGAGGATCAAGCCACAAAGAAAATCCGACTTGGGCTCCAAACAGCTTCCATATTATTTATAATACAGTTGACCACTCTTCTTCGGAATTATATATTATTAACTTAAAACAAAAAGAACCACTGCAAATTACAAGTGGACCTGGAAAAAAACATTACCCAGCTTGGGAACCAACTAGAAGGCCTTTATGAAAAAATATTCTTGGCTGTTTGCAGCACTCGGCATTGCCTTTCTCACGTCTAGCTGCCAAAGCAACTCCAACACGGTCTGGGAAGACACTAAAACCATAGGGCGTTACCTCCATCGAAAGGGCCAATTGCTATGGAAGCAGGATGTCGATTCCAAAATGATTGAATCAGCCGATGAATTTAACGGACCCCAAGAAGAAGAGTACATCCCTCTAAAAGACGAGGATCTCAGAAGGCAATTTGCTGATATGAGCATTCCTCAGCCAAAAGAAGTTCCAGGGGCTATCGGAAGCTCTATTCCAAGCATCGATCAATTTGTGAAACCTGCTTCCCATCTAGCCAGCCTATATCAAAACCTTTATTTCAACACTGATGAACATGTCCTCCGCTCCAAGGAATATTACAAAAACATCGCGAACATTGCTGAGTACATGAAGAAAAATAACGACACCTATATTTTTGTTTCTGGTCATTGCGATGAGAGGGCTTCCGAAGCATACAATTTAGCCCTTGGGACAAGACGCGCAAATACCATTAGAAACCTTCTTATAAAGCGTGGTGTCAATCCAAACCACATTTACACCATATCTTTTGGAAAGGAAATGCCCAGCGAACTAGGTCACACACAAGAAGCTTGGGCAAAAAATCGCCGCGTAGAATTTAAAATCTTTGAAAAAAAAGGCTCTAAATGAAAAAACTCTTGCTCTTGCTTCCAGCCCTCATTTTTACAGGATGTGGTAGCGTCGGATCGTCTAAAGGAGACAAACATCAAATGGAGCTCAGCCTCCATAAAGTGCGAACCGAAGTAGAAGATGTCAAGCACGACTTAAACACCTACGAAATTGAGCACCATGTCATTGAGGGAAAGCTGATTGATCAAGAGCAGACTATTGCCTCTTTGAGACATCAGGTTGCTGAGCTGAAATCAGGGAAACTCGATTCTTTTGTCCAAGAGTTGCAAAACTTAGATAAGAAGATCCACCAGATTTCAAAAAAGCAAGATAAAATTGTCACCGACATCCGGCAACTTAGCTCTCACGCTAACGATACAACGACCGCCTTAGCACAATACAAAGATAAAATTGCTCAGTTTGAAAAGGCAATACAAGGACAAAACCTCCAGTTAGGCGAAATCCAAAAAATTAAAGATGGGATCACAAAGCTTGCGGAAGCTGAAAGTGGAAAGTCTTACATTGTAAAACCTGGAGATTCTCTCGAAAAAATTGCACGCGACCATCATACATCTGTAGAAAAAATCAAACAGATTAACGGAATGACCTCTGATTTGATTGTTGTTGATCAACAGCTTTCCGTTCCGTGATATAACTTATAGTCGGTATAGCTAATAATTCTTTGATTGACTATTCTTAGCCGAAACCACTTGATGAGGACTCTATGAACCTATCTCATTATTCTAAACACCATCCTGTCGAGCCTTTTTTTCCAGAATCTGAGATTTCTTCTTACCCTACTTTATTAATTATGGTGTGCAAAGAAATCTCAGATTCTGAAAAAAAATACTTCAAAATTCTGGAATTTTTAATAATGAGATAGGTTCATATGGCACCAAAAAAAAGGATATTACTTATTGAAGATGAGGAGGACATCGCTGCACTGATTAAACTTCAGGCCGATCTCTCAGGATATAAACTCCATGTTGAAGTCGATGGAGTGAATGGATATCGAGCTGTTGAAAGAGAAAAACCTGATCTTGTTTTGGTTGATGTTATGCTTCCTGGACAGAATGGTTTCGATGTTTGTCGAAAAATTAAAAACAACTCAGAGCTTAAAAATATCCCCGTGATTATTTTAAGTGCAAAGAGCGAAGAGCTCGATATGATTTTAGGGCTCGAACTTGGAGCCGATGACTATGTCAGCAAACCTTTCTCTCCAAAAGTTCTTTTTTCACGTATCAAAGCAATACTTAGGAGAGGAAAAGAGCCAGAAAAAGCGCCTAAACTTCTTTCATTTGGCGATTTTACTCTCGATGTCTCCCGTTATCTTCTAAAGAAAAATGGTGCACCTGTCACAATAACCCTTTCAGAGTTTGGAATCTTAAAACGCCTTCTTATTCAACAGGGAAAAGTTCTGACGCGAAACCAGCTCCTTAATGATGTTCACAATGACGACGTATTCATTGTCGACAGAAATATCGATGTACATATCGCTTCACTAAGAAAAAAGCTGGGTCCCAACTTTAATTGGATTGAAACCGTCCGCGGAGTTGGATACCGCCTCCGAGAGAAACCTGTTCCGAGTCATAAGACCTAAGTGACTGTTGCACTGCGGCGCTCCTTTCGGGCAATACTCTCGGTTCTTTTTCTTGATAACTTAGGGCTTACAGTTGTCTACCCGATCTTTACCCCCCTTGTTCTAAAGCCCATTTATACCTTGCTTCCAATTGAGTATCCTCTTTCAACCCGCTTGATATTACTAGCAGTTCTTATCGCTTCATTTCCTTTTGCCCAATTTCTTTCTGGCCCCTTTATTGGCCACCTTGCAGATATCAAAGGAAGAAAGTTTGCCTTAACCCTTGCGCTCATCGGGGAAGGGATAGGATTTCTTCTTACAGGACTAGCCATTCTTCAAATGAACTATCTATTTCTTCTTTTTGGGCGGGTATTTACAGGTTTTTTTGCTGGCAACATGACTATTTGTCTTTCTTCAATATCAGACATGCAAAGGGGCTCTCAAGGGCGCTCCAAAAACTTTGGGATTGTCTCCAGCGTTGTTGGAATCAGCTTCGTCGTTGCAATTGTTATTGGAGGGACACTGTCAAATGACACCCTAAACGCATTTTTTAATTCAGCACTTCCTTTCTGGGCTTTAACTTTTTTTTCCCTCATCAACCTCACCATTATTCGTCTGCGATTTACCGAAACACATGCTTCTTCTCCAAATGAAAAGCACTACTTTCGAAATCAACTAAGAGAGCTAACTTCACTTTTTAAGACGGAGCAGCTTGGTTCTCTTTACTCCTTATTCTTCTTTTTTATGTTAGGTTGGATTGTTTCTCTCCAATTCCTCTCTTCTTTTCTTATTGAGCATTTTATTGGGACCAAATTGGCCATCACACTGACTTTTATTGGAGTGGGTCTATCCTGGTGCATCGGAAATATGCTCATTAACAGGCTTCTCATACGCTACTTAAGGGTAGGAGCCATCCTATTTTACACCTTGATTCTCTCTTGTGTTTGTCTATTTGTTGCCTCTGAGACTTCCCACTTTCTCATTTTTGTCCATTTCATCCTTTTCGGAGCTCTTTTTGCCTCGCTCTCCTGGACAAACTGTTTAGCGCTCATCACCAGCAAAGCTCCCCCCTACTTGCAGGGTAAGCTCCTAGGGCTCAACCAATCTATTGCAACAATTTCTATGGCCTTTGCCCCTCTTTTCGGAGGAATGGTAGGAGAGTTTGATATTCGAACTATTTATCTCTTTGCAAGTTGCTCGTTATTAATATCGACACTGATATTAATTATATATAAGATAAAAAATCGTTTCTAATTCATTATTAAATATGATAATTATCAGATTAGAAGGGATTATTTTTTTCAGTTTAATCAATTGATCAAATGGAAACAACGCAATTATCTTAAGAAGAGGCAATTATGAAAGCAAAATCTTCAATTCTTATCCTCGCTGTAGGAGTCTCTCTAATTTCAGGGTGTGAATCAAATACTGGAACGGGTGTCCTTGTTGGAGGCGGAAGTGGAGCTCTTATTGGAGGACTCGCAGGTGGTGGAACCGGAGCTCTTATTGGGGGAGCAGCTGGCGTCATTGCCGGGGGGCTTATTGGGTCATACCTCGACAATAAAGAGCAAAAAAGTCTTAAAGAGCAAAGCCCTCAGACCTATAGACGTGTTGATAATGGAGAAAAGCTCAGCGTTAATGACGTAATCAACCTATCGAAAGCTGATGTTGATGATGATAAGGTTATTGGACTCATTCAGAAAACGAATAGTCATTATACTCTCAACAGCTATCAGATTGATAAGCTAAGAGATGCTGGTGTTTCTGAACGTGTCATCAATTATATGATGTATAACACCTAAAAAACTATCGAGAAGCGCCTTTAAGCGCTCCTTTCGATTTGAAAAAGTTGCGCAGGTGTTAGAAATAGTACTTGAATGAAATACAGAAAGTTGGGATAAATGTGTTCTAAGACCTTCTGTAGATTTTGGCACACATAAATGAGCGTTAAAGAGATAAAGAGTGACACCTTTTGGCGGTTCAACCATGAAGGATTCCACAAAAATGTGGAGTCTAACTGTTCGATCGGCACTAAGCAATTTAAGAAAATTGTTCGCTCCTATGTCTTTTTTCATTTGTTTTTTTTAGGATTACTTACAGCCGAAGTCATCGCATTTTTCTTTTTCCTAACACTGCTGTTTCAAACGTCTCTCATCGCTTTTTCTCTTGCAGCAATCCTACTTACCGGCTTTGCCTACCTTATTCTCCTTTTCTATTTTCAGACAAAAAAGCCTGAACAATTTCTGGAGCTAAGAAACTTTTTTATGCTCCTTTGCAAAAAGGGCCTTCCTAAAAATATTCTCCGTTCTGAATATCATCTCTCCCTAGCAAATGCCGCCTACCGCTTTGCCGCTCATCTTAGTAAAGATGAATTGACTTTCCACCCATTGCCTGAAAAAATGAACTCTTTCAACCAGGTGATGCGAAAAGTTACCCACCTCTGCCATAAAAATGATATTAAACGAATGAAAGAGGTCCTCTACCTTGTCTCGATCAGCGAACATATTCAACTCATAAAAAATGCACCCACAAACCTTGAAGCACATGCCTCACTTGCCAATGCTTACGTGGCACTTTCACGCCTCTATAAGGCTCAAGGCACTTCCAAAGAAAAGTTTGAAGTCGCCGCTGAAAAAGCGATCCAAGAGTTTAAAATCATCGACCATTACTCCCCAGAAGATCCTTGGGTACACGCTCAGCTAGCTTCCTGCTACCACGACTTAAAAAAGCATAAGGAAGAAATTACCGAATACGAAACTATTTTGAAACTTTGTCCTGAAGACAAACAAATCCTTTTCCGCCTTGGCATCCTTTGCTTTCAGCAAGGAGAAAATGCTCGCGGTCTTCAAATCTATGAACAACTAAAAGAGATGCAGTTCTCACGCGTGGACGAACTCATCGACTTTTACGACGCCAACATCAAACAAGAATATTTCATTAGCTCTCTTTAGATAGTGCCTCAAATAGATAACACTTTGGGGTAGCAGTTTAGAGGACTTACAATACACGAAAACGAAGTATTTGATAAATATTTGACGGTGAGTATAATCAAAAAATACTTCGCTAGGAAGTCGTCTTTCCATTATGGTTAGGACTTACGTAACATAACTGATAGGGACAAACGGATATGTTTAAATCTAAATATCGTAATTGCTTTATTCTCGTTGCATCACTATTCAGCCTCGTCGCAATGCAAGCTACAGCTAAAGAATCTGTCAAATCAACGCAAGTTCAATCGGATGAAGAAGCATTTCTAATCCGCCGCATTGCGGAGTTTTGGAAAGATGGTGACTTTGCGATCGTGAAAACACAAATCATCGATTTTTTGGATCGCTATCCAAATAGCGATCTTTCCGAATACTTTCTGGGAATATTAGGAGATATCTATCTCCAAGAAAACCAATATGAACAAGCCCTTTCGACATACCAAATGGTTTTAGATAAGGAAATTACTCAAAAGATCTTGATCAACAAGTTGCAATGCTATTACGAACTTGATCAATACGGAGAATTGGTAGAGGATGGTCGTCCCTTTCTATCTAGCCAAACTCCTGAAATTGTAGATCGAAAAGATGAGCTTTATTTTTTAATGGGTGAAGCCCTATTTAGACAAGCTCTAAAAGAGGATGAAAGCTCCTATAAACAGGAGCTAGCAAGTGAAGCTCGTGGGTATTATGAATGTCTTCCACAAGGACAGTATGGGAAAATTTCAGAATTTGCCCTTGCCGAAATTGCTGCAATTCTTGGAAATTATGAAAAGGGAGCAGATGCTTATCGAGCCCTCGCAGAAAAACATCCTGAAATGGCCGAAGATCTTCTCTTCCAAGTCGCCTCTTTGGAAGCACATTATAACAAACTACGCGCTGCTGAAACCTTCAGAAAAGTAAAAAATATTGAAGGAAAGAGAGAACATGAGGCCACCTTTAATCTCATGGTTATTTTATTTCAAACTGAAGAATACGAAGAAATTCTTTCTACATACGAAAAAGTGGCGCCAAGTGTCCCAGAACCGTTTCAACCCGCCTTCAATTTTATTGTTGGGAAAAGTTTCTTCTCATCAGGAGATTTTCAGAATGCTGTAGAGCCCCTTCAGAAGTATATCAACTCAACCTTTATCCCTTCCGATCAGCTAAAGAATGCCCTTCTGATTCAAATGACCTGTGCTTACCAAACGAGCAATGAATCTCTTTTTAGCAACTCATTTGAAAAGCTTGATACGTTATTTCCAAATGACCAAGAGATCCCTAAGGCTCTGTTCATGCATGCAATGATTCTAAAAGAACAAGGCGCCATTAGCCGAGCTGATGAAAAACTAAAAGTGATCAAAAATAATTATCCATCCTTTGAAGACCAGGAAAGTTTTATCTTTGAATATGGTCTTCTTGCTCACCAAAACGAACAATGGAAAGAAAGTTATGAATTGTTCAAAGACTATGTTTCCGGGTATGACCAAAGTTCTCGTGTTGATGCCGCTTGGAAACTTTATCTATCTTCTGCAATCAACCTCTATAAACATGCTGGAGAACACGTCCAATACACCAAGTCTCAATTCTTTACAGACTTGCAGGCTGTCCTAGATCACTCAGACTACTTAAGTGACAAGGAAATGATGGATTATGCTCTCCTTTATGCAAAGACTGCTTACGAACTTGACTATTACGCTGATGCACTTTGTTGCCTACAAGATCATATCTTTACCAAATTGGAACAAGAAGAAAATACCGCGGCACTTGCAGAAGCTCACTTCATTGCTGGGCTTTGCCATGCTGAGGTTCAGTCAGATCATTCAGCATTCTGTATGCATTTAGAGCAAGCGATGACGCTTAATCCAGACCTTTACGATTCAGGACCCACGCATTTGCAGCTTTATAATGCCTACATTTCTCTTGCGGGTTATGGAGAGATGGGCGGTATCCCCTCAGATGGGCACCAACAAAAAGAGTTTGTTGACCATGCAGCAGAACATCTTCAAGAAGCCGTCTCTAAAGGTGGAATCACAATCAAAGACGAAAACCGTCTTTGGTTAGCAAACCATTATTACCAAAAAGTACAGGAATGCAGCACAAGTGACATTGCCAATCATCCTGAAGTGACAAATGCGATTGACCACGCCTCTAACCACTATCAAAAACTATTAATGAGAGACGGACACCTAGTCGAGATGACCGTTGATAACCTCCATTTAGAGTACGAAGTGGTCAAACTTTCTAAGCTGCTTGAATATCAAGATTCTCAAGAGCAAAAGCTTGTGCTTATCAAAGCCCTTTTGCAGCAGCAAAGTGAGAAGCCTGAGCTGAACTGGTCATCTCAAAAAGACGCCCTTTATGAGCTTGCGACTGTCTATGGTACGCTTGGAGAAAAGGAAAAAGCTTTTGAAACATACAGTTTCATTCATTCACAAGCCAACCACTTTCCCTCTTCTCTTGCAAGTAATGCGGCATTAGAAGCTGCTCGAATTCATTTTGATCTCCTTGAAGATGGACTTCGAAGTGAAACAAATGAAGAGGTGCTTGGAATATTAAATGACTTGAAAGAACTTCAGATTCGTAAGAATGCCTTTTCAGAGCCTACGCACTTGGAAGCAGCTCTTGAGTATGCAAAGATCCGTTCTGTCATCTCCAACCCTGAAAAACAAGATTCACGTTACCTCTTCTTTTTAAGCCGTATTCAAGATGACTTTAACTCGCAAGAAGATCTTGTTACGCAAGATTATTTGGTCAAACTGAATCAAAACTCCGAGAAAAAACTGGTTTTCGATGCATACATGAAGTTTATTGATGCTGAAAAGCTTCGCCTTGAAGCAAAAAACCATTACAAGAATGAACGGCATGGTGAAATGGAAGAGCTCCATGAGAATGCCTTAACACTCTATAGCGAGCTAAAAAACAACCCTAATACACCTAGAGATCTCTATGATAGGACACTGAGTAGTATCCATGAGATCAATGCACTAGTTGCATATTAATTACATTAGAAGAGACAAATTATGGGAAAGTATTCCTCCTCTTCAGCTCAAAGCAAGCCGCTCTTCTTTCTATCTCTTGCGGCATCGCTTGCGCTACATGCGGGAGGAATCTATTTTTTGTTGCAACACCCCCCTTCTTTTTTAACAGCAAAAGAGCTTCCAACCGTTGAACACCTTATGCGGGAAGAGGGCGACGTGGATCATGCGGCCCATGAGGCCTTTCAAAACCTTGTTATTCGAGAAGATCAGAACAGTCAGCTTCCTCCACGAGGAAGTGCTCCTAGCTTTGAGTCAGGAATGATTCCTTTTATCGTGACAGAGCTAGATATCTCCTTAACCTACCCTGAAAAAAAACAAGAAAAACTAAACTTTGATCTTGCTGCCTATGCTCCTCAATTGTTTGAAAATCCTTGGATTACCTCCAAAGATTCTCCTTTCCGAGATAAAAAGGGAGTCAATTTTAATCACGTGATTGCAAAAAGATCTGATGAAAATTTATTTTCAGATCACCAGGAAGAAAAATACCCTTCTACAACACTCTTTGCCTTTAATTACCCACTTGCTAAAACACCTCCTAGGGTAGAAGAAAATAAGAAGTTTTCCTTTGATGCAGAAACTTATGTCTATTATTTTGACTATAAATCAGAAACACCTATCTATCCTTTCTCTCTTAAGAAAGAGATCGAGGAGAGGTTTATCGCGTCCGCCTTCGCTCACAAGAAAAGGACCTGCATGGGGGATACTTCTTTTACAACCCATACATTCGACTCCCTTACTTGGGCTGATCTCAGCCAACTCAGTGAAAAGAGAGATGAGATCGTGTGGACCCCATCCCAAGAAGGGTCTAACAATGAGTGGTCTTTTCAAATCACGGCGCCTATAGTCGATATCTCTGCATCATCCATGATTCCTGAATTCAAAAAGTTGCAAATGAGTGTGGCCGCTGGGGAAAGAAGGAACTATTGCACTCCAAAAGCTCCACTACCTCATCAGGAGCTTGCTCAAAGAGAGTTTGGCCCCAAACCTTATCTTGATACCTGGAAGACTGAAGAGGAGCGCTTAGAAATTGCTTATGTTCCTGAAAAAGAAGGCGTTTATCCAGATCCAACAAGATACTCTCTTCCAAACGGCCCAACGATTACGGTTGGGCTCGGTAATACTATCTTTTGCTTTACACTAACCCCTTCATTCGACCTTTTTACACCTGAGGATGGAATTACTCCTCCGAAAAAGATGCAAAAGTTTGTTGCTAGCAATCTTGAAGTTGAACACTCCTATTTCCCAAGTGAAGCCTTTGAACCCCTCGCAAATAACCGCCCTTCTCCTCAGCTTGAGTCTTCCACAGCACCTACGTTCACAGAAGATAGCTTTACTCTACAACCTCCTTATGAGCCCTCATCTTCTACCTTTAAATTTCCCAAGGAAGACGCTAAAGAGGGTCTTCCAATGATCGCTGGTGGAGCGACTTTCCCCGAGGGAAGAACTAGCTCTTCGAGGAGGGGGTTTGAGTCGAAATCTCAAACTTATCTTTCTACTGCTCTGGGGACTGAAGATCGCGGGGCTGCACAGAAACCTTCCATTGAACGTATTGTTCCCTTTCTATCTGAAAAATCTATCGCTCTTGATTCCAACGAATACCCTTCTTCTAGCCCCCTAGGCCTAAAGACAGATCAGTCCATTGTTTTCAAACTTCAAGAAGAAGAATCTGCCTTTGACAAGCAGATAGAAAAAGAGTTTACAAGCATTAAATTAGAAAGTCTTTCCTTGCCTAATGTCAAGGAGAAGCGTGTTACTCCTCAGAAAAGTATTGCAAGCGGAAATACTCTTTTAGACACTCTTCCGAAATTCGATCAGATGATTGCAACAGCCCCTCAAGAGATCAGACCTTCGCTTTCAAGAGAAACAGTGTCTCTTGTCCCTTTGAAAGACACGCTTCACGAACCCATCCGCCCCTCTTTTTATCCTCCAGAGATCCCTCATTTAACGATAGAAGAAAGCTCTCTGACAATGCTCGAGGAAAATTTGGAATATGTGATAAAACAAACGAACACAACATTCGTTGAGGCGATAGAAAGCCTTCACCTCCCTTATCTAAGCTCGAAGCAGATTACTCCAAGAAAGCATCCTACAACGCCCCAAAAAGCTTTTGAAGACTTGCCAGCACAAAGCGTTATTGCCGACCTTGCTAGTAGAGATCTGAAATATCCTAATACAAGAAAGCTTATTGAAAAAGAATATGCACCTTCGAAAATACTCACCGATGTTTCAATTGCCTCAGCCTCCATCGAACAACCAGATACAGATATGATCCACTCTCAAGCAAAAGAGATCCTCGAAGATTACAATCAAGAAAATAGCGCTCCTTCAGGTGGGGTCGCCTTAGCAACGCCTAAGATTAAAAGAGGACTCAGCGAAACCGAAGCCCGTTCCTTGAATCAGTCCAGCCGCTTTACACAAGCATTCTTAACAGAGATTCCTCCACCTTCCTACTTAGAAACAACGACATATGAGGAAGAGTTCGATACTCAAGTTCATTACTCGATAAGGGAAGATGGAAAGGGTTATCTCTTTGCTATAAAGATGAAAGCAAAGCCCGCTCTTCATTTTTCCTCTCCTCATCAAAACTTCATCTTTGTTATTGATGGGTCCAGCAGCATAAAAAAACACCGTTTTGGTGTTTTTAAAGAAGGTGTTAGCCGCTCTCTTGAATACTTAAAGGAAGGAGACTCTTTTAATATTCTTGTTGCCGATGCAGAATTGATTCCATTTAGTAAAACTTCTGTAGCCTGGAACAGCAGGAGCAAAGAACAAGCAAACCGCTTTTTATATGATCGAAAATACCGCGGATTTTTTATCAACTATGATTCATTTAACCTGCTCTCAAGTGTCACCAAATACCTTGATTCAGAAAAAGAAAATGTCATTGTTATGATTACTGACGGACATTCGTTTCAAAATCTTAAAGCCCATAAAGAAGATTTCCAAGAGCTTGCACAGGCAAGCAAGGGACGCTTCTCTGTGCACACTGCAACCGCAAGTAGTGACAACAACCTCACGATGCTCGATCTCCTTAGCACCTTTAATGGCGGCGAGCTTATGTACTCAAAAACGCATGCTGCCTTTTCAAGACAACTCGCTGTCATGGTAAAGCACATCGAAAACTTAGTTGCTAAAGATGTGCAGATTCATGTCACCGATGTAAAACAAGAAACAGGAATCGAGTTCTACCCGAATCAACACACCCTTCCCCCTCTCTACGCTGACCGTGCATATACTATTTATGGAACCATTGATGATCTCAAAGATTTCGACCTGATCCTTCAAGGGCGCTGTGGAGATCAATGGGTGAATATCAAGCAACACATTTCATTCAAACATGCTGAGAAGGCTTCTAACACGATCAAGCGTGGCTTTGCCCTTCAGAGAGCTTATGTCTGTTACGATTACTATCTCAAAAAGAATGACCCTTTCTTCCTAGCAGAAGCTGAGCGAATCTTAAACCCTCATGCGATCCCCACAGCAACACGATAATCTGATCTCTAGATCTCCATAAGTTCTTTATTGAAATCAACCCATTGAACGGTTAGAATTTTCTTAAATTTAAAAAAAATCTGTTTCCATGGAAATTGCCAGATATTTACCAGGGCAGGAAAAATCTGTTCTAAAAAAATGTTTAACCTATGAGCCAAGCTCTCTAAATAAAAAAATTAGTTTCATTGCAGCAGGAATTATTTTTACAGCCCTTGCGTATAAAGGGTCAGAAAATGCCTATCTATACACAATGGGGATCAGTTCAATAACCTATACTGGCATAACCTTTGAAAAAGATCAGCAATCTAAAAACCCCTCTTGGTTCTTATGGGCCAAATCTTGGTTTAGCAACTCAAAAAAGGATAGTGTCCCCTTTTCAATGCGACTGATCCATATCATCGCTCTTGGATCGCTTATCGGCAGAGGGTATCGTGATAGTTGGGTTAACCCTAGTGTCTCTAAAATCTCTTTCCTAATAAAAGGACCTTTATCTATCCTGTCCTCTCTTTTAACATTACATGCTATTGTAGACGCTTCTTCTCTAGCAGCAAAAGGAATCATCCACCTTAACACAGAAAATGCTACCGAGGAAAAAACTATTGCAACAGCGACTGGAGTGTTTGTCTTATCTGCTTGTTTGACCTATACAGTTCCAAGTATTAACCCCCAAATGGGACTTGCCACCTTAGCAACAACATATTTCTCTGCTAAAAACCTTGCTCATAGTAAAAAGAATCATCAGGTTTTCCCTACGATTATACTAACAGGATCACTGATATCTATAGGAAAAATTTTCGGCAAACAATGCCGCTATATTTGTGGCCCTAAAGACTTCCAGCTCCCTAGCACGTGGGCTTCAGCCATAATCTCAACTCCTTCTTCCCTTGCTGCCTATCTTATTACGACAATAATGCTTTACTGTAGTTATCAACTTAACAACATGTCGTCTGATGAAAGAGATGATCGAACCAAAAAATTGTATTCACATATAGAGAATGATGAAATTATGGGTATAAAAGATCAGCTTCAAGGTATCTTACTTCCCGAAATACTGAGAGTGCAACAAGCTTTAGGAAAAGAAATTCCTTCGTATCAACCTATCGTGTTGGCTAATCATAGAACACGAGCTCTGCCGACTGGTATCCAGCATAGAGCAGCTCCTTACCCAAACGTGAGGCTTCCACAGATGTCTCCTGCAAGAGGCGCATATATTCTCCTTGCTCCTCCTAATGATCTCGAAACGGCAAGAGCAAATAAGGAGGTGCTTTTAAGTAACCTAGATACACGTAAAAAAGAGCATGAGACATATAAAAGAATAATAAATAAAGCAATCGTAGCAATGCATCCGGTGAAAAACTAGATTTTAGGAATAAGAGCATGAGAATTACTGGAGGCTTTTTAAAAAATCAATCTCTAAAGACCCCCAAGGGAAATGCAACACGTCCTACGTCTGAGAAACTTCGTCAGTCAGTCTTTAATATTTGCCAACATTATATCGAAAAAGCTCAATTTCTCGACCTTTTTGCAGGATCTGGAGCCATGGGAATTGAGGCTTTGAGTCGGGGAGCTACAGAGGCAACCTTCATCGAGAAAAACCCCTTAACTATAAAGGCTCTTCGTGAAAACTTAAATGATCTTGATCTCTCTCCACTCTCCACCCTTTATGCAGGGGATGTGTTTACTCTTATCCATAAATTGAAAGGGAAGTCATTTGATCTGATTTATATCGATCCCCCTTACGAAAAAGGACTCGCAGAAAAAGCTCTAGCCTTAGTTGATTCTCTTCACCTCCTACATGTAGGAGGGCTTCTCTTCCTTGAAGAGAGTGGAAATAAAGAGCTTGTCTTTCCTGAGCTAACTCACCTGAAGGTGAAAAAGAAAAGGAAGGTGGGAAGCACCTTCCTTTACGAAATTATTAGATAGCGTTGTCAAGTAGTCTTTGTTAGGAAGCTTTAACGCCATTTTCATAGCGGGTTTCAACCACATTTCCCTCTGCATCAAAACTCTTCTTAACACCCTCTAGCTTTCCCTCAACAAAATACTGTTCGAGGCGAGGCTTTCCGTTGTCGTAGTATTTCATGAATTTTCCATGCTGCTTTCCATCTTTGTATTCAGCTTCAAAGATGAGCACACCAGATTCATTCCAATGCTGCGCCTTTCCTTCAAGTTGTCCTTCCAAATAGCCATAGACGCTATTTAAACGCCCATCCGTAAAGTAGGTTTTTTCATTTCCTGCTTTCTGGTCTTTTTGGAATTCTACTTCTTTATAAACCTGACCCGTTGGATAGTACTGATAAGATGCTCCTTCTCTAAGGTCATTTTTAAATGTGAGACGGATTGCAGTCTTTCCATTGCGATGAAATAACTCAGCATCACCATCTTTTACCCCAGCCTTATAAGTCGTCACACTGATTTTTGCACCACTTGGATCGTATTCTGCTGCTTCTCCGTGCAATTTATTGTCTTTATAAAAAGCTTCAATCGCTTTGACTTTCTCACCATCAGTCACATCAAGAGGATAATAGACAAAGTGAGGTCCTTCTCGGCGATTGTTTTTGTAATTGTAAACAATCTCTCGTCCTTCTTGATCTTTTTCAAAATGGCGTCCTTCTATCTTTCCTTTGACATACTTGGACTCTTCGAGGAGGGCCCCTTCTTCATCCCAGAGCCCTTTTAAGCCATGCAGCTGCCCATCTTCGTAAGCAATCTGTGTCTTGATTGCCCCACTAGGATAAAATGTCTTCTGCTCGCTATGAAGCTCTCCTTTCTCATTATAAGAGTACAGATTTGCCGCAGCAGCTTCCTTTTTCTCTGATGGAGGGAAAAATTCCTTCTGTTTCCCTACTGAAACACCGCTCTTAAAGTTTCGGATAAATGCTTCAGATCCATCCTCGTAATATCCGAGAGACACACCATCAAGCAGATCTCCCTTAAAGGTTTCAGTCAATTTAAGCTGACCTGTTAAATAATACTGATCATGCTTTCCTTCTTTTTTCCCATCGAGAAAATGGAAGTTTTCCATTTTTTGTCCTGAATCGTAATAAGCAACATGACTCCCTATCGGATGGTCTTGATCGAAGGCTCCTTCAAAAAGAAGCTGCCCTTTCTCATTCCAGCTTCTAAACGTCCCATCTTTCTTCCCCATTTCGTAGCGTGCTTCTAGTTTTGCCGTTCCATCTTCATACCATTCTCTTTGATCACCATCAAAAAGAGCATTTTTGATGTTTTTATGCATGCTCATTTGCCCATTAGGATACCAATCGATAAATTCGCCATCTTTGTTCCCTTCCTTGAAGTTTCCTTCAAAAGCAAGTTTCCCATCTTCATGCCACTCTTGGAATAGCCCCTCTTTGACCTTATTTTTATAATGACCATGCAGTTTAAGCTGTCCTGAAGAAAAATACTGTTTTTGCTCTCCATCAAATTCACCATCAACGTAGAAACAATCCGCCTTTAATTTTCCATCTGAATACCAAGCCTGGAGGCTCCCTTCATACTGTCCATTTTGATTTATTGAGTATTCGGCAATTCTCTGACCGTTTTCATCAAATTCCCGAATGGGTTCTTTTAACCGCCCCTTTTTATCATAAGTGGCGAGATAAGCCATTGTCCCATTCTCATGTTTTTTCCAGTGCTTGCCTACTTTTTTTCCTTGAACGTATTCACTTTCTCCAACAACCTTTCCATCACTGTTGAACCATTGCTCCATTCCATCGATCTGTCCATTGACATATCGAACATGGTAGCTTTGGCGCTCATTCGGATGATACTTGATGTGGTCTCCGTGAGGATTCCCCTGAAAAAAGTCTTGCAGTTCAACGATGGTATGATTTTCATCATAATGAATTACAGCAGATTGATTTCCTTCTGAATGAAGTTTTCCATGCGCAAAACGGTTTTCAACCTTTTCGCTTCCACTTTCATACCACTCAATGAGCTTGCCATGGATTTCTCCCTCAACATAAGGAATTAAGACTTCCCTTTTGCCAGAGGCAAAGAAACGCACATAGTCACCTTCAAGCTTCCCATCCTTATAGGTGCCTTCAGCAAGGGTTTGACCATTTTCATGATAGGAATAGATCTTTCCTTCAGGATTTCCTTCCTTAAATGTCGTTACATGGTTGAGTTGGCCCTTTGGATAAAAAACCTTCATCGGCCCTTGCAGCAGTCCGCGATCAAAATAAACAAGTCTCTCAACCTCTCCACTCTCTCTAAATCGAACACTCACTCCATGGGGAACAACAGTTGATTTCCAAGCTTCAAAACCTGGTGATTTTTCATCAACAACAGTCAGATCAGTTTCTTCCATCGGACGTCCACCTTCATAAAAGTGTATCCGCTTTACAGCTTCTTCTTCCCCTCTATCATTCTCTGAGTAAAAGAGAACTAGTTTTGGAGCTCCATTAGGAAACTGCTCAAAAACTTTCGGGCTCCACTCAGGCATCCGAACCTTTAGTTCCGTTGCCACGGGAGCAATCGCAGTGTCAATTATTTCCTGTCCAAAGACGAGCATAGGCAGTAGCGCCAGGCTGAATAGAAGTGCTTTAAATTTCATTGTCATCACCAAAAATATTTTTCCCTTCATCATACTGCTTAGATCTTTTTTTCTCTACCAAAGAAGAAAGGCTAATTCAACACACCCCTAACAATTTTCCCTGATTCCCCCATAGAGAAAACTCCCGTTTCACTAATCCTTCTCACCTACTAATTTTTTTATATCGACCCCACTCCTGAAACTGTAAAACAAATCCTCAAGGAAGCCTCATCCATGTGATAATACCAATCGACTTTTCTTTCTCTTTTCGTCCTTGAGTTTAAAAAGTTGTGTGCGCTAGTCTAAACCTTCCTTTACAAAAAGGAGCGAACCATGAGAGCATTTTTTATAATAGCTATTTTAATGCTGGCCTCTTGCACCCCTAAAACCAAGACGGTAGATTCCGCTCCAAACAAATCACAGTCAGACCTAACATACGCAAAACATATTGATGTCCAATGTTATATTGTCACAAAAGAGCAACTTGGAGAGTTCTTAAACCAAGAGAATCCATCCATCACCCAACTAACAACTAAAGAGCTCGATCTTGACTCAGTTGTCTATTTTCTCATCCGTGTAAAGAATACTGGAGATATGGCAGCCTCCGGAATGCTTCACTGTTTTGTTCCTTGTTGTGGATACCCCTTCCCCATCAAAATCATGAAGATGCCCAAAAAAATGGAAACCTATTACGATTTTATCATGTGTTTTGACACGGGACTTATTTGGCCTTTGGACCCTAAGCCAGTCATCACATACGAATGGAATACCCTCGATTGTTATCCGTTAAAATAAGGAAAACTCCATGATTAAAAAAAACCTTTTTTCAATCGCTGCAACCCTATTTCTTCTATTTATGATCCCAACTGAGGCGGTCAATATGGATCCGGGGTCTCATTTGATGTTCTCACGCCCACAGTACGCAAAGCATATCGATGTTCAGTGTTATATCGTCAATCAAGAGCAGCTTAAAGCCGCTTTCAATTCAACAGAACCAGATTATGATATCGCACAACTGACTAACAACCAATTACTGGAAGCTAATGAACTTTATCTTTTTGTCAAGTTAAGAAATAGGGGAAACTATATCCCATTTGGAAGGTTAAACTGTTTTATTCCTCATGTTGAGGAACCATTTCCAGTAGAGGTGTTAAAAATGTTTTTTAAAAACAAGTATTGCGACTATGCTTTTCGTTTAGATCATTCTGTAATCGATACTAATAACCAAAAGCCCACACTTAGCTATAAGTGGGAGAGTCTTTATTGTTTATAGAAATGAAAAAGTTCTATTTACTTGCTTTTGGTCTTTTATTCTCTCTTTCTCTCTTTGCTGATTACGCCTACGATATCAATGGGAATATTTCTAAAGCATACATTCCTGGGAATGGAGAAATATGCTACAAATACGACCCCATTGGCAGATTAGCTGAAGCACGTCATCCCAACAATAAAAAATTTTTCTATTCCTACGATTTCAATAGCCGCTTAACAGCAATCGAAGGACCTTTAGGAGCAACAACTTTTTCTCACACGCTGTTGAATCAAGTTGATAGAGTCAAACTTCCTTTTGGAAAAGAGATCGCCTACCAATACAACGTTAGCGGGCAATTGACTCAAATGACTTATCCAGACGGAGAGACCATCGATTATAAATATGACGCCAGCGGACGCCTGATGCAGATGAAGGATTCTTCTGGTACTACCCATTATGAATATGATGATGCAACAAATTTAATTCTAAAAGAAACCCTTCCTAATGAAACCTCAACCTCTTATGTCTATGACACTTCCTTTAATATTTCGGAGGTTCTCCATCAACATCAAGAAAGATTGATCGCGCATTACCACTACAGCTATGATAAAGGGGGAAATTGCATCTCCATGGAGAAGAAAACCCCAGATCATAACGAAACGACCACATATGAATACGACCTTCTCAACCGGCTTGTCCTCGCAAAGAGTAGCAATGGCGAGTTTGAACGCTATAGCTACGACGCATTAGGAAACAGACTCACAAAAGAAACAGCTTCGGAAACAATCTGTTACGTTTATGACAGTCATAACCGCTTAATTCAGGAAGGAAATACCCGTTATGAGTATGACAGCGTAGGAAACCTAGTTCAAAAAAATTCCCCGGGGAAAAAGGTGTTTTATTCTTATGATCCCGCGGGAAAGCTCGTTTCTTATGATGACGGAGCGTCCCAAGTTGAATTTGAGTATGATGGCTTGGGGCACCGCGTTTCTAAAACAGTTAATGGGGAAAAAACACATTTTATCAATGATCCTATTTCTCCTCTAAGCCGGGTCTTGGTGGAAATCACTCCAGATGGAGAAACCAAGAAATATTCTTATGGACTCTCTAGAGCAGCTCAAAAAACGGAAGAGGGGTCTTCCTATTTTCTTTATTCTCATCCTGGAAAAAGTGTTTCTCACCTTGTCAATCACGATGGAACGGTTACAGAACTTGAGTATGACCCTTTTGGGGTCCCTCATTCGGGCACTTCTCAAGTATCTTACGGCTTTAACGGTGAAGAAAGAGATGAAGAAACGGGACTCATCTATCTTCGCCACAGATATTACGACCCAGCAATAGGGCGCTTTATTTCCCCAGATTCTTTCCTGGGAAACCTCAAGAAAACCCAAACACTCAACCCTTATGCTTTTGCTCTCAATAATCCTCTGACCTATATCGATCCTGATGGGCTTAGTGAAATCATGGTACCCCTAGACCTCTACTCTAATCCTCCCGGGACAATCCTTCCAAGTGGAGAAGTATCTTTGGGCGGACATGCGTGGGTTGGGGGCATTGATGTGAATGAAAATCGATTCTATGTAGGAGTATATCCAGGGCCGGACTTTCGGCCAAATGACAATATCAAATCATTATGTGACAAGACGGTACACATGAGAGTCTGGATCGCGCCAGAAATGCAAAGCCGTGCCTTAAGAGCTATGTATGATAACAACTATAGTCTCATTGGAAACAACTGCGTTGATCATGTGATCAAAGCATTGGACGCAGTTGGCTATCCTCATCCCCATTTTGGGCTGCAAGAGGACGGAGACGTTTCAAATCCTGCGATTTTGTGTGATTGGATTTCTAGAGAAAAGCACCATATTCATCCTAACTTCTTGCCGCGGGAGGGAGCTATTTTAATTGGAGACGGCTCCTCTTCAGGAAGTTTTTTGGGGAGAGATACCCATTCAAGTTTTATCGACCTCCACTTTTGTCGCCCCAACTATGGGGGAGTGTTACTTGACAAAAGCGCCGAGTTCTTGACGGAACTGAGTGAGATTTCAGGAGTAATCTATGACGCGAAAACAGATCAAATGATCCTTTATGGAAGGAAAAATCTTGCTCTACCGCAGATGGATATGGATGATTTAGCAGTAGCCGTTCGATCTATTTATGGGCTTGGAGCTAAGGGACCTGAAAGCCCTGGAGTTTCCATGGAACCTGGCTACAAGAATCCGAAAAAACAAACAGGCGGTCGCATGGCTGTCACTTACTTTGGAGAAACAGAAAACACCCGCTTTGGGCAGGTGATGTTTGAAGCTGATAGAGTCCTTAAAGTTTTGTCTCTTGGTAGAGATAACGTGACGGGGAAAACAGTGAAGTCTTCCGTACCAGGATACAAAAGCCTGCAAGCACTTCGAGAAGAGGAAGGAAACCCTTCAACTAACACCTACTGTCGTCTATGGTTTGTCCCCCAAAGGATCTCCCTTGCTGAGTCTCCGGATGGAAACTCTATGGCCTTTAGTGAAGCCCGAATGGAGATCCTTACAGAATCTACTCTAATGAAAAAAGGCTTTATCGACGACCGGGCAGCAGAAAGATTTGCCTACCATTTTACTAAGTACTACGACCATTTCTCTCAAGAATATCCCATCTTAACCGAATTAAAAAGACTAGGGAAAATCACAGCGGTTGTTAAGTGGATCTGCGAGAAAAATCTCCCTTTTGACCTCTCATTTTTTCGGTCCTATACTCCAAACTATTTTAAGACTCCCAAATATTCACCGATCGCAGCGAATATGAGTGAAGGACAATACCTGGTTGGAGGAGTTGCCTACACTCTAAATGAAGAAAACTATTTTATACGAAAAAACGCTCAAATGGATCAAATCAAAGAAGAAATTTTGAGAGAACGTCCTGATGATACAGCATCAAGCTGGGATTTCGGAAATGGGATGACTGCAGTTGCTAGCCAAGCCGGAAAATCACTCAAGGTGGGCGGGGTCCGTAAAACATTTGTCGATTTCTTTTATCCTGGAGAGTCTATCCCCCTATCTTTTGTCCGCACTTACAGCTCCTTTAACGATGAAAATGGTCTCTTTGGGAGGGGATGGGATAACGTCCCAGCCAAAATCCATTTTAATCATGCTCTCACTCCTTTTAGCTTTAGTAATGGCGCAAGCTTGAATCTTTATCCGCAAGTGATCACCCGAATGGAGGGCATTGAGTCTATCTACTCCCTTTCTGGATTAAATCAAGAGCAACAACCACTCTACAAAAGGGAAGGGTCTGACTCCTACATCCTGCAGGACAGTCAAAACAACTTTTTATGGCATAGGCAAAATGAAACTCTTACCTTTGACTCCCAAGGCACTCTCATTTATTTTCTAGATCATCATGGCAATGGGCTCACCTACCATTACGAAAATACGCAGCTCCTAGAGATCTCTCATTCTTCAGGGCAGTCTCTTGTCTTAGAGTATGTAGGAGCTCTACTGACATCTATTTCTGGACCTGGCGGAAAAACCCTTTTCTATGATTATGATTCTAAAGGACAGCTCCAAGACGTGAGAGATAATGGAGGCAATCTCTCAAGCTATGATTATGACGAGAATAATAGGCTTTCTTTGATCTATAATGGTCTAGGAAACAAGGTCTTTGAAGCCAAGTACGACAAATATCACCGTGCGACGCAGCAAACAATCGGAAACCAACTTATAACCCAAGACTTTAATCTCAATGATCGATCTGCGGGGTTTACAAGCACCTTTTCTTCTTATACGCATCATTTTGACTCTCAATATCGCCCGCAGCTCATCAAAGATACCCTGGGTAGAGACATTCAAGTTACCTATGGTCAGGGCAATGGCCCACAAAAAATTGTCACAAGCGGTGGGCTTGAAGTAGATTATGAGTATGATGCTTCAGGAAGGGTTTCCAAGATTGCAAGCCCTTACGAAGGAACGCAGCATTTTTCATACAACTCCCGAGGTCAGCTTACACAAAAGATCGATGGCGAAGGAATTAAATCTGTCTATGAATATGACTCCTTAGGACGTTTGATCGCCCTTTACCGTCCCTTTGTTCTATCCTCTATTGCAATCTCCAATGGGCAATCTCTGATCGAAGGAAATCCAAAGTACCTCACAACCTATACCTATCAAGACGGTTCCAACCTCCTGGAGTCCATCACCTTCCCAGATGGCCAGACAGAAACCTACATCTATAACCACCAAGAACTCCCTACCCAAATCGAACTCCCCAACGGGATCATAGTCACCAGAGAGTATGACACAAGACATCGCCTAATCAAAGCAAAGGCCCAAGGGAAAACAATCCAATATGAATACGATAATCGCGACCACATTACAAAAATCTCCTCACAAGGGGAGACCATTTGTTTTAACTACGATACCGGAGGAAATTTGACATCTTATATCGACTCTTCGCTCCGAAAAACTCATTACTTTTATGACTCATTGAGCAGGCTTGTTCAAACGATAGATCCTACGCAAGAAATAGCAACATATGAGTATGGCCTCTCAGGCCTTTCTAAAATGAACCTGCCTAACGGTTCCACAAGGGAAATTTTTTATGACGAATATCATAGACCTACTAGTGTTCGATAAACAAAGCGCTTTAATGATTATGTTCCCTTTCCTATTAGCAATTGCTTCGACTATTCTATTTCATACCAAAAAAGCCATGCGAAGAAACCCGCGCCCTCAACCTCAATGGATGCAATGGAGTAGTCTATTAAAAGATTTTTGTATGTTTCTTTTTTTTTCATGTCTTTTGACACTCTTTCTTTTGGACCCAAACTTAGCTACTTTGGGTCAATGGGCACAGATCTTTTTTCTATTAGTTTTCTTTGCTGCTGTTATCGGATTCTTTGTTTTTACAGTGTTAAAAGATGTGTTTACACCGCACACAATTTTGAGAAAGATCGATATTTACTTCTACGTAAGATCTATGAGTGCTTCATTGCCAATTATTGTACTGGTAGTAATCGCATATTGCTTTAAAGGAGCAGTTTCTGGAACTGCAAGAATCATTTTTTTATCAACCCTATTTGCTTTGATTTTGACAATCCATCTGTGCAATGTCCGCAAAAGAGGTCGAAAATTCCCCCAAGCAAGGCTTTATACCTCTCATCAAAAACACTTAAAGTTAAAATCTTTTTTTCTCCAACTACTTTTATTTCTTTTCTCGACTGCCATCTTCTGTGGCATTATTTATAAAACAGCAGAGGATTCACAAAAAAAGAAACATGGTGATGCCACTTGGATAGAAGAACTTCAATCTCTAACTTTAGAAAACTTGAGCATTATACTTCTGACTACCGTCCCGATAATTTCCTTGGCTTTACAATTTAAATATGGGTCATTCGTCAATCGGATAAGACATTTGGAACTCAAAAGAAGTATAGATATTGGATATATTGTTTCCTTTGTTGAAAGAGGCTCTCGAATTCAAGGGATCGTAAAAAATGTGGGTACTCCAGGAGTCCTTATTGAAGGTAAAGATAGAAAAAAAAGGCTGATTCAAAAAAATGATTTCTTCAATTATTCGCTCCACATTGAGTACTCACCCACATTAGCCTCTCTTCGCAGTTCTCCAATAGCACTTGCTCCTAAAGCAGATGAAACTATCGACCTGAGCTCCATAAAAACCACTATAGTTAATGGTTTTGACTGCATCAAAGACCTGCCTCGTTATCCGAAAGTTAAGGTGTTTATTGACAGGGTTTTTACCTTTCGTCCCCTAGGTTGGAAGAGGTTAGAACTCACAGTCGTGAAATGGGATCCGTACCATAGAGATGAGTGGGAAGGTAAAGTCGTCTTCTGGAATAAAGAGATCCTAGAGTTCATCAAAGAGCACTTTAGCCATCTTTTGGTATTAAACGAAGCGGAAATCACAGCTGCTGCTGCTCGACTGAGGAGACCCGCCCCAAAGAAAGGGTTATTCTACTAATCTGCAAAGCCAGGGGATTCGCGTTTGTTTTGATGAGTCGAATAAACAGGTGCTTGTACGACCGATTTTTCTTTGTTATTCGAAACGGTAAACTGCTTCTCACCTATCAATGCCCCTGAAGCGGTAAAGGTCACGGAAAGCTTCCTCTTCTCCTCTAAATGAAGGTGAGGAATCTTGATCACTGTATCTATGGTGCCAGGAAGCTTGAGCGGTTCATCGGTTAACCGCTTGCACTCTAACCCCTGCTTGGTCTCTTCAATCTCAAATTCGATATCTGCATGAGCCGCCTCAGAGAGACGCTTTGAAAATAGAATCTCTCGTTCAAGCTTTGAAACCCCTTGGCGAAATTGATACCGGTCAAACATGGGCTTTGCCTGAATGATAAGAAAACTTCCCATCATAGCAATCAAGCCTAGGGTGAGGAAAAGCTCTATGAGTGTGAATCCGCGTCGTTGTCCCATGGATACTTATCTTTAATTCCTTTGGCCTCACAATAACTCTCATATTTGTCTGAGGTGATGCGTAGCTCTTTGCCATCTTGCTTAAATTCATAGGTATTTCCCCACCCATCTTTCATTAGATCAGAGGGCCTTCGAACAAGCCCAGAATTCGTGAGTAGCCTCTCAATAGCTGTCTCAAGATCTTGATCAGCACTAAGAGGGTTCCCTTGAGCCTCTTCAAGTTGAACGATCTCATAAAGCTTGTTCACACCTTCTTTGGTCTTAAACGCTTTTCCTTTGTCGAGACTTCCTCGCATGTTGTAACCAATCACACTTCCGATAATACCGATGATGAAGATCACAATCATGATTTCAAGGAGGGTCATTGCATATTTTTTCTTCATGGTTCTTCCTTATTGTAAAATTGAACTGACATCGGTAAGGGGAAGAAGGACCGCTAAAAGGATCACTGCCACCACTACACCTAAAAAAAGAAGCATCACCGGCTGAACAAACGAGGTCAGACGCGTTAAGCTTCTTTCAATATCTTCTTCGTAAATATCTGAGAGATGGTTCATCATCTCGGCAACCCGACCTGACTCTTCGCTGATTGAGAGCATTCTAACAACAAGGGTAGGAATCAGTGGGGACTTTTGAAACTCTTCAGACAAGCGTCTCCCTTCAAGAACTTTTTTCTCTGCCTCAGTCACAATCGCTTCAAATGAGGGATGCTTCATCACTTTCTTTGCAAGGCGAAGACATTCAATCATTGATACGCCCCCGTTAAAAAGGATGGAAAAAACGCGGCAAAAACGTGCTATAATGGTTTCAGTGAAAAGCCGCTTGACAATGGGGACATGGAGCATAGCCCGTTTCACTTTTTCTTGACCTCTGGGATGGCGAAGAAAAAAAAGAAAGAATAATAGAGTGCCAGCACCTGTCATGAAAAGAAGGAAAGAATGCGCATTCAAGAAATGGCTAAGTGCTAGAACAGCTTCTGTCATTGGATGAAGTTGCCTCTCTTCAAAAAGCTCACTCATAGAGGGAATGAGAAAAAAGAGAAGGACAGAAATCACTGTGAGGCAAAAAACTCCTAAAAAGGCGGGGTAAATCATAGCGGAAGAGAGTTTTTTCTTTAATGCTTGTTCTCGACCTATCAGTTTTTCAAGCTCTGCAAAACTCTGTTGCAAAGACCCTGACTCTTCTCCGGCTCTGATTAAGGAGAGATAAACAGGATCAAAAATCTTAGGATAATCCTTGAGCGCCTCTGAAAAAAGGCGCCCTTCTTTCACCTGATCACACAAATCAAGGAAAATGGGATGGAGCTTGGTGCGGCGATACTTTTCTTCCAAGGTTAGGAGACTATCATAGAGAGGAAGCCCTGCTCTAAGAAGAACATGAAGATCCCTTGTAAACCCGACTAATAGTGCTGAAGACAGAGTCAGCTGATCCCCTTTTTTTGTATAGGAAACCAATTTTGTAACAAGAATTTGCTGCTTCCGAAGACGTTCTTTAGCAAGCTCTATCGAATCAGCATTGATCATCCCCATTTTGCGCCGCCCTTCTCCAGAAAGCGCTGTATATTGATAGAGTGCCATGAACCTATCTCACTAATTGTAGAGTTCTAGTTGCCGGGTAACCCGGAGAACTTCAGCAGTGGTTGTAATGCCTTCTTGCGCTAGTTTTCCTCCTTCAGAGCGGAGAGATGCCATTCCTAATTCTGTTGCTGTTTTCTGCAACGCGTTTGCATCCGCACTTAGGAGAAGTTGCTGTTTGATCGGACCTGTGACTGGCATAAGTTCATAAATTCCTACTCGACCCCGATAGCCGGAACCAAAACACGCATTGCATCCTTTGCCCCTATAAAGTTTTCCTTTCTTTAGTTGCAAATCCTTGAGTTCTTGCGAAGTGGGCATATAGGCTTCTTTGCATTCGCCGCAGATACGGCGAACGAGTCGTTGCGCCAAGATAGCAAGCACTGAAGAAGAAAGAAGGTAGGGTTCAATTCCCATATCAACAAGTCGCGTAAGAGCTGAAGGAGCATCATTGGTATGGAGTGTACTTAATACTAAATGACCAGTGAGTGAAGATTGAATCGCGATTTCTGCGGTTTCTTTATCCCGAATTTCTCCTATCATTATCACATCAGGATCTTGCCTTAAAATATGGCGGAGCCCTTTTGCAAACGTAAGATCAATTTTTGGATTCACTCCAATTTGCGCAATCCCCGCAAGCTTATATTCAACGGGATCTTCAATAGTCATCACATTGACTTCTTGCGAGTGAATCTCATTAATCGCACTATATAGGGTCGTCGTCTTTCCACTTCCTGTTGGGCCTGTGACAAGAACAATCCCTTGATTTTGATGGATATATTTTTGAAAGTTTTCTAAAGTCTCCTTTTCCATTCCAATCTTATCAAGTCCCAAGACAATGTTGCTTTTATCAAGAATTCGAAGAACAATCCGCTCTCCACAAACAACAGGTACGGTGCTCGCACGAAAATCAATCTGTCTTCCTCCCATCCGAAGCTTGATCCGTCCGTCTTGAGGAAGGCGATACTCCGCAATATCCATCTTTGCCATCACCTTAATGCGCGTTAAAAGCTGTTTACAAAGGTCTGGAGGAGGGGAGTGACGAAATTGAAGAACGCCATCAATCCGATACCGAATAGCCATTTCATTTTCAAGCGGTTCGAAATGGATATCAGACGACCCCTGTTGGATCGCTTCAATAATGATCATGTTTAACAGACGAACGATGGGGGAATCGTCTTGTTTATCAAGTAGGTCGTATTCATCTTCTCTCTCTTCAGAAGAAACTTCCAACCCTTCCCTTTTGAGGCCTTCGATAAACTGAGAGGCTTCCTTCTCACCCTGGTGGTAACATTTTTCAATTGCCTCTTCGAGAGAGGCTTGGGGACAGAAGACCTCTTCAATGTCTTGCCCAGTGATACATCGAATTTCCTCTAACACCTCCAAGTCGTAAGGGTGGGAAATTGCAACGACTAACTTTCCTTCCTTTTCATCAATGGGAAGTGCGAGTTTCTGTTTGACAAAACCATAAGGAAGCTTCTGAATTCCCCGAGCAACAAAAGGGCTATTTGAAAGATCATAAATGGAAGCAAGGCCAAAACGATCTGCAAAAAGATAATCATCTCCTACATCAGCCATCGACATTTCCAAAAAGAAGTTTTAGACTGTTATCAAAGAGACGTTTTTTGCTTAACTTCTTTGCCTCCTGCATCTTCTCTAAAAATTCAGGAAGGTCTCCCGGCCGCTTCATAACAGCCTCTATCCTGAGTTTTTCATGCTCACCCTTCACATCAAAGACAATTTTTGGGGTAATGAAAATAAACATTTCGGTTTTTTCGTCCGTCATTCGGGAGTCCCCAAAAAACTTTCCAATTCCAGGTAGTTCTCCCAAAAAGGGCAGCTTACTGCTTGAATCTTCCGCTGTCTTTTCACGGAGACCACCCAAAATTACCGTCTCACCATCAATAACGCGCACTTGATTTTCAACATGGCGCCGACTAACAGCAGGCCGGTCTTCCTGCGTGTTCTTTTTAATCGTATCAAAAGTGATGTTGGTTTCAAGGGTGACAAAATGTTTTTCATCGTCTGGATGTTCGGGATCATGAATGGTTGGAGTAATCACCATCGTGGTTCCATATTGCGCACGCGAATAGGACTTCTGAAATCCTATTCCTTGATTCGAATCGATCGGTGCAGCTCCATTATCAATTGAAATTTCTGTAACAAGAGAGATCTGCGCAGGGGTTTGATTAAGTGTTGTGACAGAAGGCGCTGCATTGATTCTCACATCTTCTTGCGCCATCAAAAAATTATAGGCGATATCAAATGCTGGCCAAAAGTCGTTCGGTTTTTTTCTAAAAATAAAAAAGTCTACAATCCCCCTGGCAGCAAGCCCTGGACTTGTTTGATATTTTAAACTGGTTTCATGAGTATTGGTTGCAGCAGAACCCAAACGCAATAAGTTAAGACCAAAATCATTTTGATTTTTTACCCTCTTTTCAAAAAGAAGGACTTCAATTTGAACCATTTTTTTCGGAACATCAAGCTTTCGAATTAAGTTCTTAATCTTATCCAGTGTGTCACGCCGGACAACCATCATGACTGAACCTGTTTTTGGATCAGGAATAAAGTTGGTAGTAAATGATTTTTCCTTTTGCGCTTCTATTGTTGCAGCGACCGCTGTTGGAGGGTGCACAACAGTAGAATAGGGAGGAGGACCATATGTAGGCGGAGAGAGTTGTGGCTCAGGCGGAGGCTCTAATGAGCGGGTAGGAGGGAGAGGACTGGCCTCCGGAAGAGGCGTTTGCCCTTCAATCCCTGAATAAATAAGTGACGTATAGACTTTTTCTAAAACTTCAGCAACATCGATTGGATCGCTATGACGGCAGGTGTACCAATAGACTGTCATCTCCATTGGGTCTTCAATCTGTCTTTCTGTCTCTTTGATGATCCGTTCTGCACGCTCAACCATGTCTTTGGGACCAATCAGAACTAAGGACCCTTCGCTCTTAAGAGGAAGGATGACCAAGTCATCCCCTTCTCCTTTTGTTAAACCAACACGTGGTTTTTTTGTTAAATCACCAAAATAGGCGATGAGTATCTTTTCCATTTCCTCAGGCTTTAATCGGCCCATTGGAAAAACGCGCGTAAGTTTTTCATTTTCTTTTTCCCACACAGCGTCGTAAAGGGCTAATAACTTCTCCACTTCTTCTTTAGAAGAGATGATCGCTATCTTATACCCCACCTGGTAAACAAAGGTCACTTTAGGGTCACGGAACCGCTCAAAAAACTGAGACACCCCTTTAATTCTCTCAGGAGGAGGTGAAAAAACGTAGGCTACACGTGTTTTCGGGGGGATGCGCAGTAGATCGCAGGGATCGTTGAGAATTTGGTCTACTGCAACCAAGTCTTGCTTCAATATGTAAAGCTGTCGTGTGTATGAGTTGAGTTGTTTGACCCCAATCCCATTGTGAGAGAGAACAATTTCTAGGAGGTCATTCCAAGACTCTCGAGGGATCGGAATGTCAGAATGCATATGAAGTTTCATCGACAAAACTTCTGGAGGGATCACATATAGGTAATCGCTCGAACCATATTCCATGATCAACTGGGAAAGAGTAGTCTCTTCCTGATCCCAAAGAGCGTATCCCTCATCCTCTTTTTTTGCCTCGGTAACAACAAGGTTGTGCCATTCTTTTTCGAGGTCTTGAATTTCACGACGAATTCCATTCACGTCTTTTAAGAGGTCTTGGTATTCACCCTCTCCTACTCCGTCTTTATGGTACTCATTGACGAGTTCATACTTTTCTTCCATGACAATACGAAGCTTTCGGAGCTGGCCATTGATTTCGTTTAAAAAACTGCGGAGCTCCTTCTCTTCCTTCTGAAGGAGGAGGGAATCCCGCTTTTCTTCAATGGTTTGCCCATGTAAAGCGGAGATACACAATAATAACAGGAAGGCGATTCTATTCTTCAAAAACTTCGTAATCCTCTATTGGCTGCAATCTCTGGTGCGACTTCAGTCTTGAACCACTTCTTTCCATTTCGCTAGAAGCCGGAGAATGGATTTTAGTCGATCTCCCCTTTTTAGGGGGAGGAGAATGTTCAAGAGTCTTCATTTGCGAAATAGGAAGGCGAACAGATTGGAGCTCTGTGCGCATTGGATCAAAAAGCGATCCGCAAAAAACCTTCTTCCCATCGCTGCTTTCAAGTCCATCAAAAATGAAAAGCTCTCCAATAACCTTCAACTTGACAATGGCATCGATTTCGTATGAATTTTTAACAGTGTGCCATCCCCTATCTGTATGGAAAAGCCAATCTCCAACTTTTAATATCGTGGCTCGATTATCGATACGGCAAGAGACGCGGGACGTTGTTCTCTGTCTTAGGCGCGTAAAAACCTCTTCCAACCTAATCGCTATGGGTCGCGCTCTTTCTCGATTAAACGTCATGTGCACAGTTTCAATTCCCGAGGGATCCCAAAGCTCAAAGCTCATCTTAAAAGGGGTGATCTCTTTGACCCTTGCAAGGGGATATCCCTCTTCAGAGCCCACACTCCATTTTTCTTCCTTCCAAACATAGGTTCTCCCTTCCTCTACAAACAGAATTTGCTCTCCAAGAATTTCTAGACGCTCAAGTCCTTTGTAAATTTGGTATTCATCTCCAGCATATTGATCAAAAAGGCGATCAGCTGACCACCATTTAGCGCCTTCGAAAGCATCAATTCCTGCGATTAGTTCAGGATGAAACACCTGTTCCCTTTTTAACGGTTTCCAATCTTCTTTAATCAGATGTTCTCTTGTCTCAGAAAGAAGCACAGCTCCTTGGTTAGAAGCCAGATCGATTCCCATTTGCAAGAGGGTTCTCTCCTCTCCGTTTTGCTTTGGCTTAATCCATAAAGGCGTTGTTTTCTCGGAAAAGACAAGACGGTCTTCTTCATAAGTTAGATACAGCTTTTGATCTTGCTCTACGACTCTTTTTTCTAGAGACCCCTTAAGACCCAACAGATAACGTGTCTCCATAAGTTCACTATCTGGACGGCTCGACCGGGCAAGAAAAAGAATCTTGCCACTTAGCTCAGGAAAAGGAAAGCTCTGAAGCCCTGAATCAACAGCAAGGGGGCCTTCGCCAATCTTTTCATACTCAAAAGCTGAGACCGAAGGGTTCATTTTCTTCTTTTTGGGCATGACTACCCCGCCTTTTTCTAATGAAGCGGTGAATATGTTTAGTAAAAGAAGAGCAAGAGCAGAAATGAGCAGTAGTAGAAAAATCTTATTTAAAAGATTAATACTATTGTGGATATGAATTAACGATCTTTCTTTCGCTATCAATTGCTTCTCATCTAAAAAAAGTTCAGAGTCAGTATCGCGTTCATATTATTCAATTTAATGAAAAATTTCAAAGAAAACAGAAAACATCTAGATTGCAAAAAATTTATTTTATTTTAAACTTGAGTGTAGAGGCAACTAAGTATAGGCTTGGTGCTTCTATGGTTTTGAAAAACGAGAGAAACAATGGATAAAAAACTAAAAGAAGGCGTTAGCGTTCAAGAGCTTGAAAATTTTGGAAAGAAGTATCGATTTGAAATCTTCTTCGTACTCTATTTTCTATTAGCGACTTTGCTAACATTTATCTTCTTTGGCGCTGCGTGGAGTGTTTTCCTAGCAGGCGTGGGGGGAATTCTCGGAATATGGCTTCCTAAAAAGATTGAAAAAGCAGCAAAAGCTGCCTTTGGGTTTGTTTTCAAACAAGAAAAGGCGACTAAGCTTGTACTTGCAATCGTTGGGGTCATCATTTCATTTTTCTTGCCTCCGCTTGTCTTCTTCTTCCTAGGTCTTGTAGGAGGAACAGGGATGCACAAAGCTGCTTCGTCAGTAACAAAGTTGAACGATGATGAGGGAGGGCAGTAAGCAAACTTACTGAGCCGCTTGCAAGCGACTCTACTGTTTGCTGAGGTCCTCTTCTCTTGATGCGATATAGTCAAGAAGCGACGTTTCTTGCACGGTAAAGTGGCTTAAGAGCTGCTTGAATCCAGCATGCCCAATTTTTTCGTCTGCTTTTGCGTCTTTTTCCCATCCTCCATAATGCTTCAACTCCTTCCAGGCGGTTTGTTCACCTTCCAGATCTCCAAGCTGCTCAGAAAGAGTGGCGATTCGAAGTAAATTAAAGGCAAAAAGGGCAGAGTTGTCATTCCTGTCCTTCCAAAATGCAGTATCCTCAAGCATTTGTTGTTTCAGCAGGCTTGCACTTTGCCTTGCCTCCTCATACTTTGCTGCGCTAATTAGAAGCGACGTTCGAGCATAGTCAGAATAGTAAGGTTGATCAGTTCTCTTAAGAGTCCGCCCAATATAGGGCTCGGCTTCTTTTGGTGAGTGAGCAGAAAGCAGATTCTGACCGATTAGAGCATCATAGTGAGCATGAAGCTCAGGATGTTTTTTCATCACCCTTTGTAAACTCGCAAACTCCTCCGCATTCTGGTCCAAAATCTGGTCCCATTTGACAAAAGCATGGGTAGCAGCAATATACTCTCCTTCAGAACCCCCTTTACGCGTTCCCACCTTTGTAATTAAAAGTCCTGCAAGAAGCGCCGCAGGGACAATATATACTAATAACTTCTTCCAATCGAATAACATCCGTCTCGGTAAATCGATCTCAATATCCATAACATGCTCTTGCGTTCAGATAAAAGAACCCATTCTACCTCATTTCCCATTTTTGAACATCCCCATGTTCAGGCTTTTCTCAAAAACAGGGAGTTGAGAACGACTGAAATAGAGCTGAGCTCCATAGTAAACCCTGCGATCATTGGATTGAGAAGACCCAATACAGCCAGGGGAATTCCGATCGTATTGTAAAAAGCGCTGGAGGTATGATAGAACGTATAACTTGTTCTTGAATTCGACTCATTTAAACCTCAAATTTTTTCGTCAAAACTCGAGAAGAGGATACGCTCTTTAGGGCGTGTCCCTAAGGTAAAAGAGCAATTAATTTCTTGGGAAGCCCCTGAGGCTCTGCCATAGACAGTCCTTGAAGGATCCGGCGATGTCCAGAGGAGAAGGGGGTTATGGGAATTTTTTCAAAAAGAATCCATTCATACCCTTCAATTTCCTTATGCAAAGCCCTATAAAGGTGGGGATAGAGAAACGCTTTGTATTTTGTAAACCCGTGTGTCACCTCTGGAAGGGAGCAAAGAGGGGTGAGGGAAAGATCAAGAGAATCCTCAATAGCTGTTCCTCTTTCAAAATAAGGGAATTCTGCAAGACCTGCCATCACCCTTCCGCTTTCCCCTTTCCGAAGAAGGAAAGCATCTTCAGTGTGGATAACAGCAACATCTCGATGGAGGTGGATAGTTTTCTCCCGGCTTCTCTTTATAGGAAGTAAATCCGCTTTACTCGTTCTATTGGCTACACACTCTTTTTGCAAGGGGCAAGAGCTGCAACTGGCTGTTTTTTTGCATACCAGGGCGCCGAGCTCAATAAGGGCTTCCATAATAATCCATGGTTCCTTCTTAGGAAGAAGCGCCTCACAAAGCTCCCATACTTTTTTTTGTACCTTCCCCAGATCTATCGGCTCCTCGATTCCATAGAAGCGGGAAAGGACGCGCAATACATTTCCATCAACGGCGGCCTCCCTTTTCTTAAAAGCAAAGCTTAGGATAGCCCCAACAGTGTAAGGACCTAACCCTTTAACCTTTATTAGCTCTTCACCTGACGAAGGAAGCTCTCCACCGTGATTTTCAGTGAGATACCGTGCCCCTTCATGAAGGTTTCGAGCCCGAGAATAGTAGCCAAGTCCCTCCCAGATTTTGATTACTCTTTCAAGAGGTGCCTCGGCAAGTTTTGTAATGGTGGGAAAAAGAGTCATCCATCTTTTGAAGTAGGGAACTACCACACTAACTTGAGTTTGCTGCAACATGACCTCTGATACCCATACTTCGTAGGGGGAAGGATCTTCCCTCCAAGGAAGGTCGCGGCGATTTTTGAAGAACCACTGACGTAGTTGTTCGGTATCCATATATTCTACTCCACTTCAAACAAGGAGTTTAGCTTTATTGGCATACTATTTGCAAGTAGTGTAGTGCGGCCGGGGGGTAAAAATGGCAAAGTGGACAGAGATCAATCAGCAGCTGCAAGTCTTTCTATCTAAAGAAATTGACTTGCGACGTGAAATATTGGGCAATATGAATCAGCAGGAATATGTTTTGTTGATTGGAGATATTGAACTGAAAAACGATCTTTATCGAGAATGCAGTAAATTAGCAGCGCGCCTTAAAGAGGTCATCAAAAAACGGGGGATTCTCACGCGCATGCTGTTTGATCTTATGCCACTAAACACCATTGGAACAACTTTAGATGAGGTCTTAGACCCCCTTGTCGATATTGAATCTGAAACCCTACACCTTTATCAAAGGGCAAAGGAGCTAACAGACAAAATCCATGGGCAACACCTTCGAAATAAGTCATTACACGAAATGATTCTAAAGGAAGGACCTTTAGAGATGAACAACTCTGCTGTGCACGCAGAAGCAGTGCAAGGAAAGAAAGTGACCCTAATTACTATCGATTACCCTGAGGTTGACCCCCTCTCCTCCCTAAAGGAGGAAGATTCCTGATTTCTCAGGCTGAAAATAGGTCGCCCATATTCAGAGGTTCCTGCGGCTATTTTTGTCGATGTTTTCACAAGAGGAACATCTTTGAGAGGTATATGAAGGATCAACTTCAACATATACTCCTCCCAACCCGACCCCAAAAAAGGACGTCGTCAAAGTGGCAAAGTAAAACACCTGCGAGAGAAAGGATGTTGTTTAAAATGAATTTTTGCTCTATAACAGGACAAAGCATGATCATAGAAAGCTTCCCAAAGATTGCAACGCTGATTTACGGAAATCAGAAACATTATCTTGATCATTTAGCCCCCTTAGCAAGTCTTTTAGGGGTTCCTCTTGTCGTCACAGACTTTGAAATTGAACGTTTAGCAAAGAGCTATTACCCCGATTTAAATCTTCTCTATTTTGACCCAGTTGAAATGGCAGAACAAATGGTCTCGCAGTTTGAGGTCGTCATTTCATGCCTCCCTAAGGACCTTTTTGATTCCCTTTTTTTTATTACAACAACTCTTCATCAAAAGTGTCTCATGAATGTGTGGTGCCCACATGGCAACTCCGATAAAGGTCACTCCTCTTACTTTATGGAGGGTCTTTCAAAAGAAAAACGGGCCTTTGTATACGGTCAAAAGATGATTGATTTCCTTAAGGAAAAAGGAGCTTTTGAACAATTAGAAGACCTCTTTATTTTAGGCAACTATCGGTATGAGTATTATTTGCAGCACATTGATTTTTACCAAAAAATCCTAGAGGAAAAACTCCCAATAAACCGGAAACGTCGCACACTTTTATACGCACCAACCTGGAATGATAGTGAACGCTCTTCATCTTTTGAAATAGCGCACTCCTTTCTGATCAATTCTGTTCCCAAAGACTGGAATTTGATCATTAAACCTCACCCCCATCTAAAGTGTCCTCTCGAATCTCCAAAAGAAAATGTGATCATTCTGAAAGACTTACCCCCCATTTACCCCTTGCTTCAATCGGTCGATGTGTATTTGGGAGACATGTCTTCAATTGGATATGATTTTTTAACATTTCGCCGCCCTCTCTTTTTTTATAACCCCCAAAACCGCAACCCAAATGAGGACCAAGGACTTTATCTCACGCGGTGTGGAACGATTATTGATGCGAATGAAAACCCTTTTGAAAAGATCGATGAAATCGATCCTGTATCCTTTTTAAAAATACAAGACCACGTGTATAATGAGGTCTTTGACAAAGACCAAACACGTGCGAAAATATATGACATCCTCTCCGAAACAGTCTGAAGCATGTGGCATCTGCCTTGCACCTGGAGACTCGGTCAACCACCTTGATCATTTAGCCCCTCTCGCATACATCATGGGAATGCCTCTTGTCGTTGATATTGAGTTCTTGACAGGCGTAATGGAAACTTACTATCCGCAGGTAAAGTCGCTTTACATTGATCACCATGCAAAGATTCTAGAATATTTCGCCCACAACCATAACCTTCTCTTTGTTTCCAGCGCTAACTACCGCAAAGATTTAAGCCCTCTTTTTGAAGTCATCTTCCGAAAGCAGATGAAGTTTTGGTACTGTCCCCACGGAAACTCAGACAAGTCTATTGAAACTTTCAAAGATCAACATTACTTTTTCACCTACGGTCCTATCATGGAAGAGAGGCTGCAAGAAAGCGGAATTTTCGATACGGCCCTGGGACATGTGAGAACGGGGAATTACCGCTATCCTTTTTATAAAGAACACATGGATTTTTACGATAACCTTGTCGAAAAAGAGGTTTTCTCCTTCTTTGCCAAAAAGCAAACGACCCTTCTTTATGCTCCCACGTGGCAAGACTTAGAACACTCTTCTTCCTTTATTGATGTGGGTCTTGCTGTCCCCGAGCAACTTCCAGACCACTACAATCTTATTATCAAGCTGCATCCCTGGCTTATCCACTATAAACCAGGCTATGTCACTCACTTAGAAGAAAAATACCGAGATGTTAATAACGTTGTTGTTCTTTCCCAATATCCCCTTGTCCTCCCTCTATTGAAGCGAACAGATATCTATTTAGGAGATTTCTCTTCGATCGGATACGACTTTCTTTATTACAACCGTCCCATGTTCTTTTTCGAAGGCTCTCAATGGAAAAAACCAAAAAACTATTCTTCCTATCTTCACCAGTGTGGTACTGTCATTCCAAACACTTCCTATGATAAAATATTTTCATTTATTGAAGGGAACCTGAAAGCACAAGAAACCCTTAAACCCATCCGCACGGATATCTATGAGCGTGCCTTCGGAAAACACCCCTCTTTTGATGAGATTAGAGAGGGGGTTTTTGAAACGCTCTCTCAGCACTCAGCTGTGAAATGATTTCCCATTTTAGTCAAGACGATGTCAAAAAAAATGGCTAGGATTGCTGCAGAAAGCGTTCCTGAAAGAACACGCCCCATTTGCATCGTTCAATGACAAATCGATGAAATTTCGGATGCAAACGCCCGGGGTATAAAGACATTTATTGAAGACCTTTTCGAGGGCAGAGACTTAGCTGCCTAGAAAGAGAAAATCCAATAAAGTGGAAGCTCCTATTCAGAGATGAAGGTTTTTTCACCAAAATCCTTAAGAAGGTTCATTGACAAGCTGATCAACTTCTCCGCAAACTTGATTTTCGAACTTACATTCCCACTGAGAAACGTCATCATATTTAAGACCCGCATTGTTAAAGTTTATAATTAAAGATCCTGTACTTTCAGGATCTAGGCCTTGATTCAAAAAACCCTTTGGGTCCACATCCTGAAAATAAATTTTTTGAGATGTTTGATATGAAGGAGTAATTATGTCTCCATCCACTAATTTAAAATCTATATCTATTTTGCCCGTTGATTTTGTTTTATCAAAATTTTTGATATAATAATCAACACTAGCAATATTCGGATTTGGGTTTTGATTGTCCCTTTGAAAAACTATGGGTGCAAAAAATAGTCCATCGCACGATAGAACCTTCTCAGACAATATCAATGAACAAGAAATTTTTTCATCAGAAACAGCGATTACCTGTGGCATTCTAATAAAAGAATCTTGAATGCATGTTTTAAAACAGTTTTTGGAGGCTGAGTAACCCGACAGTAAGTTTTTACTGTGACTAGACTCTGATTTTTTATGCCCAAATAAGTAACTCAGTTTAATTCCTATATCATAAGAGCTAGCTAAGCCATATTTTCCTGATGTATACCCCCCAAATAGTCCAGCTGCTAAACCTGGGATTTTATTTGGATTCCAATTAAACTCTCCTGAATACTTGTTAAAAGATTTTCGAAATGATATTTTTGCTTTTAAGTCGAATGCATCTGAAAGTGGTTGAAGGAGGGAAAATCCTCCGCCAAAGCCACTTTTTGAAAGCTGATAGCTATTTTTTATGTCAAATTTCAGATAATCATAATTAACAATCAACCCTAAAATGCTCCTAAATTTTTTAAATTGTAAGTCTACCCCTCCACTACCTCCCCATAGGTTTACTCCCGCAATTCTTCTAAAGCTGATACAGTTTTTATGGTGACCTATATATTTTTTATCTAGATTTTTGCTCCATGAATGTGAATAACATCCGTCAATTTGGAAAGATTTAATAAATAAAGGGTGCCGCTCGTTTTCGAGCACATGTTTGAACCCAATTCCAGCTGATGCTTGATGAACCCATTTTTTTTGTGAACTTGTGTGAAAATTGAATTTTAAATCTTGCATCAAATGCTCAGTGCTGATTTTGATACCAGTTCCTCTATTACTTCCTAAACAGAACTCTAAAGCAGCACTACTCCTCAATTGTTTTGGTCCACCTTCAAATAAACCAGATACAACACCTAAATTAAAATCGTGAGATAATTGAGCCTGAACGGAAGGACCTAAAAAATTTCCACGAGAACCTTTATTTTTTATCTTTTCTTCAACCTTAATTTCTGAAAAATTAACCGTTTCTGAAAATAGGCTTATCGAGGTTAATAGAAAAATTCCAAAATAAAAAATGACTCTCTTCACTACCATTTACCTGCCGTTGCTTTATGCCTATATATGAAATTATAAAAATTATCTGTCAAGAATTAAACTTAACGGAAGTGTAATTATATGAGCCTATCCCAATAACATTAAGTTAAATATTTTGAGAGGATTAACCAAAAGAATGAATTGGTAAAAACTTTTAAAAGAAAAGTAGGAACGATTTGCATAGAGGAATTTTCAGAAATTCTAGGACAAAAAATATCCATATATGACAAGATGTGAAAGCTTTAACTTAACTCATAAACAATAAACGACTTAGGTTAATTGTAGCGCTCTTTAAGTAAACGCTCTCGTCTTAAGAAAAGATCGGAATATATTTTAACCTATTTAATTACACTTCCTTGATAAGCTGAAGGGCTGTGGTTTTTCCGCTCCCATTTTTTCCCAGTATGACAAGCGTTTCCCCCTCTCGAATTCCTAAGTTAAAATCTTCGAGGACCGTATGATTTGGTGGAAAGGTTTTCCAAATTCCCTTAAAACGGATCATCATTCACTCTCATTGGGGGTAAGCGGAGGGAGTATGACAACGTCTAAAAGATTATCAAGATTTCCTGCGCAAAGGCGTGCTTCAATTTCTGCTGAGACACATCCTTCTTTTAGGGTTTCTATTTTGGTGATAATTGCAACAGGAATGTCTTTTGGAAACACCCCATCCATTCCAGTTGTCACAAGTAAGTCTCCTACATCCATCAATGAAAGCGTTTCTTCCTTGTTCAATTGGTCAAGGGGTCTTCCGCTTCTAAGCTCTCTTGCTGGACCCTCTTCATCTTCAAAGTCATAGTTAAACCCGATGCCCTTTAAAATTTCAGAGCGCCCTCTCCAAAGGGCAGAGCTACTTCCATAAAGCTCTCCTTTTGCCAAGTATTCTCCCTCTCTAGCCACTCGAACAGAGGGGATTAGCGAAGAGTCTGTCAGTAGTCGCACACGGCTTCGATGTTTTCCAACATACTCCACCAGGCCAATTAAGTTTTCCCCTTTGAGAACTGGGCTATTAAGCTCAACCTCCTTTTCGCCCAAGTTAATCCACACCGTTGCATTCCAATTTGCTGCTTCGCGATAAACGACCTCTGCGAATCGAAAAAACAACTCTCTTTCAAGACGCTCTTCAGCAGCCTTTTTTCTTCTGTCATAAAAATCTGAAGTCTTTTTCTCATCGAGAGCAATGAGCTCTTTAACTCGTTTGATTCGAACGCTAATTCTTTCTTCAGAAAGGAGTCGGCGGCGAAGGGTGTTATTCTGATTTTTTAATAAAAGAAGCTCTGCTTGAAGTTCTTCGATATCGGTAGTGCTCGAATGAGCAAAAACTTTTGCGCCAACAGCGGCCCCTGTTGCTGTTGTTCGAACCCTTTCAACAATCCCTTTAGGAATATAGAAAAGTCCCAATAAAACAAGGCCTAGGATGATGTAGGGGCGATAACTTTTTTTTCTCATCCCATTGTTTTTACAATTGCCTCCATGACGTATGTAATGTTTTCCTCCGACAAACCTGTTAAATTAACCCGTCCACTTCGAGCCAAATAGACTCCATACTCGTCCATCATTCGATCAACCTGCTCTGGAGAAACCCCTAACATTGAAAATAATCCGTGCCGTCTTTTTAAAAAACCGAATTTATCTTTTCCAAACTGCCCAGAAAGAGCGTCATATAGCATGCATCGCATCTCTTCAGCCCGCTTGCGCATTTGATCAACCTCGGCCCGCCACAATTCAGAGAGGCCTCTATCTTGGAGCACAGTTGTGACAATTCCTGCCCCATGCCTTGGAGGATTTGAGTAGGTAACTCGCGCCACCCCCCTGACAACAGAGGAAGAGTTTTGAGCGAGCTGCTCATTCTTAGCAAGGACCGACAACAAGCCAATCCTTTCCCCATATAGTCCAAAGTTCTTTGAGCAAGAGGACGCAACAAACATTTCGTGCCCCTGCTCAGCAAAGTAGCGAACCGGCCAAGCATCTTCTTCAAGCCCGCGGCCAAATCCCTGATAGGCAAAGTCAAAGAGAGGAACAAGCTTTTTTCTAAGGATGAGTGTTGAAAGTTCTTTCCATTGAGCCTGCGAGGGATCGCATCCTGTGGGGTTGTGACAACAGGCATGAAGAACGACCAAACTATTTTCAGCAGCGCCTGATAAGGTGTTCAACATCCTCTCGAAGTCAAGGATATGGTTTTCCTTGTTGTAGTAAGGGTATTTTCTTACTTCCAATCCACATGCTTCGAATATACCAACATGGTTAGGCCACGTGGGGTCGGAAACATAAGCTGTTTTCGTTACTTCTAGAGACAAAAATTCACCAGCTAGACGAAGAGCTCCCGTTCCTCCGATAGATTGAACTCCAAAAAGAGTCCCCCGCGCATCCTTGCAAAAGGTTTCTCCAAAAATGAGCTTTTGAGCTTCCTTGACAAAAGGATCGCTTCCTCCCATAGGTAAATAGGTCTTATCCACCTCAAGTTTCATCAAAACCTTCTCTGCCTCTTTGACAGAGCGCAGAGTGCGGGTCTTGAGATCCTCATCGCGAAAAACCCCAACTGTCAGATCAATTTTTTTGGGGTTTGTGTCCTTCTTAAAACGGGCCGCCAGTCCAAAAATGGGGTCTGGGGGGCAGGGCTCTACTTTTTCAAAAATACTCATAACGGCTTATCGTAGCATGTGATTGAAAAAAACTCACGTTATAATTACAATCGTTTCTCATGGGGCGTTAGCTCAGTTGGTAGAGCGCAACAATGGCATTGTTGAGGCCAACGGTTCGACTCCGTTACGCTCCAGACTTCACCCCAGGGTGAGTTCTATTATCTACCATGCCATCGTCTTTTAAAACTCAATACCGAGGCGACCAGTCACACCATAAAAAGTGAGGTCTTCTGCCTGGCGAGCAATTTTAAGCCTCCCTCGATCTGCGTCTTCCATTGTCACCATTTGATTTTGACGCCAGTAGTAATCTGCCTCATAAGCAAGAGAGATAAAAACCTGAGCCCCGCCGATAGGAAAATCTTTATTCAAACCAAAAGTAAAGGAAAGGTTGGGAGAGAAAAGATGAGCAGCGCCCTTAACTTCAATGGGAGGTTCGGTGTGCTTGACCTCAAAGTCTCCATAAAGCAGCGCCCCTTTGATATCCCCCAAAAAGCTAAACCCAGAAAAAAGGTGCCAATTTATATTCATTCCAAGCAGAGGCCCCACTCCCCGAAATCGACACCGATCTTTCACCTTCGTAAGCTCTTCTTGGAATGCGCTATATGTCACCGATTGCTTCTGGTCAATCCACCCTTGCTTAACCCCTAAACTAGAGCCTAACCCCAGAAGGCTTCCTAAAAACGAGCTCCTCTTTAACTCGAAAGAAACTGTATCATAGTCAATATCGTACGAAGACTTTACGCTTTGGCTAAAGACAAAGAAACTTCCTCGCAGGTTCACAAGAAGAGAAGGGGGAATGACTCCACGACCCTCTGTATCTTGAGTCCCAAAGTGTGTGTAGGTACCTAAAACCTCCCACTTCACAATCGGAAGAAAAACCCCTGCTCCAAGGCGGTATCCAAAGTCCCAGTCGAAACTTTGACTTTCCACTTTCCCTTTGCCGCTCACTAGACTATATACATACTCGGTGCCCCCCACTTTCGCATGCCAATAAAGGGGGCTTCCAAACAACTCAACACCAACCCAACCTCTTTCAAATGTGGCATTTGCAAGCTGGGCTCCATACTCACCACTAGGGGTTTTCGTCCCAACCTCGCCCATTTGGTGTTCTAAAACATCCACCCGCCTTTCCATTTTCTCAGCAAACAAAGAAAGCGTGCAAAATATGCTGATGGTCATCCATTTCATGGAAGTAAATTACCACGGCTTGCTCAAATTCACAATCGATTCTTCTTGCATCAATTGTTTAAATTTTTTACTCATTTGTTAAAGAGGTGACCAATGAACTTTCTTAACATCGACCCAAAAATTGTTTTTCGTTGGGATTATTTAAAGTTTCTCTCTGTAGCAAACAACATTCGTGTGCAAAAAATTGTCGAGGTGGGAACGTGGGACGGAAAAAACGCAAAAAAACTCAGAAAACTACTTCCTAGCGCTCACCTTTATCTCATAGATCCCTATCGCCCCACAGCCAGCTACCTTCAAAAAGGGAACCCCACCTCTCTCAACTCGGAGGACTATAAAAACAACTATAAAAAAGTTTGCAAACACTTTGAAAATGACCCGAAAACAACCATACTAAAAACCACTTCCACGGAAGGAGTAAATCTAGTTCCGAGTGATATCGATCTCGTATTCATTGATGGAGATCACAGCTACGAACACGTAAAACAAGATATTCTAACGTGGACGCCAAAAGTTCGTGCTGGTGGGCTTCTCACAGGGCATGATTATAGCTTGTCTTTTCCAGACGTCATGAAAGCTGTTAATGAATGTCTTCCAAATAAATTTGTCGTCGGAAAAGATTCTGTCTGGGCTGTAATTACATCAGATGTTTAGCATAATAGATGGTCCCCAAAAGAGCAGTCCTATCATTGAGAACAACGCGAATCGGAATCGATTCAAGGAGCGCCCCAAACCGCCCTTTTTCTGTGAACGACCGGAGAAAATCCCCTCTTTTCAACACTCCCATAATTTTTGGCGCAATTCCCCCACCGATATAAACTCCACCAAGCGCAAGCATTTTTAATGCGATATTCCCCGCTTCAGACCCGTAGATAGACACAAAGAGCTCAAGCGTTTCTGCGCATGCTTTCGACGAGCCACTGAGTCCTTTTTCCGAAATAAGAAGAGGAGAGTCTCCCGATGCAATCTCCTTATAAACCTCTTCCCTTTCTGCCACTTGCTTTGTCTCCACCATGAATTGATAGAGGTTGTAAAGCCCAGGTCCAGAAAGAATTCTCTCGTAAGAAACATGACCAAACCTTTCTCTCAAATAACGGAGAAGTGCATCCTCTCTTTCATTCCTTGGAGCAAAGTCTGTGTGGCCCCCTTCGCAAGCAAAAGGATAGTGACGCCGTCCATCAAAAAAAATACCTGCTTCCCCCAGGCCGGTTCCCGCTGAAACCATTGCCTGATTTCCTTCTGCACGAGGGTCTCCTTCATTGATCGTATAAAACTCATCTTCCCTAAGCATGTTCAAGCCGTAGGCGTTGGCCTCTAAGTCATTAATCAGGGAAACTTTGTCGATTGACAATTCGCTTTTTAGCTGGTCTGCGTCCACGAGCCAAGGAAGGTTAGTCGCCTGGCTCTTCCCCTTTTTAACAGGCCCCGCAATTCCAAAACAGGCTTTAGAAACATGAACCGTTTCCCCCTTAAGAAACCCTTTCACAATAGTTCGAAGGTTTGGATATTTCTGGCTAGGGAACTTCTCCTCTTTTGCACACTCTATCTTTCCCTTTTCTTCAAGATAAAGGGCTAGATGGGTTTTTGTTCCGCCAATGTCTCCTACTAAATAAGTCATTTCTTTTTCTTATCATGATAGCGAAATTTTAACCATGATTCTAATCGCAAAAGTGTGTATATTGGGAGTAAATGAACTTAAATGTAAGGACCTACCATGTCAAACCCAAGTGATGCTTCAAAGAAAAAAGCATTAGAACTTGCCATATCTCATATTGTAAAGCAATTTGGGGCCGGAGCTATCATGTCTCTTGGAGACCATTCCGCAAACCGCGGAGTCAGTTCGATTAAAACCGGCGCAATTTCTCTTGACCTCGCCCTAGGAATTGGAGGGGTGCCACGTGGAAGAGTTGTTGAAATTTATGGTCCTGAATCTTCAGGAAAGTCAACTCTTGCGACCCATATTGTTGCAAGCTGCCAAAAAGAAGGCGGCATTGCAGCCTACATCGACGCAGAACATGCAATGGATCCTGCTTATGCAGCAAAAATAGGGGTCAACCTTGATGACCTTATGATTTCTCAACCTGACTGTGGAGAGGACGCCCTCAATATTGCAGAAATGTTAGCGCGTTCAAATGCTGTTGATGTCATTGTCATTGATTCAGTTGCAGCACTCGTTCCAAAGTCGGAGCTTGAAGGGGAAATTGGAGATACTCACGTAGGACTCCAAGCCCGCCTTATGTCACAAGCCCTTCGAAAACTTACTTCATCTCTCGCAAAAAGCGGCACCTGCGCTGTTTTCATTAACCAAATCCGTGAAAAAATTGGGGTTATGTTTGGAAACCCCGAAACAACATCTGGTGGACGCGCCCTAAAATTCTATTCTTCAGTTCGACTAGACATCCGTCGAATTGGAGGTATTAAGGGACCAGAAAATATTGATATTGGAAACCGTGTAAAAGTGAAGATCGTTAAAAATAAAATGGCACCTCCATTCAGAATTGCAGAATTTGACATCCTCTTTAACGAGGGCATTTCCCGTACAGGATCGATCATTGACCTTGGTGTTGAATATAACATTATCGACAAAAAAGGAACCTGGTACAGTTATGGAGATAAACGCTTGGGACAGGGGAAAGAGGCGACACGCGAAGAGCTTAAGAAAAACCCAGAGATGACGGATGAAATTGAACGTCTCATCATGGAAAAAGTTCAAGGAGCTCCAAAAGAAGAGCCTGCATTAGCCGCGGAGTAAATCCACAGCCTGCTGAAACTCGGGAGTCCAGATCCCGAGTTTTTTCATTTTACGGATAAATATTTCAGCTTCTTCCTCTAGTCGACGTTTTGCCTCCTCCTTTCCACAGACCTGAGCAATGTTTATCGAACCTGCGCCATCCTGATCCATATCCCCAATATCATCCCAAATCTGAAAAGCCATTCCAAAATGGAACGCCGCTTCTCGAATCTCGTCTACTCTTTGAAGGTCACCACCTCCAAAAACCCAACCATAAACAAATGCAATTTCAAAAAGAGTCACCGTTTTCTTGTAAATCACATCAAGAATCTCTTCTAGAGAACGGTTTTTAGGAAAGATATCCTTAAACTGCCCCCCAACAGCACCCGAAATCCCCGCGCACCGCGTTGCGGCATCCAAGGAAATCGCGCAGGCCTCGTTTGCTCTCTTTGAAAAGGGGGGTTTTTGCTTTGACAAGGACTGAACCGAGTGAAAAATCTTCTCGTACCCGGCAGAAATTAGAGCATAACTAGCTAGTAGTGCAACGGTTTCCCCATGCACTTTATGTAAAGCAGGCTTACTTCTTCTGTAATCATCGTTATCCATACAAGGAAGATCATCAGCAATAATTGAAGCTGTGTGAAAATACTCGACAGACAGGCAGGCCTCTAAAACATCTAAGTCATTCCCCAGAGCTCGAGCTACCATCATTACAATCAGTGGACGAATTCTTTTTCCTCCATTCAACAAAGCATATTCGCAGGCATCTCGTAGCTTGCTCTGATCCCCTAAACGAAGAATATTTTGCTCTAAAAAGGTTTCAAACGTCTTTTTAAGAGGTTTTAGAAGGGTGGTTTTAGGAGCAATCAGCTGGTTTAACATTTTTTAGATTCCTTACATTTGATTTCTGAATCGAGCTGCATGCTATTGAAAAGGTGCGCTTGCACAGCAATACACCAGGGTTAAGGACGCTATTACAACCAATCTGGGATAGATCCCCTAATATAGCCCCAAACTTCCTTAGACCTGTCTTAAAACGAGCCCCTTCAACTTCAACAATAACCTCGCCATGGTCCAGCCTGAAATTTGCACAAATCACACCTGCACCAAGGTTAACATTTTTTCCTAAAATAGAATCTCCAACATAATTAAAATGGGGCGCTTGAGCACCATCTAGCAAAATGGAGTGCTTTACCTCTGTTGAATGCCCAATGATACACTTCTTCCCGGTTAAAACATACGGTCGAATATATGCTCCATGACGCACTTGAGAATCCTCCCCAATAACGCAAGGTCCCTCAATATAGGCTCCTGGTTCAATACACGTTCCCTTTCCAATTGAAATCTTATTAGGATTCACAAGTATGGCGCCCTCGGGAATAGCACATTCAATTTTTCCAAGGTCCCAAGAGTCAAGATATCTCTTTAGCTCTCTTAAACTGTCCCATACGGGTCGTTCTAGTTTGAAAAGATCTTTGTGAAAAAAATCCTGTAGATCAAAAAATCGTTCTGGAGTAGGCACGTACTTGACTCATTCATTAATAAGAGAAAAAGAATAATCTATTTAAGTATTTTTCTTCATCTTCTTCCGCTGTGGATTTGTTGATAACTCCCAATTTCTATAGAGAAAGCCCATTGTTCATATGATGTCAAAGAACTGACAACACTGATAATTATTTGAAGAAACAGCTCTTGTCAACAAGTTATCATCAACCATTCGACAACTCATAAACAACTTTTTCCACATCATCAATTTTTTACTGAATTGTAGCAATTTTTTCCAACTTTGGAAAGTAAACTGTGCGTAAGTTTTTTAGAGATCGATACCCCATAAAATTGCTAAAAAAATGATGGAAGCTGTAATGCATGGTATAACGGCTACACATGAAAACAAGTCCTCCTTGGGATTTAACTTATGAGCTCTCCTTGCCAACTACAACACCCAACCATCTCTTCTTTGCTCCTCTAAACGGCGCTCCTCTGTTGTAAGCTCCCTATTCAAGATGAGAAAACCTACTACTCCCACAGAGTCAATGGCTACTACGGATGAGATAGCCATATGTAGTTTTTGTATTCGCTGTGCATTGGAAATTTGTTTTTTTTACTAACTCGAGATTGGATAGTGTCGTCATGAGATAGAAGCTCAAAGAGCGATACAACGAATTTGCACTGCAGCTATGAATGAAGCTGTATTTTTGGCATATCGAGTGGCTATTCCACGCCATCGTTTTAGGTGGAGAAAAGCATTTTCTACAAGGTGTCGAAGCTTATATAGTTCTTTATCAAATTCTCTCCATTTTTTGCGATTTGACCTCAGAGGAATGACTGGATTTATGCCTTGACTCTAGGCTTGCAATATAATTGCGTCACTATCATAAGCTTTATCGGCGAGCAAATGCTCTGCTGAAATACCTTGGATCAAGAAACTTGCTTGAGTGCTGTCATGAGTGGTACCTTGCGTAACAATAATTCGGACTGGCATACCATGCGCATCCACGGCCAAGTGTATTTTTGTGTTAAGCCCCCTTTTCGACCTGGCAGGTGAGGAGCTAACAATTCCCAGACTTTATCTGAAATATCGTGGCGACGATGCGATGCTTTTCCCATAGAAAATTCCTTTGTTGCATTGGTATAAGACAGCAAAGTATATCAAATTCAAAATTTCTTGACGACACCATCTAATTTAAGTCACTTTAGCTATATAGCTAAAATATTTCGTTTTAGTTATAATTTTTTGAATGACATATTCGCTAGATTTTAGAAAAAAAGTTCTATCAATCCGAAGCAAAGAAAAATTAAGCTTTGCCCAAGTAGCAAAACGCTTTGGAGTAAGTGTAAATAGTGTGTTTCTCTGGTCTAAGAGGTTAGAGCCGAGGCGCACTAAAATCAGACCTGCAATAAAGATTGATAGAGAGATCTTGATGGAGGATATCAAGAAATACCCTGATGCCTTCAACTATGAACGAGCACATCGTCTCAACGTAAGCACTTCAGGCATTCGGTGTGCCATGAAGAGGTTAAGAATTAGCTATAAAAAAAACGCTCAACCATCCCAAGGCCTGCGAAACAAAAAGACAAATCTTTCAAGGGAAAATCGCAGAATATAAACGTTTGGGAAAGCCAATTGTATATATTGATGAAAGCGGGTTTGCCCATGATATGCCCCGCACCCACGGTTACTCCAAAATAGGACAGCGATGTTTTGGCACTCATGATTGGGGAGCAAAAGGAAGAACAAATGCAATAGGGGCATTACTTGGAACAAGCCTCCTTACACTTGCGTTATTCGAGTGCAATATTAATACAGATGCCTTTTCCATTTGGGCAGAGGAGGACTTGCTACCGAAACTTCCCTCTGAAAGTATTCTGGTTATGGATAATGCTTCATTCCATAAAAGCAAATCTATGCAAGAGAAGATCCAGGCTGCAGGCCATACCTTGGAATATCTTCCTCCCTATTCTCCTGATCTAAACCCTATTGAACACAAGTGGGCACAGGCAAAGTCTAAGCGAAGAAAATATCAATGTGGAATAGACGAACTTTTCAAGGAGCACTGCCTATAACTAATTTAAGTCACTTTAGCTATATCTGCCCCGATTGAGCAAAAACAGGTGAAAAGCTGGCCCTGCAGTACCAACCACCATCGATAGCAGCAAGGCTGGTTTGTGGGCTTTAATTTACTTCTGTACGAGCCCTTAGCAACCGAAGGCCATTGAAGACGACAACAAGGGCTGCCCCTGTGTCGGCGGCAATGGCCATCCAAAGAGAGACTAGGCCCACAATTGCAAGGACCAGAAATATCGACTTCATTGCTAAAGCAAAGAAGATGTTTTGTTGGATCGTACGTACTAAGCGCCGCGAATGGTGAATAAGCCAAGGAACACGCGACAAATCGTCAGATATAAGAACGATATCGGACGTTTCAATCGCAGCATCTGTTCCCATAGAGATCCCAAAGCTGGCAGCAGCCATGGCTGGAGCATCGTTAATTCCATCACCAGTCATTGCTACAGTTTCCCATTTCCCCTTTAAATGCTCGACCGCTTCAACTTTATCTTCTTTTTTGCATCAGGGCCAGAATCAGAATCCTACCTCCTGATATTCTGTCAAGACGGCTTGGTGCTTAAGGTATAAAGCCTCTTTCAATGCTGGGATGAAATTAAAAATTGAGTAATCTTCATTGCGATTAAAACGCTTTAGGAGTTCTGAAATTTCTAATTCTGAAACATGCCCCCTTGTCATCTTTAGCGCATTTCTTCTCTTCATTTTCATTCGAAAATAAGATTCATCTTTTGTCCAATAATGATTAATTTGAGCAAAATCTAAAGGTGCAATTATGGTCTTTGCCCCATGTTTTAAGCAAGCGCTGTGTAAAGACTTATGATTAGACACCAATTTTGGTTTACAAATGTCCTTATATACAACCCAATCATTATCACCACAAAAGATAAAACGTTCTGTAAGCAGCTCATCTAAAGGTAAACTTTCATAGTCTGATGATCCAAATACCACCCACTGTAATAATATTTGACCAACATTTTCATCCAAGGAGTCTAACATTGCTTTGATATTATTATGTGCTTTTGTAACGATGAATTCATCTGGGTCAGTCATAAGACACCAGTTAGTAAGGTGACCAAAACTAGACAAAAAATCATCAAGGCACTCCCCTTGAAAACTAGAATGATCCCAAGATTTATTTCTTACTTTGATGATTGTGACAATACCTTTATCAACATACCAATCAAAATTTTTTATAAAATCTTCTGTGCATCTATCTGCGTATATAAAAAAGTGTTCAACACCCAATACCCTGTGATACTCTAACCATTCCTCCATATCCTTCCATTCCCTTTCATATTGAGGATTATTTTTAAACATACAACAGGCTGATAATTCATAATTATCTGAAAAACCACAAAGACAAAAAAACACAAATAAAAGAGTATATCCTTTTTTTACTAGAGAAAGTTGTCTAGGTGACTTAGGACTATTCAAGGCAGTAGTTAAAATTCCAGTCATAATCTGTCTCATATTTCCAATTTATTAAATATTTATTCCATTTTTCTTTAAACATTTCAACATGAAAGTGCTTATACTCTTTTCATTCCTCTGAGGTCAAATCGCAAAAAATGGAGAGAATTTGATAAAGAACTATATAAGCTTCGACACCTTGTAGAAAATGCTTTTCTCCACCTAAAACGATGGCGTGGAATAGCCACTCGATATGCCAAAAATACAGCTTCATTCATAGCTGCAGTGCAAATCCGTTGTATCGCTCTTTGGGCTTCTATCTCATGACGACACTATCTAGAGCAAATCAAGAAAACCCTTGAGATTATATTTGATAGTCCCAATCTGCGAATTTTTGTAATGCTTACGATTGTGATATTCTTTATGCACTTCGGACACATCATCTTTGACCCCATCAAAAAATATTTAAAATTTACATTGGGTAGAATATGGGAATTCTTTGATATGTGGTTGTAAATCTTTGACTAGATAACCGCTATTGATTAAGCTCTTATGGCATCTTGATCAAACTAGTAGCATGAGCCGATGCAGAAGTTAACACATCTTAGAGTCCCTCAGAACCTCCCTCCTCTCTCCAGCTCCTCA